>DDYF01000044.1:532-7522 GCA_002347645.1 Thermoleophilia bacterium UBA2241 | reverse complement strand
TGCACACAACCCGGGACACTACTCCAGATGGTCGACAGCCTCAACCCCTTCATGGGCTACGAGGGCACCTCGTACGCGCTCTACCACCTCAACTACGACTACCTGACGCAGTCTGACCCCGAGACGCTGCAGCCCGTGCCGTCGCTGGCGGCGTCGTGGTCGTCGAACGACGACCTCACGGAGTGGACCTTCAAGCTGCGCGAGGGGGTCCAGTGGCAGGACGGGGAGCCGCTCACGGCCGCCGACGTCGTCTACTCGGTCGAGCTCAACCTCAGCGACGCGATCTCGACCTACGACATGTACGTCGGCAACGTCGAGTCCTGCACCGCGGTCGATGACCTGACGGTGGAGCTCGTCTTGGCCGCGCCGCAGCCGCGGCTGCTCACGGACCTCACCCTCGTCCCCATCGTCCCGGAGCACATCTGGTCGAAGATGACGCCGGCCGAGGCTGCGCGCAAGTTCCAGAACGAGCCGCCCGTCATCGGCAGCGGCCCGTTCCAGATCGTGGAGTTCGAGCGGGACAAGTACGTGCGCCTCAAGACGAACCCCAGCTTCTGGGGCGGCCGGGCCAAGATCGACGAGATCATCTTCCAGATGTACACGAACAACGACACGCTCGCCGCCGAGCTCAAGTCGGGGATCATCCAGGGCGGCAACGTCCAAGCCGCCGCGTATCGGGCGCTCGAAGGCTCCCCTGGGCTCGCGACGTCGCTGGCGCTCGACAACGGCTTCGACGAGCTGGGCTTCAACTGCTACGAGGGCGCGGCCTCCCTGGGCCATCCCATCCTCTTGGACCCGGCGTTCCGCAGCGCGCTCGCCTGGGCGATCGACCATGACAAGATCGCCGAGATCGCTTGGGGAGGGTTCGCCGACCCCGCGACGACGATCATCACCGCCGACTACTACGACGAGAGTCTCGACTACCACTGGGAGCCGACGGACGATGTCGCGCGCACGTACGACCCGGAGAAGTGCAAGGAGCTGCTCGACGCCGCGGGCTATACCGATTCCGACGGCGACGGTGTCCGCGAGGACAAGGACGGCGAGCCCATCAAGCTCCGCCTGTGGGCGGCGAGCGACAAGCCCGAGTACGCCTCCGCCGGCAAGTTCATCACCGGGGAGCTCGAGGACGTGGGCATCGACATCTCCATGCAGGTGATGGAAGACGGCGCCCTGAGCGACCGGCAGTACAACTACAACAAGGACGACGAGTTCGCGCCGGACTTCGACCTCTTCATCTGGGGCTGGGCGACCGGCGAGGACGACCCGAACTTCCTCCTCTCGCTGCTGACGACCGGCCAGATCGAGGCGTGGAGCGACTGCAACTACTCGAACGCGCGCTACGATGAGCTGTACGAGGCGCAGGCCGCAGAAGCAGACCCGGAGGCGCGTCTCCCCATCGTCCACGAGATGCAGCAGATCGTGTACTCGGACGCTCCCTACATCCCCCTCGTGTATCCGCTCACGCGCGAGATCTACAGCTCGTCGTGGGAGGGCTGGGTCAGGCAGCCCGAGGGCACCGGCAGCCTGTGGAACCGTCATTCGTACCTCGCCGTTCATCCCGTGACGGCGAGCGAGGAGTCGTCGGGCGGCTTCCCGGTCGTGGCCCTCGGGGTGGCGATCGCCGTGGCGGCCGTCGCGGCGATCATCGTGTTCGCGCGCACGCGCCGTCGGCACGGGCGCTCGGAGGACATGGCCTGAGCGGCGGCCGCGCGGGCCGGCGCCGAGGGGCGGGTCAGCCTCCTCTCGGCGCCGGCCAGTCGGTGATGTCCTTGACCAACTGGGGGAGCACCGTCGTGTGCACGCGCGTCACCCCCGGGTAGTCGTTCGCCAGCGAACGCACGAGTTCCAGCATCTCGCGTTCATCGCGGGCGTAGGCTTGCGCGCTGATCTGCCCGCTGCGCACGGACGTGGCGACGTAGCTGACGAGGTCGAGCATGGCTATCTCCCGGGCGATCCCGGGCAGTTGCGCCGGCATGGCATCGATGACGATATCGGCTGCGACGGGGTAACCGATCGCCGTCGCCGAGACGACGGCTCCGATGAAGATGACCTTCTCGCGGAGCAGCCGCCGGATGCGATAACGCACGGCTCTGTCGCCGATACCCCCGATCTCGCGGGCGATGGCACGTGCGGACATGCGCCCGTCGTGCTGCAGCAGGGCGATAATCGCAAGGTCCGTATCGTCGAGCGTGGCGGCCATGAAGGACTCCGGTCGCGGCCGGCTCCAATTGTGCGGCGGCGTGCCCTGGGAAGCAACAGGCCGGTGGCGCGCGAGGGTGTTGAGGGGCCGAGAGGGCCGGAGCGCCGTGGTGCCGCAGCCGCACGCGGTGCTTCAGAGCGCGGTGATATCGTGAGCCCAGCCGCCTCACGGCGCTGAGCGCTGGCACGGCGTTCGTCGTCGGCGCGAACGGCACGGTTCTGGCACGCGACGGCGTCGCGCCGAAGGCGTACGCGCCGTCGCGTGCCGCGGTCGCCCGCGGTCGCAGGGCGACCCTCAAGTACAAGGCGACCGACGCGCAGCCCAATGGGGCGGCAGCGTCGGTCACGATCAAGGTCAAGAAGCGCAGCGGTAAGGTCATGAAGACGTTGTCGCTGGGCGCCCAGCCGCTGGGCAAGGCGCGCGCGGCCACCTTCAGGTGCACGCTGGCGAGGGGGAGGTACCGCTTCTCGGTCTACGCGACCGATAGGGCGGACAACAAGCAGAGCCGCATCGGAACGAATACGCTGGTCGTTCGCTGACGACACCGGAGACCGGCGACCCGGCAGAAGAGGAGCGAGGATGAACGAGGCCCGTCTGACCATCTGGGGTGAGGACGCGTGCAGGCGCGTCCACGAGGCGACGCTCGAGGTGCTCGCTGAGACCGGCGTCGACGTGCGGTACGCACCGGCGGTCGAGGTCTTCGGCCGAGCCGGCGCCCAGGTCGACGGGACGCGTGTGCGCATCCCCGCGCACCTCGTCGAGGCGGCGATCAAGAGCGCGCCGCGCGGCTGGCTGCTCAAGCCGCGAGGCGGCGACACCGCCCCGCTCGTGCTCGACGCCCAGCACAGCTACTGCGGCACTGGGTCGGACATCCTCTACATCTGCGACCCGGACACGCGCGAGCGGCGCCGCGTGCGCAAGGCCGACGTCGAGGGACAGGCGGCCCTGTGCGAGAAGCTGCCCAACATTGACTTCGTCATGAGCATGGGCCTGCCCGAGGACGTGCCGCAGGCGATCGACGACCTCGCCCAGGTCGACGCCATGCTGCGCGGGACGCGCAAGCCGTTGCTCGTGGCGCCTCGCGACGGGCACATCCTGGAGCGCATGAAGGAGATGTGCGCCGCCGCCGGCGAGCCCGACAGCTTCGGCATCTACGCCATGCCCGTGCCTCCACTGATGATGGACGAGGACGGCGCGAGCAAGGTGATCGCGTGCGCGGAGCTCGGCATTCCGCTGATCTGGGCGCCGGCGCCCAACGCCGGGACGACGGCGCCGGCGAGCATCGCGTCGGTGATCGTCGTCGCCAACGCCGAGACTCTCGCCGGCCTGGTGCTGAGTCAGGCCGTCAGAGCCGGCGCGCCCTTCGTTTGGGGCGTTGGCGTGGGCGCGATGAACATGCGCACCATGAACGAGGTCTACGCCTCCGCCGGGCCGATCCAGGGCTACCAGGCGCAGGCCGACCTGGCGCGCTGGTACGGCCTGCCCAGCTTCGGCTACGCCGCGCACAGCGACAGCAAGACGCTCGACGGGCAGTGGGCCGCGGAGGCAGCGATCACGGCGGTGACCGGTCTGCTGTCACGTGCGACGCTGCTGCACGACGTCGGCTACCTCGAGGCCGGCCTGCAGAGCAGCTATGAATCGATCGTCTTCGGCGACGAGCTCATCGGCTACGCGAAGGCGTTCATGGGCGAGCTCAACGTCGACGATGAAGCCCTGGCGCTCGACGAGATCAAGGCGGTCGGGCCGGGCGGCAGCCATCTGGCCCGGCCGTACACGCGCAAGCACTACCGCCAGATCTGGCAGAGCGACCTCTTCGACACCAGTCGCCACGCGCACTGGGTCGAAGAAGGGTCGCCGACGCTCCTCGACCGGCTCATGGCGCGGGTCGCGGAATTGTGCGGCGAGCCGCGCTCGTTCGAGCTTGGCGCCGCGGCGGAGGCCGAGCTTGACCGCATCCTCGCCGAGGTGGAGACGGACAGGCCCGCCGACTGAGCCTTGGTGCTGCCCGGGACTCGGCACGGACACCGCGTCGAGGTGGCGCATGGAGAGGTCGAGGGGGCCGTCCCGGATGCACACTCTGCAGAACGAGCCCGTCCGCTAGCAGGTCACGCCAATCGAGGCTGGAGGAATGCCGAGCTGTTGGGCGGTGAAACGGTGAAGGATCGTCTTGACGAGTGCCGGGTCAAGATGCCGGAACCCCGCAATGCCCTTGAACCCGAGGCCGTCCAGGATAGCGGTCAGCCCGAGTGCGATCTCGCGAGCGGGAGCGACAGGGTGAAAGACACCGCGCTCCGCCCCCTCGTCGATCAAATCGACAAGGAAGTCGGTCCACACCGCCGACGCGGACTCACATGCGTCAAGTAGCTCTGGCCGGTGTCTCACGTTAACGTAGGCCTCCAGCCAGAGAGGACCGTCGTCATGAGGCATGCCGCCACCCGGCAGCGCCATGTGGAGGGTTGCCAGCAAGGTCGCAAGTGGGTCGCGTGTCTCTCGACTGGCCTGACGCAACCGGTTCACGTTCTGTTCGGTCGACCACTCCAGGGCCGCGAGCAGGACCCGCTCTTTGCTCCCGAAGTGGTAGTGGATGCTCGCGGCGCTGACGCCAGCCTCGCGCGCGACGTCGGCGACGCGGGTCGCAGCCAGCCCGCGGCTCAAGAACGCCCGACACGCGGCGGCGCGTATCTTGTCGACGGTCGCTGACGCGGCCGGGGGGCGAGGTTTGGCAACCGCGCCTGACGGACTCGACACGAAGCTCTGCAACTCCCTCAGCAGCCTTGCGTCATGCCCCATCGCCACAGCCGCTCCCGCCAGCTTCTCTCTGATGCGGAGTGCGGTCCTGTAGCTCACGGAGAGTTCCGCGGCGAGGCGCATGGCGGGCATCTCCTTGGGGGGCTCGAGCATGAGGCGGATGGCGTTGAACCAGGTCGCTAGCCCGAGATTCGAGCTCTTCAGGAACGTGCCTGCCGTCGGGTATATGTGCGTCCCGCAGACGTCGCACGCGTACGCACGACGCGCACGTAGCCGGTGGAACCTCCGCATCTTCAGGCACTTCGGGCAGTGTGCGTGGGCGCCGTCGGCTGCGAATCGCAGCGTCCATAGCCGATACAGGCATTCGTCATCCGTGAGTGCTTGAGGCCCGTCCTCGCGGGACGCCGGCCTTGGCTCCTCATCGGCGCGGCTCAATGCTGTTCTCCGTGTTCTTCCGACATCTAGCGGGGCGGCGACTACGTGGTGATTATAGCAGCAGTCGAGCTTGCGGGCGATCACGAACGAGTCGGCCAACAGTCTGCCGTCAGGGGAGAGTCCGGTGCGTTGGCTGCCACGCGCAGACGCGACGCGACCAGCGCAAACGCCCCGCTGACCGCGCGTCCTTCTCGTCGGCTGTCGCCATGGCTCCTCGGCCGGGCCACGTTGACTCAGGTGGAGCGGCGGAGCTATGCTCGTACTGGCTCGTCAGTCAACCATCGTGGTGGGCGGTCCGGCTGCGCGGCGTGTCAGGATCCGCAGGCAGTGCGCAAGTGATCCTGCGACAAGGAAGGTGGTCTCTATGGGGAGAACGGTCTGTTCCTGGAACGAGTGGGACCCGCTGAAGCATGTGATTCTCGGTCGCGCGGACTTCGCGTGCATTCCTGCGCCGGAGCCTGCCGACGACTTCCGAGTACCCGAGGACTCCGAGATGGGGGGCAGGTACGGCCCGCGGGCGCGGCGCTCGATCGAGGCGGCGAACGCGCAGCTGGACGCCTATGCCCGAATGCTGGAGAAGCGTGGCATCACGGTCAGTCGGCCAACCCCTATCCAGTGGAATCGCGCCACCTCCACCCCGGACTGGTCGGCTGAAACGATGACCGGCTGTATGCCGCCGCGCGACGTGCTCCTGACCGTCGGACACGAGATCTGCGAAGCCACGATGTCGCTCAGGTCCCGCTGGTTCGAGTACCTCGCCTACCGCCCTGTGCTCAACCGGTTCTTCGAGGAGGATCCGGAGTTTCGCTGGGAGACTGCGCCCAAGCCCAGGCTCACGGAGGTGTCGTACCGCCACGACTACTGGAGCGACGCCGTCAGCGAGGACCAGCGCCGGCAGTGGGTCCGGGACAAGGTCTTCGTGACGACCGAAGAAGAGCCGCTCTTTGATGCGGCCGACGTGTGCCGAACGGGAAAGGACCTCTTCGTCCAGCTGTCGCTCACCACCAATGTGAAGGGCGTTGACTGGCTGCGCCGCCACTTCCCCGATCACCGCGTGCACGCGGTCAACTTTCCCGACGACCTTCACCCCGTCCATATCGACGCCACATTTGTCCCCGTAAGGCCGGGGCTGATCATCAGCAATCCGCAGCGACCCCTGCCCGACGAGCAGAAGAAGATCTTTGAGAAGAACGGCTGGGAGATCGTCCCCGCCGCCCAGCCGGCCCACGAGACACCGCCGCCGCTCTGCTACTCGAGCGTCTGGCTCTCCATGAACTGCCTCGTTCTTGACCCCAAGACGGTGTGTGTCGAAGCGAGTGAGGTGCACCAGATGGAGCAGTTCGAGAAGCTGGGCTTCGAGGTCCTGCCCGTGCCGTTCCGGGACGTCTACTCGTTCGGCGGAGGCCTTCACTGTTCCACTGCTGACGTCTACCGCGAGGGGACGTGCGAGGACTACTTCCCCGCGCAGATCGAAGGGTTCTGACGATCGAGGGGTCGTCTCTGCGTCTGGGCTGAGGCGTGATGCGCGTCGCTCCGTGGCGCGGAGGGACCTCGAAACCACAGGAGTGAGCATGGCCGACCGCACGAAAGTCCTCATCATGGGA
>DDYF01000044.1:0-411 GCA_002347645.1 Thermoleophilia bacterium UBA2241 | reverse complement strand
GGCAAGAGCCAGACCAGCCGCAAGATCCAGCGCATGCTCATCGAGGCGGGCAAGAAGGTCGTCTCGATCCGCCACCCCATGCCCTACGGCGACCTCGCCAAGCAGGCCGTGCAGCGCTTCGCCACCATCGCCGACCTGGCCAAGCACGAGTGCACGATCGAGGAGATGGAGGAGTACGAGCCGCACGTCGCCGCGGGCAACGTGATCTACGCCGGGGTCGACTACGAGGCCATCCTGCGCGCGGCCGAGAAGGAGGCCGACGTCATCCTCTGGGACGGCGGCAACAACGACTTCAGCTTCTACAAGGCCGACCTCTACTTCACCGTCGCCGACCCGCACCGTCCCGGCAACGGCCTCGTCTACTACCCGGGCGAGGTCAACCTGCGCCTGGCCGACGTCGTCGTGCTCAAC
>DDYF01000033.1 GCA_002347645.1 Thermoleophilia bacterium UBA2241 | reverse complement strand
CGAGGCCGCTTCTTCAGCAGCCTGTTAGAGGTTGGTGAGACTCGCGGGGGCGACCTCGCCCAGCGCCGCCTTGGCGGCTGCGGCGAGGTCGCGGTCGTGGTCGTGCCCCAGCGCGAACACCCGGTACAGGTGTGCTTTGGCCGGGACGAACTCGAGGATACCGGTCAGCAGTTGCTCGTCCATGCGACCCGTCGCCGGGTCGTAGACGGGGATCCGCTTGGGCCCGCTCAGCGGGTTGACCGGGCGGGGGTCTTGCGAGGCGATGTCGACGACGAACTCCAGGTCCTTCGCCCGCTCCGGCAGATGCCGCACGACCGCCGCGTGGAACTCCTCGGGCGTGAGCTCGCGCGTCGCCGGCGCCGGCCGCTGCAACTCGACGGCCTGTTCGTAGACCATGCTGTACTTTACGTGACGGTGGATGATCGACTGCCACTCCTCGGCCAGCTCGCGCTTCACGCTGGCGAGCGGCTCGTCGAGCCACGCCTCCACAGTCGTGAAGAGCGACCACTCGGTCACGCGCCGGTAGGCGTCGAGGTCGTCGAGCGGGCTCAGCGGCAGCACGAGCTCCATGGTGGGGCGGAAGATCTCGCGCAGGTGGATGTCGATCGCGTGGCCCACGCGATGGAAGTACACGTTCTCGTACATGTAGAAGCGCGCGTTGAGGAAGGCGCGCAGCGCCGAGAGCGCGCGCTTGTGGAACGTCAGCCCGTCGGCGGTGCAGAAGGTGTAGTAGATCAGGCGCTCGGCGTCGATGGGCCCGAGGGACACGCCGCACATGTAGGCGTCGCGGCGCACGTAGTCGAGGTTGTCGACCGTGACCGCGCCGGAGAGCGCGCGATGGAGGAGGCGGACCCAGGGAGGGATGGGCCCCGCGTCGCCGCGGGAGGGGGCGGCGGGGGCGGCATCCGCCTCCGCCGCCCCCTCCCGCGCCTCTGCACGCACGAGAAAGGCGACGTGCCACGGGTCGACCGACTCGCCGTCGGCGAACGATCCGCTCGGGCTGCGGCGCAGGGCGCGCACCAGGTCGCCCATCTCGTTCACGATGAGGTGCTGCGAGATACGCTCGTGGTCGAGGCCGAAGGCGGGCTGTAGGTACTCCTCGTCGCAGAAGTGACTGAAGGGGCCGTGACCGACGTCGTGGAGCAGGCCGGCGAGGCGCATCGTGGCTTCGACCAGCGGCAGCGAGGGCGTCTGCGGCTCGACCTCGCGCAGCGTCGGGTAGACGGTCTGCGCGAGAAGACCCGCGAGATGCATCACACCCAGACTGTGGGCGAAGCGGCTGTGCTCGGCGGCCGGAAAGACCCACCACGAGCTCTGGAGCTGGTGGATCCGCTTGAGGCGCTGCACCCACGGGCTGTCGATGACGTCCGCCTCGGCGATCTCGCCGGCGCGCGACAGCGTGATGCGCAGGTAGCCGTACAGGGGGTCGGCGATGAGGTGGACGTCGTCGTACGGCAGCTTCATGGCTGCAACGCTACCGCCTCGTCCGGACGGGGACAAGGCGCCGTGCCACCTCCGCCGTCTACCGGCTGCACTCCGCGACCAGCTCCTCGTAGGCGCGCTCGTGCGCCCCGACGAAGGCGTCGCGGCCGAAGCGTTCCTCGACGGCCCGGCGGCACTCCGCCGGGTCGATCTCGTCGATGCGCTCGGCCGCCGCGACCATCTCGTCGACGGTCTCGACGACGAAGCCCGTCCGGCCGTCCTCGATCACCTCGGGCACCGAGCCATGACGGAAGGCGATCACCGGCGTGCCGCAGGCGAGCGACTCTATCATGACGAGGCCGAACGGCTCCGGCCACTGGATGGGGAACAGGGTGCAGCGCGCCCTGCGGTACAGCTCGACCTTGGTCTCGTGGTCGACCTCGCCGCGGAAGTGGACGTCCTCCGTGAGGTACGGCTCGACGTTCTGCGCGAAGTACTCGCGCTCGGGCCCTTCGTTGACCTTGCCGGCCATGATCAGGCGCGTGCCCAGCCGGTGCGCGACCTCGATGGCGACGTCGGCGCCCTTCTCGTGGCTCATGCGCCCGACGAAGAGGAAGTAGTCGTCCTTCTCGGCCGAGAACGGCTGATGCTCGACGTCGACCGCGTTCGGGATGGTGCCGACGAAGCGCAGGTCGGGGAAGCCGTGGCGCTGGTACTCGGAGATGGCGATGAAGGCGAGGTCGTGACGCAGGCTGCTCAGCATCCGCTGCGTGGCGGCGTCGGCGGGTCCGTGCAGGGTCGCCACGACCGGGGTGCCGACGAGGCGGTGGACCAAGGCGCCCATGACGCGGCTGTCCACGCCGTCGTGGTCGTGGATCACGTCGAACTCCCGCGCCAGCGAGTAGGCCTCGAGACTCTGCGCGACCTCGAGGTGCACGCCCTCCAAGATCTGCTCGAACGGGGCGCGCTCGAAGAACGCCGAAAGACGCGCCCCGGTCTCGGAGTCGCCGCTGGCGAACAGCGTGACCTCGTGGCCGCGCTCCACGAGGCCCTCGGTGAGCAAAGACACGACGAACTCGATCCCGCCGTACCTCCGCGGCGGCAGTGGGAACCACGGCGGTGCGATCATCCCGATCTTCATGGCGCTCCCTTCTCGTGTGCCCCGAGGGGCCTCCCGGCCACGCGATTGTATGCCCGATGGTAGGGTTGTGACCGTGATCGACCTGCACACCCACACGCGCTTCTCGGACGGCTCGCTCACGCCGACAGAGGTCGTCGAGCTGGCCGTCAGCGAGAGGCTCTCGGCGGTGGCGATCACCGACCACGACGGGATCGACGGCCTCGAGGAGGCGCTCGTCGCAGGCGAGCGCCTCGGCATCGAGGTCGTCCCCGGCGTCGAGCTCAACCTCGAGTTCGAGCAGGTCACCATGGACCTGCTGGGCTACTTCTTCGACTGCTGCCCCGGCGACGAGATGCAGGCCGAGCTGGCCGAGCTGCGCAGGTACCGCGACGAGCGCAACGCGCGCATCCTGGAACGCCTCGAGGAGCTCGGCATGCCCATCGACGCAGACGACCTTGAAGCCATCGCCGAGCACGGCTCCGCGGGCCGACCGCACATCGGCGAGGCCATGCGGCGGGCGGGCTACGTGGCGTCGGTGAGCGACGCCTTCGCGCGCTTCCTGCGCCGCGGCGCGCCGGCCTGGGTCGACCGTCGGCGGCTCTCGCTCGCCAAGGCAGCCCGCCTGCTCCGCGACTCAGGCGGACTGCCGGTGATCGCGCATCCCGGCATCATCCGCACGGACGGCGCCGGGCTGGCCGCCATCGTACGCGAGGCCGCGCACCTCGGAGTCGTCGGCCTCGAGTGCCACTACCCGCTGCACGACGACGATACGGTGGCGCGTTGCCGCGCGCTCTGCGACCGCTTCGGCCTCGCACCGACCGGGGGCTCCGACTTCCACGGGACCATGAAGCCCGACATCCGCATCGGGCGCGGCGACGGGGGTCGGCCCATCCCGGACGAGCTCCTGGAAGGCCTCCGGCGCCGCGCCGCGGAGGTCGCCGGGCGGTCCTGACCCCTCGGGGCGCCGGGCACGCTTGTCCCCCGTACTCTCCGGGCACGCCTCACCCGCCGACGCACACGCATGCGCGTGACGGCGAAGGGCCGGATGCCGCTTGCGACCGCATCCCCCCCGGGGGTATATTCGGGACGTGGAGGAGCACGTCGGGGACAAAGAGGCGAACCGCATCGTCAATCGGCTGCGCCGGGTCGAAGGCCAGGCTCGCGGTCTGCAGCGCATGATCGAAGAAGGTCGCCCGTGCGACGAGGTCTTCACCCAGCTGGCGGCCACCAAGGCGGCGCTCGACCGGGTCGGCGTCCTCCTCATCTCGCTCAAGATGCGCGACTGTCTCGAAGAAGAGGCCGGCACCGAGATCGCCTCTCGCGAGGCGGTCGAGCGTGCCCTCGAGGCCTTTCTCAAGTACACGCGCTGCGTCAAGTAGACCGCGGCAGTGGCTGAGAAGTTCGACCCGGCTCACGCCCACAAGCTCGAAGACCCACAGCGCCTCGTCGAGCTTCCCCCGGGGCGTGTCGTGGCGCTGCTCGAGCTCCGCGGCACCGAGACCGTCGTCGACTACGGTGCCGGCACCGGCCTGTACGCCCTGCACCTCGCGCAAGCGTTGCCGGGTGGCCGCGTGTTCGCCGTGGACGAGCACGACGCGCTCCTCGCACACGTGGACGCCAAGGTCGCCGCGGCTGGCCTGCCCGCAGGACGCGTCGTCAAGGTCCACACGGCCGAGAACCGCGTTCCGCTCGACGACGGCGCGGCCGACCGCATCCTGCTCCTGAACGTCCTCCACCACGTGTGGGACCAACCGGCCGCGCTGGGCGAGATCCTGCGCCTGCTCGCCCCCGGCGGCCGGCTCGTCGTCGTCGACTTCGCCCAGATGGACCGCCCCGTCGGGCCGCCCAACGACCACGTACTCTCGCTGGCGCAGATCCGTGCGTCCATCGCACGACTGGGGTTGCGCGAGCTCGCCGTCCACGACGCCGGGAGCGTCGGCCGTTACCAGGTCGCCGTCGTCGCCGGGAAGCCCGCGGCGAACGGCAGCACGTGAGGCCTCAGTGGCGCGCCCTGCGCACGGTGCGCGCGATCGGACCGACGAGCTGCCCGTGATCCCCCTGGTCGCGTTATCGGACGGGTGAGGGTGGGCACGAGCCCCTCCCTCGTGAGTCACGTACGCGCCGCGCACGGCCCCGCCCTGCCGGCGGCGCTCGAGCGTCTCGTCGCGCCGTTCGACGGGTGGGGCGCGCTCGTCGGTCCGGGCGACCGCGTGGCCGTCAAGGTCAACCTCTTGCGCGGCGCCCCGCCGGACCGCGCCGTCTCCACCCACCCCGAGACACTCCGCCACGTGCTGCGCGCCCTGCGCAAGGTCGGGGCCTCGCCCTTCGTCGCCGACAGCCCCGGTGGACTCAACGGTCCCGCCAAGGTGGCGCGCGCCTACAACATCAGCGGCATCGCGTCCATGTGCGGCGAAGAGGACGTCCCCATCGTCGACATCGAAGACGCGAAGGTCACCGTCGAAGCGCCGCACGGCAGGCTCTACCGCGCGTTCACGGTCGGGGAGGCGTTCGTGCACGCCGACGCCATCGTCCAGGTCGGCGTGCTCAAGACGCATCAGCTCATGCGCCTCACCGGCGGCGTCAAGCTCACGTACGGGTGCATTCCCGGGCTGGCGAAGGCCCAGCTCCATGTGCGCGCGCCGCGGCGCGAGGACTTCGCCGACATGCTCCTCGACCTGCACCTCGCGATGGCGCCGGGATTCACCATCATCGACGGCATCATCGCCATGGAGGGGCAGGGACCCGGGAGCGGGCAGCCGCGGGAGCTTGGCTCGCTGTTCGCGGCGCGCGACTGCGTCGCGCTCGACGCGGCGCTCGCCGACCGCACGGGCCACGGGCGGCGCGACGTCTACGTCCTCGCCGCCGCCGAGCGCCGCGGGCTGGTCGACCTCGACGACCCGTACACGCTCGAGGGCGACCCCGTGGAGCCGGCCCACGACTTCGTCCCGGCCGGCAAGGACTTCCAGTCGAACCTTCCCGAGAGCCTGCAACGACTCGGCCGGCGCCTCGTCACGGCCAGGCCCCGGCTGGTGGACGCGCACGCCTGCATCACGTGCGGTGAGTGCGCCGCGATCTGCGGCGCCGAGGCGGTCGCGCTGGCGCCGCTGCCCGTCTTCGACGATCGTCGCTGCGTGCGCTGCTTCGCCTGCACCGAGGTGTGCCCGACGCGCGCGATCGACAGCGTCACGCCGCCGCTGGCGCGCTTCATGGCGCGCCACTGACGCCGTCCGGGCGGCTACGCCCGCAGAGGTGTCACCGTGCCGGTGAGACCGGCATCGTACCCGTCCAACTCGCCGACCGCACGACGGAAACGCTCTGTCACGATGTGCGCGAGCAGCGACTGGAAGAGCGCCCCCTCGAAGACCTCGCGCGGCGTGACCAGGTCGTACTGCTCGTCGAAGAGCGGGATGGTCTCCAGGCCCAGGCGCCGGCCGGCGGCGCGCAGGCCGACGGCCGCGTCGGCGCGCCCCTCGTCGACGGCCTGCGCCGCCTCCAGATGGCCGCTGACCTCGTCCTCGTACCCCGCGACGTCGACCGGGCGGATCGCTCCGGCGGCCAGTTCGCGATCGATCCAGACCCTCGTGCCCGAGCCACGGTTGCGGTTGACGAACCGCGCTCCCGCACGCGCGACGTCGGCGGGCGACGCGAGCCCGAGGGGGTTGCCCCGCGGGACCAGAAGGCACTGCTGCCGGCGGACCAGCGTCACGAGGACGAGGTCACGTCCGGGGAAGAGGCGCCGGGCGTACGGGGCGTTGGCCTCGCCGGTCTCGCCGTCGATGAGGTGACAGCCGGCGGCGTGGCCGAGCCCGTGACGCAGCGCGATCAGGCCCTCGAGGCTGCCGAGTCGGATGGTCAGCAGGTCCGGCGCCGCAGCGTCATCGCGCATCTGGCCGGCGAGCAGGTCGAGGGCAAGGTCGTCGCTGCCCACCACCACGACCAGGTCGGTCTCGGCCTCGTCGGGAAGCACCATGAGGTCGACCGTGAACGCCCGGGCCGACGCCGCGTAGAACTTCTCCACGTAGCCCTTGGTCGGACGCGACTCGACGAGCGTCGCGAGCCCGGCTCGCTCCAGCGCCATGACGTGGTGGCGGATCCACGCCGGGTGGCGTCCGAAGCGTTCCCCGAGTTGGGTGAGCGTCGCCGGTCTCGCCATGAGGACACGGAGGATCGCGCGCCGGTCGTCGTTGGCGAGCGCCTTCAGCTGCTCGACGCGTTCGATGTGGCGCAGATCGTCCATGAGGCAGACGCTAGGCGTCCGGCCGGTGCCGTGTCAATCGCGGCGACGCGCCGAGGGCACGCCGACCGCTCAGGGGCAGCACCGGCCCGACCCTGACCTTCGCGCCCCGTCAACCGGCGTCGACGGTGAACGCGACGACCTCGGGCCTGCAGAACGCGCGGAAGGGAAGCAGGCTCGTGCCGACGCCGCGCGTGACGTACAGGCGCCGGCCGGCGACCTCGTACTCGCCCTCTGCGAAGCGGGCGCCCGGGTCGCTCAGCATGATGCGTCGTCCCGGCAGCGGAAGACAGATCTGGCCACCGTGCGTGTCGCCGGCAAAGGCCATGGCGAACTCGCCGGGCGCCGCTCTCATCGCGACCTTGGCATGGTGGGTGAGCAAGAGGCGCAGGACGCCGGGCCGCCGGTCGAGCTTCGCGCGGACCGTCGGCAGGTCGTCGCGGCCGCGGCCGCTGTCGTCGACCCCGCAGACCTGGACGTCGCCCGCTCCGCGCGTGACGGAGGCGACGTCGTTCACGAGCAGGCGCACGCCGCACGCCTCGATGTCGGCCGGGTCAGACGCGCGGACGAAGGGCGCCTTGCTGTCGCCGTGGTCGTGGTTGCCGAGCACGGCGAAGACGCCCAGGGGAGCTCGCAGGCGCGAGAGCTGGCGCCGGAACTCGGCCGAAGGCCGTGGGCCCGGCGCCAGGTCGCCGGTGATGACGATCAGGTCGGGGCGTTCGGCGAGCGTCAGGTCGACGGCGCGCCGCATCGCACGCAGGTTGAGGCTGGGCCGGAAGCCGGCGTGGAAGTCGGAGAGGTGCACGACGACCAGGCCGTCGAGGTCGGGATGCACGCCGGGCGCCGGCAGATGCCGCGCGACGCGCCTGACCGCCTGGGCCTCGACCACCATGTACACCGCACCGAGGGCGGCGGCCGCGCCCAGCGCGGCCGCCGCCCTCGTCAGACCTCTCATGAAGCCCCGGAGCCGCAAGACGCTTTCCGCTGCGGCCGGGCCGCCGTCACTCCACCTCGTCCATCTGCTGCCGCAGGCGCGAGCGCGTCTCTTCGATCTTGCGCTTCAGCTCTTCGGACTGATCGGCGGCCGACTCCCTGCCGGCGCCCACGGCGTCTTTGAGCTTGTCGGCCTGGCCCCGCAGGTCGAACCCGCCGAGCCCCTCGCCACCGAGGGCGGCCCTCAGCTTCTCGCGCGCCTCCTTGCCCGTCAGCGGCGTGGCCAAGAGGGCGACCGCCCCGCCGATGAGCGCGCCGGCCAGGAAGCCGCCACGACGCCTGGTCTTCTTGTCTCTGCTCACCACACACCTCCGGTGCCGTCTTCGGCGCGGGTGGACGGTCCGCGACCGTCCCGATCGTCACGCGCGTATGCTACAGGACACGGCGGCCAGGACCCCCCGCGCCGCCCCGCTCACAACAGCCGGGTCCCGTTGATCTCCAGCCCGAACCTGCAGCCGAGCGACTCGGCGGCCTTGCGGCACATCACCATGCGCTCGAGGAAGATCTCGAAGTACTCCATGAGGCGGATCGCCTCCGTGTCGATCTCCATCTGCAGCGTGATCGTCTTGGCGTGCGCGTCGACGGCGAGAAAGGAGCGCTGCGTCGCGGCGTTGACGCGGTCGTGGATGTCGTCCGTGTCGGGGTCGACCACGCGCACCCGGCTGCGGTGCACGTCCGACTTGTCGGCGAGGATGACGGCCGCCGCCAGCGCGCTGACCGGCTCACCGTACTCCTCCTCGTGGTTGCCGATCGCGCACATCACCTCGACGATCTCGTCCGGCGGCATGCCCAGCCGCTCGAGGACGCGCTGCGCGATCAGCGCGGCGGCGATGCCGTGGTCGAGCCGGCTGATGCCGTTGCCGATGTCGTGCAGGTAGCCGGCGACCGCCGCCAGTTCGGCCTCGCGGTGCGGACGGCCGAGTCGCAGGAGCACGTTCTGCGCGATGTCCGCCACCAGCCCGGCGTGCCGCGGCCCGTGCTCCGTGTACCCCAGCACGGCCAGGTTCTCGTCGGCCTTGCGCACGAACTGGCACACCTCGGGGTCGCGGCGGACCACCTCGAGCGTGACCGCGCCGGTCTCGCACGCCGCCGTCCCGGGCTTCCTCTCTGCGTCGCTCATCGTCCCTACCTTATCTGGAAGCCAGCCGGGATGTCCCCGCCGTCGACCTCGCTCACGTCGACCCGCGACACCGCGGCGCCCGAGGGACCCCGGCGGCACCAGGCGACGAGCTCCTCGACGGCGCCGGCGTCACCCTGCACGAGCGCCTCGACTGTCCCGTCGCTGCGATTGCGGACCCACCCGTGCACGCCGAGACGCTCGGCCTCGCTGCGCGTCGAGGCGCGGTACCACACACCTTGCACGCGCCCGTGGATCTGCAGCCGTACGGTCCTCACGGCTACACCTCGTCCCAGCGTGGCGGACGGGGGTCGTCGTCGGCACCGTCGTCGCGCACAACGGCGACGTCGCGCTGCTCCGCGCCAATCAACGGCACGAACCGGCAGCGCAGATAGCGTTCCGCGTGCAGCCCGTCAGCGTGCCGCTCGTAGACGGTGAGCACCTGATCGCCGTGGGACGGTCCCAGGGGGATCACCAGCCGGCCCCCCTCGGCGAGCTGCTCGAGGAGCGGCGGCGGCGGCTCCGCCGCCGCCGCCGCGACCATGATGCCGTCGTAGGGTGCGTGCTCCGCCCACCCCTTGGTCCCGTCCCCGAGCAGGAGCTGGACGTTGCCGTACCCGAGGCGCGCCAGGAGCTCACGTGCGTGCCCGGCGAGCGCCGCGACCCGCTCGATGGCGAACACCTCGCCGGCCAGCTCGGCCAGCACGGCCGTCTGGTACCCCGAGCCCGCGCCCACGTCGAGCACGCGGCTGCGCACGTTCACGCGCAAGAGCTCGGTCATGTACGCGACCATGTAGGGCTGCGAGATCGTCTGACCGAAGCCGATGGGCAGGGGACTGTCGTCGTAGGCGGCGTGCTCGAGGTCGTCGGGCACGAAGAGGTGCCGCGGCACCGCGCGCATCGCGGCGAGGACGTCGCCGTCGCGGACGTCGCGCCCGACGAGCTGGCGTTCGACCATGCGTAAGCGGCGGGCGGCGGCTGAGTCGTCCGCGCCCGTCCTCTTCTGGTCACGCTGCTCGCCCATGTTCACTTCATACCCCATGCGCCCGCAGGCGACGGTACTTGCGCCGTCGCACCACCCGGCGGCGGACGTGCATCGCGACGGCGATCGCGAAGACCGCAAAGCCCGCCCAGCCCCACATCACCGTCGCGGCGGTCCCGCCGAAGACGAGCAGGTCTTCGCCGAGGCTGATCATCGGGACGACCGCTTCGCTGCTCGTCGACAGTGGGCGCGTCTCGTGCTTGGAGCGCAGGGCGAGCCACGCCATGCCGCCGCCGATGAACAGGCCCGCGACCAGCCCGATCGCGCCATGTCCGACCAGCGCGGCGCCGGCGACCGCCCCGCAGGCGACGCGATACGGCATCGTCAAACGGTCCTGGATGCGGTCGACCCTGGGCACTTTGTCGAAGCCCGATTCGAAGATCGCCAGGGAGACGAACACGACCACGGCGAGCCAGTGCCCGAGGAAGGCGAAGGTGTCGCTCACCGGCGTGCCCCAGCCGAGGTTCTGCATGACGGCGACGATGGCGAGAGTGAGGGAGGGGCGAAACCCGGCCGTGCCGCCGAGCCCGAGCATACGCCCGAGGTCGACCAGCCAGCTCACGACGCCATCTCCATGCCACGATTATACGGGCGGGGCGCCGCATGGCGCCCCGCCTCTCTTCTTCGCGCCGCCCGGCGTCACGAGGCGGCGGCTTCCTCCAGCGGGACGTAGTCGACGTCGAAGCCCAGGGCGCGCGGCCCGGCAGGAGGCGGGCTCGTCGGCGACGCCTCAGGCCTCGCGCGCGTACTTGGCGCGCCCCTCCTCGTAGAGATCCCCGCCGTGGCAGTCGTTCACCACGATGGCCGGGAAGTCGACGACGTCGAGGCGGGCGACCGCCTCGGCGCCCAGCTCGGGCCAGGCGATGACCTCGTTGCCGGTGATGCGCTGGGCGAGCAGGGCGCCGGCCCCGCCGGTCGCGGCGAAGTACACCGCCGTCTCGTCGACCATCGCCTGCTTCACCTCGGCCGTCCGCAGACCCTTGCCGATCATGCCCTTGAGCCCGTGCTTCATGAGCAGCGGTGCGTACGCGTCCATGCGGCCGCTGGTCGTCGGACCGGCCGAGCCGATCGGGTTGCCGGGCTTGGCCGGCGACGGCCCCATGTAGTACACGACGGCGCCTTGGAGCTCGAACGGGAGCGCCTCGCCGGCCTCGATCAGCGCGACGAGCCGCTTGTGCGCCGCGTCGCGCGCCTGGTAGATCACGCCGGTGATCTCGACCGCGTCGCCCGCCCTCAGGCTCTTCACGACTTCGTCGGTGAGGGGCGTGGTGATCTTCTTGGCGGCCATCTCTCCTCCCCTCTCAGAGCGTGACGGACGTGTGCCGCTGGGCGTGACACTGCACGTTCACGGCCATCGGCATGCTGGCGATGTGACAGGGCATCTCCTCGATGAACACCGCGAGAGCGGTCGTGCGACCGCCGAGCCCTTGCGGGCCGATGCCGAGCGCGTTGATGCGCGCCAGCAGCTCGGCCTCCATCTCGGCGATGCGCGGGTCGGGGTGCACCGAGCCGATCTCGCGCAGCAGAGCCTTCTTGGCCAGCACGGTGACCATGTCGATGGTGCCGCCGATGCCGACGCCGATGACCACCGGCGGGCACGGGTTCGAGCCGGCGCGGCTCACCGTGTCGACGACCGCCTGGCTCATCCCGGCCCAGCCCTGCGACGGCTTGAGCATGTTGAGGCTGCTCATGTTCTCGGCGCCGCCGCCCTTGGCCATCATCGTGATCTGCACCTTGTCGCCCGGCACGATGCTCGTGTGGACGATCGCCGGCGTGTTGTCCTTGGTGTTGCGCCGGGCGTGCGCCGGCTCCTCGGCGGCCGACTTGCGCAGGTAGCCGTCGAGATACCCCTGGCGCACGCCTTCGTTCACGGCCGCCGCGAAGTCGCCGCCGACGAGGTGGACGTCCTGGCCGAGGTCGACGAAGAAGACCGCGAGGCCGGTGTCCTGGCAGATCGGCACGCGGTCGCGGGCGGCGATGTCGGCGTTCTCGATGAGCTGGCCGAGGACCTCCGCCCCGACCGGCGACTCCTCTTCACCCTGCGCCTTCTTCAGCGCCTCGTAGACGTCCACCGGCAGGTCGTAGTTGGCCGTGATACATAGCTCCTGCACGGCCGCCGTGACCTCGCGGACGTCGAGCTCTCTGATGGCTCCCATCGTCGTCAGTCCTTCTTGCGCTCGGTGATCCGCTTGATCGACTCGATGGCGTCCTCGGCCGCCTTCTTGACCGTCTCGACCGCCCTCTCGACCACGGGCTCGGCCTTGTCGGCCGCCTTGTCGGCCCACTCCGTCGCGTAGTCGCCAGCGCCCTTGGCGACGGCCTTCATCGCCATCTTCGTCGGCACCGGTGCGCGGCTGCCCTCGGGCATCTTGATGTAGCCGAGGGCCATGGCGTCCTGTACCAGGCCGCGCGCGCGACCGATGATCGCCGTCGCCTCGGCGACCTCCTGGTCGTACGTGATACCGGTGCGCAGCGCGATGCCTTGCTCGACGGCCTTCATCGCCACGGCCGCGGCCTCGCGCGGGAAGACCTCCCAGTCGTCCATGGTCGGCATGATGTAGTCGGCGCTCAGGCCCTTGTCCTCGGCCACCTTCGCGAGCTCGAGCGCGGCGGCGATGCACATCTCGTCGGTGATCGTCTTGGCGCGCACGTCGAGGGTGCCGCGGAAGATACCGGGGAAGCCGAGGCTGTTGTTGACCTGGTTCGGGAAGTCCGAGCGGCCGGTGGCGACCACCGCGGCGCCCGCTTCTTTGGCGTCCCACGGCCACATCTCGGGCACCGGGTTGGCGCAGATGAACAGGATCGCGTCAGGCGCCATCGCCTTGACCCAATCCTTCTGGATGGTGTCGGGGCCCTGCTTGCTCAGCGCGATGCAGACGTCGGCATCCTTGAGCGCCTCGGCGATCCCGCCCTCACGCTGCTCCTCGTTCGTGATCTGGCAGTACTTCCACTTGTTCACCCACTCGTCCTTGACCGCCTCGATGTCGTCGCGGTTCTTGTGGAGGATGCCCTTGCTGTCGACGACGCGGCAGAGAGCCGGCGTGGCGCCGTAGGCGAAGATGAGTCGGCTGATGGCGACGTTGGCGGCGCCCGAGCCGATGAACGCGATCTTGACCTCCTCGATCTTCTTGCCCACGACCTTGAGGGCATTGATCAGCCCGCCGAGGGTCACGCACGCCGTGCCCTGCTGGTCGTCGTGCCAGACCGGGATCTCACACTCCTCGCGCAACGTGTCGAGAATGCGGAAGCACTTCGGCTGCGAGATGTCTTCGAGGTTCACGCCGCCCAGACCGGGCTGCACGAGCTTGACGAACTCGATGAACTTGTCGGGGTCCTTGGTGTCGACCATGAGCGGGAACCCGTCGACCCCGCCAAGGTACTTGTAGAGGAGGCTCTTGCCCTCCATGACCGGCATGCCGGCTTTGGGTCCTATGTCACCCATGCCGAGCACGCGGGTGCCGTCGCTGATGACGGCCACCGTGTTCCACTTGTTCGTGTACTCGTAGATCTTCTCCGGGTCGTCCTTGATCTCGAGGCACGGCTTGCTGACGCCGGGCGTGTACCAGATGCCGAAGTCCTGGAAGTCGCGCACGCAGCACTTGAGCGTGGTCTCGATCTTGCCGCGGTAGAAGGGGTGGAGCTTGGCGGCGTCCTCCATGGGCTGGTACGCCTTTGCCTTGAGCTCCTCGACGGTGGGTTGACCCTGTGCGTCCGGCATGGCTTCCCTCCTGTGTCCCCGGCCCCCCGCCGGCGGGCATCGTCATGGTGCGGGTCGTGACGCGGCGGATCTGCGCCGCTGTTGAGGACCGACCTCTTGAGGACCCAACGCTAGCACCCTGCGCGCACGGGCGGCAACGGTATGGGCAGGCGCCGGCGCCGGGGCGAGTGTCAGGCGGCGTGGCGCGAACGCGCCCCCAAGAGCAGCACGAGCGCGCCGCCGGCCGCCGCCAGCGCCAGCGCCGCGGCGGTGAGAAAGACCACAGTCCATCCGAACGACGCTGCCAGCCACGCGGCGAGTGCCCCGCCGAACAGACCGCCGACGCCCTTCGCCATGTACATCACGCCCTGGTTCGCCGCCGCGTGGTCGGTGCCGAACGTGTCGGCGGTGAGAGCCGGGATCAAAGCGAAGGCCTCGCCCCACGTGAACATGATGAGTGGCGTGAGGACCAGCAGGCCCACGGGGACGTCGCCGACGAACGGCAGCGTGGCGAGCAGCAGGCCGTTGGCAGCGAAGGCGACGACCATCGTCACCAGGCGCCCGAGCCGGTCCGAGACCCATCCCCACACGATGCGGCTGAGACCGTTCGGGATCTGCGCCACCGCGAGGGCGGTCACGACGACGCCGGACGCGATCCCGAGGCTCGTGGCGAACGGCTTGAGGTTGGCAGTGACGAGCAGGCCGCCGGTCGCCATCGCGAGGTACATGAAGAAGACCAGCCAGAATCGGCGGGTGCGGACCATCTCGAGCGGCGTGTACTGCCGCCGCGGGGAGGGGCGCGCCGGGCCGAGAGCCGAGAGGCTCGCCGGCTCCGTCGCGGCCGGCGACATCGGCGCCGGCTCGCCTGCGACCGCCGCCGGTGCGGCCGCCGGTGCCGGGGGGTGGCGAAGCACGGCGGCACAGGCGAGGAGCACGACACCGATGACGAGGCCCGAGACGACGAACCCGATGGTGGTGCCGTGCGCGGCGATCAGCGCGTCCAGTCCGGGGATGAACAGCGCCGCGCCCGCGCCGAACCCGGCGGTCACGAGCCCGACGGCCAGACCACGATGGTCGGGGTACCACCGCAACGCGGTGCCGACGCTTCCCGCATACGCGATACCGGCCCCCACGCCCGCCGCAGCGTAAGCCACGTACAGCAGGGGAAGGGAGTGCACGAACCCCATGGCACCCCAGCCCACGGCAACGAGAACGGCCCCCACGGCATACGGGACGCGGGGGCCCAGCCTGTCGATGAAACCCCCGCTGACGGGCTGCGTGAACGCCTGGAAGACGACGAAGACGGTGAAGCCCACCTGTACCGCGGCGAGGGACCACGTCCGCTCCTCGCTGAGCGGCTCGGCGAAGAGGGTCCACGAGTACTGCACGGGAGCGATCATGACCATGCCGAGCACCGCCGCCGCAAGTTGCAGGCGGCGGCCGCCGAGGCCCACCGGTCTGTCGTTGCCCTCCACCGCCCTCCCCGTCGGCCGCGCCGGTCGTCGCCGGTCGCGACGATCACGCGCTTGCCAAGTCTAGTCGACAGGCACGATGCTACGCGCATGTCCGCCGGACGACGTTCTCTCGCTCTTGCCGCGCCGCATGCGGCGGCGGTCGATGCCGGCCGCGCGGCGTTCGCCGACGGCGGCACGGCGGTCGATGCCGCCCTCGCGACGTGCGCCACGCTGACCGTGGTCTACCCGCACATGTGCTCGATCGGCGGCGACGCGATCGCCCTGGTGCACGCGCCGGACGGCACGGTGACGGCGGTGAACGGGAGCGGGGCGGCGCCGGCGGCGCTCGACGCGGCGCGCGTGCGCGCCGCGCTCGAGCGCGACCCGGCGCCCGTCACGCGCACGGGCATGCCCGTGCGCGGACCGCACACCGTCACCGTGCCCGGGGTGCTCGCCGCGTGGGAGAGCCTGCGGCAGCTCGGTGGCGCCCTGCCGCCGGCCCGCCTGCTGCGCCCGGCCATCGGCTTCGCCGCCGGCGGCTGCCCCGTCTCGCGCTCCCTTGCCGCGACCCTGGCCTGGGAGCCCGATCTCTTCGCCGCCGACCCGGGCCTGCGCGCCGTGTTCTTCCGTCCCGCACGGGCCGGTGACGAGGGCCACCTCCGGCACGGTGCGCCGAAGAGTGCGGTGCTCCCCCTCAACCTAGGCGACTCGTACCGCATGCCGGCGCTCGCCGCGTCGCTGGAGACGCTCGCCTGCGAGGGGATCGACGCCTTCTACCGCGGCGAGGTCGGTTCCCGCTACATCGCCGGCCTGCGCGCCACCGGCAGCGTCATGACCCCGCAGGACCTGGCGCGCCACGAGACCGAGATCGTCGAGCCGTTGCACGCGACCGCGTTCGGCCACGAGTTCCTCACCGCTCCGCCCAACTCGCAGGGCTACGTGCTCCTCCAACTGCTCAAGGCCACGGAACTGCTCGGGGCGCACCCGCCAGACCCGCTCGGACCCGCAGCAGCAATGCTCGCTCAGCTCTACCGTCTGACGGCCGGCGACCGCGACCGCTCCCTGTGCGACCCGCGACACGGCGCGGTGCCGCTCGACGACCTCCTGGCCGCAGGACACCTTCGCGAGCTCGTCGAGCGCAGCCTGAGTCACGGGCCGTCCGACCCGTCGGACGGCCCCTCGCCGTCGCCCGGCGTCCTCGGCGGCGAGCCCGCTGCCGGCGACCCCGCCACCGGCGACACCATCGCCTGCGTGGCCGCCGATTCCGACGGTTGGGCGGTGTCCGTCATCCAGAGCATCTACCACGGCTTCGGCGCCGCGATCCTCGAGCCGACGACCGGCATCGTCGCCCACGACCGCGGCGCCTGCTTCAGCCTCGACCCGCACTCGCCCAACCTGGTCGAAGGCGGCAAGAGGCCCCTGCATACGCTGATGCCGCTGATGGTCCGCCGGGAGGGTCGCCTCGCGATCACGGCCGGCACGATGGGCGGCGAGGCGCAGCCCCAGATCCACGCGCAGATCCTCAGCCGGTTGCTGCGCGGCGGCGACAACGTCAGCCCCGCGGTCGCCGCCCCCCGCTGGATCTTCGACGAGGGTGCGCTGCTCGTCGAGGCCGACGTCCCCGAGGACGCCCGCCAGGCCCTGCGCTCCACGGGCATGCGGGTCGAGATGCTCGACCGCCTCGACGGGTCCGCCGGCCACGCACAGTACGTGCGCCTCACCGGCGACGGCGGGTTCGAGGCGGCGGGCGACCCTCGTGCCGACGGAACAGCTTGGGTCGGCACTACCTGACGCAGGTCTCAGACTGAGTGCGATGACTTGACGGGGGCTGACGCCCGGCACCGGACCCAGCTCGCGCGCCAGAGGTCGAAGCCCGCGGCGACGGAGAGGACGGCGAAGGCGGCGAGCACCCACGCGAGGGACGGCTCGGCCTCTCTGCCGTCCCGGACGAGCGCGGCAGCGGTGGCCACCGCCCCCGCGACGCCCAGCAGACCCAGGATCGTCCACGCGCGCGGACGCACCGCGTGGCCGAGGAGCAGCAACCCCCCGGCGACGCAGCCGGCCTCCATGATGACGACGAGCAACGTCACGACGGCGAAGAGGCCGTAGCCCACGGTGACGGCCGACGCGGCGTCGCCCATCTCAGCCGGCACGATGACGATCTCGGGCGCGCCCCACTGGTCGACCAGTGCCGCGATCCCCGACAGGGCCGACGCGGCGAAGGCGATGGTCGCGGCGGCCAAGGCCGCGCACAAGGCGTACCGCACAGCGCGAAAGCGCTTCAGCAGAGCGCCGTGCTGGGCTCGGGCGAGGTTGCTTCGCTCGCGCTCCCGTGCACGTGCGTCCTCGGGCGGCTCCCCACTCGCCGACCACTGGTAGTGCGCCACGTAGGGATGGTCTCCACGCCCCGTCTCAGCCATGATGCTTTGCCGTCGCCCTCGTTCGAGCACCCCTTTCCGGCGTCAGTATCCTCCCGCCTGAGGCTCCCGTCCACGGCGATGGAAGGGCCGCGCCGTGCCGACTCTGGTAGGCTCCCCAGCGATGACCCAGAACAGCATCGAAGCCGCGGCGCGAGCGCTGGCCCGTGCCCGCAACGTGGTCGTCTTCACGGGCTCCGGCGTCTCCCGCGAGTCCGGTATCGCCACCTTCCGCGACCCCGAAGAGGGCGTCTGGCGCAAGTACGACCCCATGGAGATGGCGACGCTCGAGGGCTACGTACGCGACCCGTCCTTCGTCTGGGCGTGGTACGAACACCGCTTCGGTATCGTCGCCGGCGCAGAGCCCAACCCCGGTCATCGGGCGATCGCCGATCTCGAAGGTCTCCTCCCCGGCGTCACGGTCATCACGCAGAACATCGACGGACTGCACCAGCGCGCCGGCTCGACCGACGTGATCGAGTTGCACGGCACCATGCACCGCTTCGCCTGCCTGCACCGCAAGCACGGCGGTTTCACGCGCGACGACTTCGCGCATCAGGAGGAGCGTCCGCCCCGTTGCCCCGTCTGCGGCGAGCTCATCCGCCCGGACGTGGTGTGGTTCGGCGAGGCGCTGCCCCACGAGGAGCTCGACCGCGGGCAGCGCCTCAGCGCCGCCTGCGACGCCATGCTCGTCGTGGGCACCTCGGGCATCGTCTTCCCGGCCGCGGCGCTCCCGCTGCAGGCGGTCCATTCGGGCGCCGTCGTCGTCGACGTGAACCCGGAGCCGAGCGCCCTCAGCTCGCAGGCGACGATCTTCCTGAAGGGGCGCGGCGGCGACATCGTGCCGCGCCTTGTCGACGAGCTCAGAGACCGTCTCGAGCCCAGCTGAACCTCACGGGGGGCAGCGCGTCCTCGAAGAACCCGGTGACGCGCCGCTCGTACTCGGCGGGCTGCGCGTCGATGCCGCCGGTGTGGCCGGCGCCCGGCACCTCCCAGAGCTCCTTCGGCTCGCCGGCGGCCTCGAAGTACGGGACGTTGACGGTCTCCTCGATCGCCTGGCCCTTCTCACCGTAGACGAAGAAGACCGCGTTCGGCGAGACCTGCACCGCGAGCTCCTCGAGCGACGGCGGCGGCGCGTCGCCGCTGAACACGGCCGTCGCGACGGTCTGCATCAGGTCCCATGGGTATTGGAGGGCGAGCTCCACTGCGTTGGGCCCCTCGCGGACGAGCGCCTCGCGCACCGACCGGGTGCCGGCGCCCTCCGAGACGATCGCCCGAAGGCAGCCGTCGTTACCGGCGGCCGCCTCGATCATCTGCTCGCCGCCGACCGAGAGGCCGAGGCCGCCGATCCGCCCCTGCCCTACCTCCGAGCGCCCCTCGAGCCATGCAACGGCGGCGTCGATGTCGCGCGCGTTCCCCCATCCATACGCGTTTGGGTCGCCCTCGCTGCGGCCGTAGCCGCGCGGGTCGAGCAGCAGGACGCCGTAGCCGTCGCGCGCCAGCATGCGGGCGTGGTCTCTGGCTCCCTCCCCGGGGTAGAGGATGACCACGGCGCCGCCCCCCGACGACGGACCCAGCTTCAGCGCCTCCTTGGGTGCCACGTACTGCGCCCACAGGCTGAGGCCGTCCGCGGTGCGAAGCGTGACCGCCCTCGAAGGGGCGCCGAGGTCCGGGACCGGCCCGACGTCGCGAGGGCGGTGCGTGGCGACGATCGCCATGCTCGCCGGCATGACGACCCAGGAGACGAGGAACAGCGCCGCGACAGCGAGCAGCGCCCGGCGCCCCACGCGCCGGGCGAACGAGCCTGCGCGGCGCCGCGTCCGCCAGAGCAGGCGCACGCCGAGCGCCACCAGCACCACGCCGGCCGGTGCGAGCAGGAAGCCCGTGAAGTCGGAGCCGCCGACGCCGTCGGCGCGCGCCATCGAGACGGTGACGGCGAAGCCGACGAGGGCGAGCGCGCCCAGGACGAGCGCGGCGGCGGCCCCCAAGACGGGCCGGACACGCGGGAAGAGCCAAGCGGACAGCGCGAGGACGGCCACGGGGACGAGACCCGGCACGAGATGGTCGGCACGCGACACCCCGGGCTGCGGGAAGACGAAGGCGTCAACGAGCGCGTGCAGCGCGATGAGGGCGGCCGCAGCGGCGAACGCCAGGGACTCGGGAGGCGAAGGCCGGCGTGCGGCGGCCGCGCCGCTCGCGCCACCGGGCGGCGCGAGCGCTGCACCCCCGCGCAGAGCCTCCTGGGTCTCGATCATCCGGGTCTCCCTTCCTGACCACGCTTCTCGCGGAAGGGAGCCAGGTCGGCGCCGACACCCATCTCGAGGAGCTCCTGGGCACGACGGAAGTACCGCGCGTGCAGTTCGCCGGCCTTCCTCACGTCCTCATCCGTGAGGTCGCGCACGAGCTTCGCCGGCGCGCCCATGATCATGCTCCGCGGAGGGAAGACCTTGCCCTCGGTCACGACGGCACCCGCGGCGACGATGCTCTGCGGGCCGATGGTGCAGCCGTTGAGCAAGATGCTCCCCATGCCGATCAGCGCGTCGTCGCCGACCGTCGCCCCGTGCAGGATCGCCCCGTGGCCGATGACCACGCGCCGGCCGATGAGCATCGGGTAGTCGGGGTCGCAGTGCAGCACGGCGTTGTCCTGGACGCTCGTCTCGGCGCCCACGACGATAGGCTCGACGTCGCCGCGCAGGACGGCGCCCGGCCAGATGTTGGCGCCCTGCTCGACCGCGACGTCGCCGATGATGACGGCATCGACGTCGATGTACACGGCGCGGCCGAATCGGGGCCTCTTGTCCTTGTAGACCCTGATCGACATGGGACTTCTCCTCGTCGCGCGACGCCGGGCGGAAGCTGGGCTGGAGTATATCCCCGGAGGGTAGAACGGACTCGACCCGACCAAGCAAGCGCCGTTCGCGAGCGGGGCATGGCCCAGACCAGTCCCACGCGAGCGCGACAGGAGGCAACGATGGAGTTCGTCCACGTGGCGACACGCACCACGGACCTTGACCGCGCGATCGCCTTCTACCAGGCGCTCGGCCTGAAGCTGGACCACACCAGGGAGCTGACGAAGAACAAGGCGACGCTCGCCTTCATGGCCAAGCCCGGCGGGGGCTTCGCCGTCGAGCTCGTCTACAACTGGGGCAAGGACACGCCGTACGACGGCGGCGAGCGCTTCGGCCACTTCGCCTTCGAGGTCGACGACGTCGAGGCGGAGTACGCACGGCTGCTGGCGGCCGGCGGCACCGACGTGGGCCGCCCACCCGCGCCGCTCCAGGGCGAAGGCCATCGCATCGCCTTCGTCGCCGACCCGGACGGCAACTGGGTCGAGCTGATCGAGCGCTAGCGCCTCACGCCGACCATGGTGGAGCCGCCGCCGGAGAACACCCCGGCGTGCTCACCGGGCCCTAGAACGACGAGCCGGCGCGCCCTTGGCTCCTGCTCCACCCGACCTTCCCGGGGGCGAAGGCGCGCGGGATGGCGACGAGAGCGAGGCATCCCAGGAGGATGAAGTAGAGCAGCATGACGTTCGTGACCGCGGCCTCGCGCATGGCCACGAGGACGTAGACACAGGACGCGCCGGCGATGACCGCAACGAGACCCCACGCAACGCGGTGCGCGTGACCCGTCAGTTCCAGCCCGACGGCCGCGACATACAACAGCGGCGGGAAGAGCACCAGGGGCCAGGTGGAGAGACCGCCACCGACCAGCCGGTCCGGATCGAGGAGAGGCACCTGGAGGGCGCGCCAGACCGCCAGCGCCATGACGACCACCGCCAGCCCCATGAGTGCCGCGAGGAGGATGCGGGTGACGAACTGCCGGTCGTGGCGCGACATCGACGGCATCCGGCGTCGCCAGGCGCGCGACTGAAGGTAGGCGCGCACGCCCAGCGCCAGGGCGAGCGCCCCGAAGACGGGCAGCAGTACCCAGGCATGCGACGTGAACCACGGGACCCAGGAGAACGGCGCGGACGTGTCTTCGTGCAGGGTGAAGTCGGCGTGCTCGTCCCACGGATAGACCTCCAGCACGCGCTCCCGGTCCAGATCGACGAGGACGCGCAGCCCGGTCACGCCGGACGCGCGCACGCGGCGCTCGACGACCTCCAGGGGCGCGACGGGTGGCTCGTCCGGCTCCCGGCGGCGGACGACGGGGAGCTCGGCGTCGACCTCGCCGGCGGGGCCGGCGGGCCACAGCAGGTAGACGGTCGCACCGCCCGGCCTGCCTTCCCCAGACCAAGGCACGACGTCGGCGGCCGTGGATTCGGGCTGGCGCCCGTCGAGCACGCCGAGCACGAGGGGGTCGTGGAGGGCGATGTCCCAGGCGGCGGCCTGCGCTGCGCCCGCCGCCGCCTCGGCATCGCCCTCCTGCCCGCCGTCCTCCGCACGTGCCGGCAACGCGCCAGCGCACGCGACGACCAAGACCGTCAGAAGCACGAGGAAGAGGGCGCCGAGCCCGGCGGCCGCCGACCACGCCCGACCGGCCGCCGGCGTCAGTTCCAGGTCGTCCCACCGGACCCACGCATCGCCGGGACGACGCGCGAAGACGGAGTAGTGGTACAGGCGGCCGTTCTCCAGGCCCTCATCCCGAAACGAGCCCGTGACACCGTGGTAGACGACCATCTGGCCGGCACCCGCGCCGTCGTCCGGGTCCGCCGCCGCGCTCTCGGTCGAGCGCAGAATGCGGACCTCGAGCAGCGTCTTGCCGGGGTAGTCCCAGCCGAGCGTCACGCACCCGTCGCCGGCAGAGGTGGACAGCCGCCGCACGGCGACGTCGGTCTCCGTCTCGAGCGCATGGTCGTGATGCCTGCCGTCCCCGCGCCTCACAGCACCCCCGTCGGCTGCCCGTCGACCGTCCCCGCCAGACCGCCGCGAGCCCTTCGTCAGGCTCGCGCACCGAAGTACGGGAACGCGGAGAGCATAACAGCCCGGAGGTTTGCCGGTGCGGGTCCGTCTGCTACCATAGTGCGCCGCTTCCCGGCGCGGCCCGGGGTGCGGCAGCCCCACCGCGGCGCATTCGTCTAGGGGCCTAGGACGCCGCCCTCTCACGGCGGTAACATGGGTTCGAATCCCATATGCGCTGCCATTTCCACTCCGCCCTTCGGCGCTGCGCGTCTTCTGTCCAGTCCGCTCACCGCATCCAGAGAGTGAGCGCCGCGATGGACCAAATGGCCGCACAGCCGGCCGCCATCACCAACCCGTCTGGCCACAGATCCAGCCGCTCCGCGCGCGTGGCCAGCAACCCGAGAAAGACGACCGCGAGCAGCCAGCCCGGACCGGGCAGGAGCGCCAGACCCGAACACAGGCCGGCGATGAGCAGCAGGTCGGTCAGGGGGATGGGCCTCGAGCCGGTGAGCCGCGCGACGAGTCGGAGCCAGAGAGACGCAAGCGTCGTCGACACGACGAAGGTGACGGCGATCGCAGCCAGCATGTCCGGCAGCGTACACCACTGCTCGGGACGAGACGAGGACGAAGAGATGGCTGGCGAGGGAGGACTCGAACCTCCAATCCCCTGATCCAGAGTCAGGTGCCTTGCCAGTTAGGCCACTCGCCAGCGCCGCCCGAAGGCTCCGAGAGTGTACCGCGAGGCGGCGGCCTCCTCAAGCGTGAGGCGGCCGCGAAATCGCCGGACCGAGCGCGCGAGCGACGCCGCGGCCGCCCCCGACCGGCGGCGTCAGACCTTGTCCTGCCGGCCCTGCGCCTGCAGCTTCGCCCAGGTGTCCTTGAGCGTGAGCGTGCGGTTGAAGACGAGCGCGCCCGGCGCCGACTCGGGGTCGGGGCAGAAGTAGCCGAGGCGTTCGAACTGCACGGTCTCACCGACGCGGAGCTCGGCGAGCGAGGGCTCCACGACGCACCTGGCGAGCACCCTCTCGGAGCCCGGGTCGAGGTCGTCGAACACGTCCGCGTCGCCGGCGCCGGGGTGCGGGCTCCGGAAGAGGTGCGTGTAAAGCCGGACCTCGGCCGGCACCCCGTGTGCCGCCGAGACCCAGTGCAGGGTCGCCTTGGGGCGGCGGCCGTCGGGAGCGTCGCCACCGCGCGTCGCCGGGTCGTAGGTGCAGCGCAGCTCGACGATACGCCGGTCACCGTCTTTGACGACCTCGCGGCACGTCACGAAGTACGCCGCGCGCAGCCGCACCTCGCGCCCGGGCGCCAAGCGGAAGAACTTGCGCGGCGGGTCCTCCATGAAGTCGTCGCGCTCGATCCACACCTCTCGTGAGAACGGGACCTTACGGCTGCCGGCAGACGGGTCCTCCGGGTTGTTGGGCACGTCCATCTCCTCGACCTTGCCCTCGGGGTAGTCCTCGATCACGACCTTGAGCGGGTCGAGGACGCCGAAGCGTCGCGGAGCCTTGCGGTTGAGCACGTCGCGCACGCAGTGCTCGAGCATCTCGACCTCGGCGACGTTGTCCGCCTTGGCGACGCCGACCATGGTGGCGAAGTCGCGGAGGCCCTCGGCGGGGAACCCTCTGCGGCGCAGCGCCGAGATCGTCGGCATGCGGGGGTCGTCCCAGCCGCGCACATGACCCTCGTTGACGAGACGCAGGAGGAAGCGCTTCGAGAGGACGGTGTGCGTGATGTTGAGGCGCGCGAACTCGTACTGGTGCGGTGCCGACGGCACCGGGAGGTTCTCGATGAACCAGTCGTAGAGCGGCCGGTGGTCCTTGAACTCGAGCGAGCACAGCGAGTGCGTGATGCCCTCGATCGCGTCCGACTGGCCATGGGCGAAGTCGTACATGGGGTAGATGCACCAGGCGTCGCCGGTGCGCGGGTGCTCGGCGTGCAGGATGCGGTAGAGCACCGGGTCGCGCAGGTGCATGTTGGGCGACGCCATGTCGATGCGCGCGCGCAGAACGCGGGACCCGTCGGGGAACTCCCCCGCGCGCATGCGCGCGAACAGGTCGAGGCTCTCGTCCGCCGGCCGGTCCCGCCAGGGGCTCGGCCGGCCAGGCTCGGTCGGGGTGCCACGGTGCGCGCGGATCTCCTCCGCAGTCTGGTCGTCGACGTAGGCCTTGCCGGCCTCGACGAGGTACACCGCCCACTCGTACAGCTGCTCGAAGTAGCTCGAAGCGTGGTAGAGGTGCCCCCCCCAGTCGAATCCCAGCCAGCGGATGTCACGCTCGATGGCGTCGATGTACTCCTGCTCCTCCTTGGCGGGGTTCGTGTCGTCGAAACGCAGGTGGCAGCGGCCGCCGAAGTCCTCGGCGATGCCGAAGTTGATGCAGATGGCCTTGGTGTGGCCGATGTGAAGGTAGCCGTTGGGCTCGGGCGGGAACCGGGTGACCACGCCGGCCACGCGCCCTTCGCGCAGGTCGGCCGCGACGATGTCGCGGATGAAGTCGGTGCGCTCGGGCGCGTTTGAAGTCTCGCTGCTCACGACGGCGAGACTAGCACAGGTCGGGCGGGCGCTTCCCCGATCAGTACCGCCACACCATGACGAACTGGTCGCGCCCAGTCGCGGCCGAGTAGCAATCGCCGCAGACCGCCACGACGTTTCCCTTGGCGGCGACCGCTTTGGGGCGCGTCTGCGAGCCGGGTGTCGGCCCCTCCCACAGCCAGCGCCAGAACGCGCCATCTTCCGAGTCGCGCGTGACGCGGATCAAGGAGGCATCCGCCGCGGCCGCGTAGGTGCCCGCGTAGCAGTAGCCGCCGAAGGCGTCTGCGGCGACGGCGACGTACTCGTCCGAGTGGTCCGTCGCGATGGTGGCCGGCGCCTCGACGTGGCCGTCCACCGTCCACGAGCACAAGAATGGGTCCATCCGGCCGTCGAGGGACGCCCATCCCACGCCGACGATCGTGCCCGACGTGAGCACGGCGAGATCCTCGATCGCGGCGGTCGCTTCGCCCGCCGCGGCCGGATCGGCCACCGCACGAGCACCCGTCTTGGTGTACGAAACGCAGACCGCGTCGTAGCCCCCGGACGAGTTGGCGACCAGGCCGCCGACGAACACCCCGCCGCCCGGCCTGAGGACGAGGGCGCTCCCCGCGGAGCTGAGCCCGGCCGGACCGAGGTACCAGCGCTTCCAGAGGACGCGACCGGCCCGGGACAGCTTCACCGTCAACATCGAACTCTTGCCGGCGCGGTCGGCGTACCCGGTCACGTAGAGGTTTCCGCCGCGGTCGACGACCATCTCCGAGGCCGACTCCTCCGCGGGCGAGTCCGTCAGCCGGCGGACCCAGCGGCGCTTGCCGGCCGCCGTCCAGCTGACGACGAGCCAGTCGTCCCGCATCGCCGCCTGGGCGATCGCGAACACCGTGACATTGCCGTCGCGGTCGACGACGATGTCGGCGCCGGCGTCGTAGCCGGCCGACGTCGGGTCGTACGTTCGCTTCCAGATCACACGACCCGACTTGGACCACTTGATCACGAGGATATCGGCGTCGGTCACGCCCTCCCGAGTGCCGCAGGTGTAGATCGCGGCGCCTCCCGGCGCGACGGCCATCGCGCCGGCGTGGTCCTGACCCGCCAACGCGCTCGTCCACACGGCAGTGGCGCCGCCGGCGACGCGCATGCGCATGAGGCTCGCGTCGGCGCCGCGCGTACCGTCCTCGACCTGGCCGCAGACGTACACAGAGCCGCCGACGATGACGACGTCCTCGGCGTAGTCGATACCCCCGCGGTCGATCACCGCGCCGTGGTTCGGCTCGGCGTTCGGGTCCTCGATGTTGGCCGGGCTTGGGGCCGCGGCCGCCGCCAGACAGGCCGCGGCGGTCAGGGCGGCGATCACGAAGAGAAGAGCTCGCCGCCCTCCCGGCCTTCCAGCCCTGAGACCGGCCGCTCGTGCGGCCCTCGACTTCAAGGTCCCCATCTCGCCACCCCCCGTGACTCGACCGACTGCCTTGGGCATGATCCACTCGCCCAGCTCGACAAGCTCCGTCCTACCGAGCCAGTATCGTCCTCCTCAGCCCCGCAGACAACGATGGCGTCGAGCGGAGCGCCCGTGGGAAGAGCAGGGGCATGTCGCATCGAGTGCCGGCGGCGGGGGCGGGGGCGGCGGCGGGCGGGGCCGGCGGCGGCGGGCGGCTGCGCCGCCCGCCGCCGACTCGCTAGAGTAGCGG
>DDYF01000022.1 GCA_002347645.1 Thermoleophilia bacterium UBA2241 | reverse complement strand
GCACAACTTGACGCACACAACCCGCGATCGTGACGCTCGCCCGCGGAGGCTCGCCGCGCGACATGCTCACGGCCGTCGTTTACCTGGGCCTGTGCGCCGCGGCGCTCACGTTGCCCGGCGCCGCGCTCCGCACGGCGGCGGCCGCCGTCGGGTTGGGCCCATCGCGGCGCCGCTTCGTCCTGCAGCTCTACCTCGCGCTCTCGGCCGGCGCAGTGGCGGCGGCCCTTGGGACCCAGCGGGGCTGGGCAGCCGTGGTGGCGATCCTGCTCACCGGGAACGCCCTGCTGGCGCTCGAGATGGAGGCCCGCGCAGCCGCCGGATCCGACGAACGGTGAGCGCTCAGGCGCCGAAGGACGCGGGGTAACGACGAGTGGTCTTCTTGCGGCGCTGATAGGTGCGCGCGAGCTCGAGGAAGATGCCCACGTCGCGCTCCAGGTCGGCCTGCGTCCCGTCGAAGTAAAACACCCGGATCGGCAGCCCGTCCAGGTCGCGTTGGACGACCGGGTAGACCGCCTGGGTGACGATGCCGTTCATGCAGCTGAACGGACTGATGTCGATGATGCCGTCCGCGCCCTTGCCGTGCATGTAGATCGACGTGCCCGTCGACAGCACCATCTCGCCCAGCGCGCCGGTGCACGGGAGGTAGGGTCTGCTCAGCTCGAGCACGTCGCGCACGCTGTGCGGGTCCTCGTAGCCGACGAAATCGTCGTGCCAGGGGCGGTGGATGGCGCGCTCGTCGGCGAGCTGGACGCGCGTCTTGACGAAGCGGACAGCGTTCTCCTTGGAGATCGTCCGACCCTCCTCGGCCAGCCGCCGCCGCTGCTCGTCGTCGACGTACCAGACCCACTCGCCGATGCCGGCGAGCCAGCACTCCCCGCCCTGTTCTTCGACCAGACGGATGAGGTCGAAGTTCGAGAACGTGTTGTGCCGGCAGAAGATCTCACCGACGACCCCGATGAGCGGGCGGGCGGGGTCGTAGTCGGCGGGCAGCGCGCGAAAGCGGTCGCGTGCCGTCGTCATGGCGGCGACGATGCGCTGCAGGCGCTCTCTGTGCGAGACGCCCATGGCGCTCACCGCACGGCCGACCTCGTCGAGGCTCTGCAGGTAGGCCGCGTCGGTCGATCCGGGCTCGCGTTCGTAGGGCCGCGTCTTCAGGAGCGCCTTCATCAGCATGTCCTGGCAGAGCACCGCGCGCCAGGCCGTACGGATCAGGTCGAGCGAGTACTGACCGATCGACGAGTAGCCGTCGTTCGAGGTGATCGTGATGATGGGGACGTCGTGGTAGCCGAGCTCGTCGATCTTCGCCCGGATGAGGTGCATGTACTGCCCGAACCGGCAGGGTCCGTTCGCGGTGGGCATGAGGTAGGCGACACGATCTCGGCCGAGGTCCTCGATCATGCGCAGGAGGTCGCCGACCACGATCTTCTGCGGGTAGCACTCATCGCCCGACGTGACCCGCCCCCCCAGCTCGAGCGTGCGTTCGTCGGAGTGCGTGGTGACCTGAGCGTCGAGACCGATCGAGCGGATAGCAGCCGCCAGCAGGTAGGACCCGCCGTACGGCATCTGCGGCAGGTAGAGCGTGCGGCCCTCGAGCCCGAACTCGCGGATCGCTTCGCCGAGCTTGGCGTCGGACGCCTGCTCCGGGGGCACGTGAGGCAGCTCGTCAAGCGCGGCCAAGCGGCACCTCCTCGGTGACCAGCGGCGCGCAGGCCTGCGTGTCGTCCTTCGACCACCAGCGCAGGAAGCCCTTGCTGTCGAGGTAGGCCTCGCAGCGCGTCATCGCGCCGGCGTCGTTCTGATGCTCGTCGAACTGCAAGGTCAGGTACGGCTTGCCCGAGGCCTGGCGCACATAGTGCTTGATGTACGAATCGGGGCCGCACTTGAAGTTCGTCATGTAGATGAGGTGCAGGTTCGGGCGGTCGCCGACGAAACGCGCCGCCTGCAGGATCTTGCGCCCGTAGTTCCAGTACATGTTCGGCACGATGTCGGTGACGTCGATGCCCTTGAGCGGCAGGAAGTCCAGCGGTATCACGTTGACGCCGTAGAACTTGCGCAGCTTGCGCGGGATGTCCATGTTGATGCCCTTGTCGAACATGTTGTACGGGCGACCGACGAGGACGATGCCCGGCTCGCCGGTGCGCTCGAGCGTGACGAGCGCTTCGGCGCCGGCGGCGAGAAGGGCGGCGCGGAACTCGTCCTGGGCGTTGAACGCGGCGTCGAGTGCAGCGCGTACGCGCCGCCGGTCGGCGCCCAGGCGCGCGCCCACGTCGGCGAGGTCGCGGGCCAGTAGCTCGCGCCCTAGCCGGAACCGCACCCGTGGCGCGAGCAGCTTGTCCCGGTGGTCTTCGAGGCGGGGCGCTGTCCTCACGACGAAGGGCAGTGTCTGCCCCCACGGGCAGGCGTGCGAGTTGAACTGCGGGAACTCCGTCTCTTCGTTGATCTGGTTGGGCACGAAGACGTAGTCGACGCCCTCGCGGAGCAGCCAGTCGACGTGGCCGTGTGCCACCCTGATGGGGAAGCACGGCTCGGCGACCGTGAGCTCGACGCCGGTCTCGCGGATCGTCTTGTCGCTTTCGGGCGACAGCACGGGTCGCGCGCCCAGCTCGGCGAAGAAGGTCGCCCAGAAGGGCAGCCTGTCGTGCGTGTACAGGCTGCGCGGGATACCGACCGCAGGGGCCGCCTCGGGCGTGCGCTCACGGGCCGCCTGGTACGGGGCGAGCAGCAGTTCCTCGCGCAGCGCGATGAGGTCGTCGATGACCGGCTGTTTGTCGACCTTGGCCGGCTTGCGGTAGCGGTCAGAGCACTTGTCGCCCCAATATGTCTTCTCGCCCTCGATGGTGAACTGGCGCACGTCGCACTCGTTGGAGCAGCCCTTGCAGACGAAGTCGACGACGTGGTAGTCGACCTGCTCGAGATCCCAGCCGCGGAAGGTCGTCGTGGCACCCGTGCGGCCGATGCGCTCCTTGGCCAGGAGGGCCATGCCAAGGGCCCCGATGACGCCGTTGTACGGCGGGACGATGATCTCCTTGTCGAGGATCTGGCTGAAGGCCGCCGCGACCGAGTCGTTGTAGGCCGTGCCACCCTGGAAGAAGATGCAGTCGCCGATCTTGCGCTCGCGGACCAGCCGGTTCAGGTAGTTGTAGGCGATCGAGAAGGCGAGACCGGCGACCAGGTCCTCGCGGCGCGCGCCGCGCTGCTGGTAGGCCATCACGTCGCGCTCCATGAAGACGGTGCAGCGCTCGCCGAGGCGGATCGGCGCCGGCGAGCTCAGCGCCATGCGCGCGAACTCCCCCTTGATGTCGATGCCGAGCTTCTCGGCTTGCTCCTCGAGGAACGAGCCGGTACCCGCGGCACAGGCCTCGTTCATGGCGAAGTCGACGACGATCCCGTCCTGCAGGCTGATGAACTTGGAGTCCTGGCCGCCGATCTCGAAGATCGTGTCGACCTGACGGCCGATGCGGCGCCCGATGAAGTCGGCGCCGGTCTTGTGGGCGGTGATCTCGTCGGTGACGGTGTCGGCCCCGGTGAGCTCGCCAACGAGCTCGCGGCCGGAGCCCGTCGTGCCGACGCCGCGCAAGACGATGCGGTCACCGATCTCGTCACGAATCTCGGCCAGGCCGGCGTTGACGACCTCGACGGGCCGCGCGTCGGTCTTGACGTAGATCTCCTTGATGACCTCGCCGGCCTCGTCGATGACGACGAAGTTGGTGGAGACCGACCCGATGTCGATCCCCATGTACACGTCGACGGGCAGCCCGCCGGCCGGCCACTCGTAGTCCTGCACCGTGTCCCTGAGCAGCAGGACCTTGTCCGTGGCGAGCGGCTCGGCGCGCGGGAACTCGGCCGCCGGCAGGGCCGTGGCATCGAGCACGACCGCAGACGCCGCGCGTGCCGCAACGGCATCGGCCTCGAGCAGCGCGGCCCCGATGGCGCCCATCGAGAAGTGGAACTCGGGCACGAACAGGCTCCCGTCGCCGAAGTCGAAGGCCTCACGGAGGGCCTGTACGGCACCCTTGTTGGCGGCGACGCCACCGATGAACGCCACAGGTGGCTCTACGATCTTGCCCTTGGCGATCGTGCCCCTGAAGTTGCGCACCACCGCGTCGCACAGGCCGCGCAGGACCTCGGGGGGTTGGTAACCCTTCTGCTGGGCGTGGATCATGTCGCTCTTGGCGAAGACGCTGCAGCGCCCGGCGATGCTGGCCGCCTTGCCGGCGCCCAGGACGACGTCCCCGACGTCCTCGATGTCGTACAGGAGGCGACTCGCCTGCTGGTCCATGAACGACCCCGTCCCGGCGGCACAGTCGCCGTTCGTCTGATAGTCGGCGATGCCGCCGCCGCAGCCGACGTCGCAGGCCGCTTCGAGGCGGATGAACTTGGAGGTCTCGCCACCCATCTCGAAGATCGTCTGCGCCTCGGGATGCAGACTCGAGAGGCCGCGCGTGATGGCCTTGAACTCGTTCTCAAAGGTGGCCCCGAGGGCCTCCCCGACGAGGCGGGCACCCGAGCCGGTGACGCGTACCGCTTGCAGCGCGTCTTCGGGAAGGGCGTCGCCGAGCTCGTCGAGCAGCGCCTGCGTCGCCTCGGCCGGGCCGCCCTTGATGCGCCGGTACGCAGTCACCAGGACCGGGCGATCGTCGACCACGGTCAGCCCGTCGCGCGGGATCTGGAACAGGTCGGGATGGTCGGTGAGGAGGCGTGCGAACAGGTCGCGGTCACCGGCTTCGCCGACGAGAGCCGCCTTGAGGCTGATACAGCCTATGTCTATGCCGAGCGAAGCCATGAGGTATCTGCGGTGGACCTGCTGGGGGGACCCTCGATCTGACCGCTCTACCCTACTGACGAGGGGCGGCCCCTGCAAGCCGAAAGGAAGGGTACGGGAGTCCGGTTTGTGCGTCAAACGGCGTCCGGTCGTCCCGCGCTCGGCGCCGCTCCGCGTAACGTCACCGCGAACGAGGCGAGGACGTCACCCATGTCCCCCGATCGTGAGCCTGTGCGGCCGGCCGGCACGTCGCTAGCATGCCTTGCGACGTGCCGGCCGGCCGCCGTCCTCATCCACCGCACCCGTGGGGGTCATCACCTTGAACGCGACAACGACACTCACCAACCGCGAGCGCCGCGAGGACGTCGCCTTCCTCGCCCAGGCGTTCGACGGCGGCGGCCGCTGGCCAGACGACGTGCTCGACGAGACCGAGCGCCAACGCTTCGCCAAGGCCAAACCCGCCGACCAGGCCGCGCTCTTCTTCCGCCTGCTCTGCCGAGGAGCCCTCGCGGCGCAGCCGGCGCCCGAGAGCGTGATCGACGCCGACTGGCGTCGCCTCGTCGCCGCCGGCGTGCTCGACCAGCTGTACGACGGCTCCTTCGACCTCGGCCGGTACGCGCTCGACCCGCCGGTCTCGCGCAGCGACAGCAAGGGCAAGATCATCGACTTCACCAGACTGGCCGCGACGCGCGAGACATGGTCGCGCCTGCTCCCCGAGCCGCCCGACCCGGACGTCGCGGTCGACGTCCTGCACGCCGCCTCGGGTGGGGCGCTCAAGTCGCGCGCGTTCTGGGCCGTCCGCGAGATGCGGCGCTACGCGCTCTGGCAGAACGAGGCCCTCGATCGCTTCGCCTGCGTCCCCGACGGTCGCGTGCGCAAGCGTGCCGTGCGCATGGGCCTCGTCGACCTGCCCGAGAAGGCCGACACGTTCGCCGACATGAAGGCCGTGTCGCGCGCGCTCCACGCGGTCCTCCGCCTGGGCGACGCGCCCCCGCAGGCCTTCGACCTCCCCATCAGCACGGCCGCCCAGCGCTGCGAGGTCTGTGACGCGGCGCGCATGGCGAGTTGCCCCATGCCGCATTGCCGCTGGCGCCGCGACCACGCCGAGACCTGAGGATTCCACGCCTGGCGAAGTGGTCGCCGCGTCTGGTCGTAGCCAGACGGCTGAGAGGGGCCGGGCCGCCCAGCGGCCCGGCCCCTCAGCGCACCACGATCTTCGTGACCCTCGCCGTAGCCTGAGGGTTGCCGCCGCGATCCAGCGCCGTCAGCTCGAGCCAGTACGTGCGCCGCGCCGGTGGTTTCCAGCGCACGGACGTGCGTTCGCCCTGTGGCACCCAGCCGCAGTCGATGACGGCGAGCCCCTTGCCGTTCCGGTCGCGGACCTTGGCGGTCACGCGGACCTTGGGGCTGTAGGGATCCTTGACGGTGAAGATGACCCGAGCGCGCTGGCCGAGCCTCGCGGTGACGCGCTCGGGCGCCGTGAGACGCGGGCGGTACCGGTCGACGACGACCGCCTTCGAGGCGCCGACCGTGCCGATCGCGCTCTCCGCCACGGCTCTCAACCGATACGTTCCGCTTCGCGCCCGCGACGCATCGGCGAGCATCCCGTCCCAGATCGACACCGCCTTCCCGGACGCATACGTGGCGCGTCCGAGAGCGCGCACGACTTCACCGTCGCGCAGCACGTCGACCGTCACGGCGGCCCGCCGCGTGAGGGTGAAGCCCAGCTTGGCGGCATCCTTGGTCCCGTCGCCGTTCGGCGAGAACGTCGCAGGGGTGACTGTCAGAAACCCGAGGGTGCGGTCGACGTGCGCGGTCGCCACAGCCGCCCAGCGGTTGCCCGCGGCGTCCTTCAGTTCGAGGCGCAGGTAGGCCGGCCCCTCCGGCGCACCGACCAGCCCGTCCACCGAGGAGACGAGGCCGTCCCACGCCAGTGACCGCGCTCCGGTCGCCGCGACCTGCCAGCCGGCGACGGTGCGCAGGGCGGTCCCCTGTGCGTCGACCACGAACGCCCGCGCCGAGCAAGCCTCACTCGTGGTGAAGCGCAGCTTGCAGCGCTCAGCGTACCCGTCGCCGTTCGGGCTGAACACGGCCGGCGCCACGCGCACCTCGGTCGCCTTGGGCGGCACCGTGTCGACCCTCACGACCGTGCTCGCCGGCCGCGCGGCGGCGCCGGCGACCTCCGCACGGCCCACGATCTTGTAGTCGCCGTCGCGGACGACCGCGCCGGACTCGTCGCGGCCGTCCCAGCGCACGTCGACCAGCTCGCCGCTCCCCGCGTACCGGCGCACCACGGCGCCGTCGTCACCGACGATCTCCACCATCCAGTCGGCGGCCGCGGAGTTGCGGAACCTGACACGCGTTGACTCCCGCACCCCGTCGCCGTTCGGGCTCAGGTCGGCAGTCCCCACCACATACTCGTAGATCTTGGGCAGTCCCATGCCGCCGACTGCCGACCGCACCCCGGGCAGCTTGCCGTAGAGGACGTCGCCGGGGCAGGCGGTGTAGTTCGCCTGGCGATGACCGGCGATGGCGGGAAAGCTGACCGTCTCACCTTCAGCGTACTTCTGGGCGGAGCGACAGACCATGCTCGCCTTCCCCCGCGGGTCGGCGTGGTGCACGTCGAGCTTCCAGGCGAGGAGTCTCTTGAGCGCGGTCATCATCGCCGACGGCGGCGTCGCCGTACTGAAGGTGCCGATCATGGCGACGCCGGTGCTCCCGGTGTTGAAGCCCAGCGTCTGCGCGCCGATCACACCCTTGCTGATGCCGCCGTACCTGCCTTCGTAGATCGTCCCATAGCGGTCGATCAGGAAGTTGTAGCCCAGGTCGCTCCACTTGAGGCCCTTGGTATCGTAGTAGTAGATGCCCCGCACGAGTCCCGGCGCCTGGGCGCGCGTGTACGAGTTGGCGTTCACGGTGTGGTGCACGAAGGCCATCTTCACATTGGCGTATTCAGGCTCGTGCCCGCGCCACGACTCGTCGGCCCCCCACTCGGCACGGCGCACGATGTCGGGGGCGCTCGTCATCGCGTGCACCTCCGGCGACGAGCCGAGGCCGGCGATCGCGGCGACCGCCGACCGCAGCCGGCCGGCCGCCCTGTCGGCGACTGTGGCTTCGCCGCTCGTGTTCAGGAACATCAGGCGCACCCCACGGAGACGCGCCGGCGTGGCACCCCTCCCCGAGGCGGCACGCACCTGGACATACCGCGCGGGGCCCACCCAGACAGGGTCTGTGTACGCCGCGGGCGCGTCCGCGGAGACTCCCGAGCGTCCATCCGGACCGTCGTCCATGCCGCCTCGCACACCCGCGCGGGATCCAAGGTCGACCTCGTGCCACGCGCCCCACGACGCGCCGTCCAGACTGGTGCGCAGGCTGATCGTCACGGGAGACCCGTTCGGGACTTCGTCGTCGCAGAGCATGCCGACCATGTCGAACAGCATGCCCGGATCGACGACGACGGGCGCCGGGCCGGCCGCCGCAGCGCCGAGGCCTGCGCCGCCGTCCGGCATGGAAGCGCCACGCGACGCCGTCGCGGGCGACGTGATCGACAGGCCACCGCCCAGCTCCACGGTCTCCGCACGGACACGAGGGCCGGTGGCGACCCACGCCGCTGTGGCCGCGCTCACGCGCGGCAGGAGCCAGACGCCCCCAAAGGCGACGGCGGCGGTGGCGATCAAGACGGCCGCCCGGCGGGCAGCCCGTGTGTGGCGGGACTCACGCGGCATTCCTGGTCCTCACGACGTCTTTCGACAGGGTATCAGGATTCCCTTAGCCGCCGGCCCCCTGAACGACGAGTGCCGGGGCGCCCCGCGGGGCGCCCCGGCACATCGACGACGCCGTCTTGACGGCAGTCTCAGCGGACCTCGGCGGCCTCCCGCAAGGCGGCCTGTTCCTCGGCCTGCTGGGCGGCCTTGTCGGCCGCCATGCAGGACCAGACCGGTGAGTAGATGCGGTCGACCTCGGCCGCGTACTCGTCGATCGACGCACGCAGCTCGGTGAACAGCGTCTCGGCACCGGGGTGCGTCGGGTGTGCCCCCGTGAGGGCCATGATCTCGCGCGACTGATCCGGGTTGTCGATGAGCATGCAGGGCTTCAGCAGGTTGTGGCTGAAGGGCTGCCGGCTGCGGATCTCCTGGAAGTACGGCGAGTTGAACGCCTCGGCGAGACTGGTGTCGCGGATGTTGTCGGTCGCGAAGTGCGTGAAGATGCACGGCTCGACCCAGCCCTCGCTGTTGATGTGCATGTAGTGCTTGCCCGCGATGCAGCCCTTGACGAAGGGCGCGTCGCCCCAGAAGTCGACCGGGAAGAGGGCCTTGGTGTTGCGCACGCGGAGGATGCCCTCGCGAAACTCGTTCCGCTCCTCAGGCGTGAGCATCATCGACGTATCTGGGTTGCGGCCGATCGGCATGTAGAGGAAGTTCCAGCTGAGCACCGCGCCGCGCGCCACCAGCGGGTCGACCCACTCGTCGCTGACGAGCATGCGCCAGTTCCGGCGCGTCACCGTGGCCGAATACCCGAAGAGGATGCCGCGCTCACCCAGCAGGTCCATGGTGTCGAGGATCTGCCGGTGGACGCCGCGCCCGCGGCGAGCGTCGGTCGACTCCTCGTTCCCCTCGAGGCTGAGCATCGGTGCGACATTGCCCAGTTCGGCAAGTGCGTCGACCGTGTCCTCGTCGATGAGGGTCCCGTTGGTGAACACCTGGAAGTAGCAGTCCTGGTTGGCGGCCGCGACGTCGAGCAGACCGTCGTAGATGAACGGCTCGCCGCCCAGCAGCGTGTAGAGGTACACGCCCATCTCGGTGCCCTCGTCGACGACCTTCTGCAGCAGCCGGGGCTCGAGGTCCTGGTCCATCGGGTATTCGGCCGCGTAGCACCCCGCACACGTCAGATTGCAGCGCATCGTCGGGCTCATGAGGATCGTCGTGGGAGCCCACCTGCCCGGCTCAGACGCCATGAACTCCTTCCGTTTGGCCACACCGCGAAGAAGAGTGTTGACGATAAGACATTCGATGAAGCGGTCGCGGCACTTCGGGCTGAGCTTCTGGCTGACGTGACGGGCGATGAACAGCGCCGGATGGTCCTCCTGGACCTTCGCCCGTACGTGGCGGACGGCGCCCTTGTATTCGTCGGGCGTGATCGTCTCGGCCAATCGAAACGCCCGCACGATGCTCTTCTTGTTGCCGCTCGCCGCGGCGTCGAGCATCTGGTTGATGACACGCCTCTGCAGCTTGCTGTAGAGGCCGGCCGTGGTGGCCATGGTGCTTCCTCCCTTCAGCCGGTCGCGGCCTCGCCCTGCGGTCGCGAAACTGCTGGCCCTGCGGCGGGCCGCGGCGCGTGGAATGGCGGCGGACGGCCGAGAAGACGTCCACCGGCCCGACGCGGCCGGGCCCATCGGGGGCGGCCAGATCGTCACCAGTCTATCACCGTACGGGCCGGGCGGACCCCTCTGACGGTGCTCGCGAGGCCGCGCGGCGACGCGCGCTCCGGCCGGCCTGTTCTACCGTCGGGGTCCTGCCGGCGACAACAGCCCATGTCGCCTGGACGGGCGACGACTTCGCTGCCAATCCGTCTAGTCGACCCTCAATCTTCACGCGCGCGACGCCGATAACGGGATGGTACGAAAGGGCAAACCTGCCGTGAGGCAGGGACGCAAAGCCAGAGGTCTTGGATGGCCAAGATAGCTCGGTTGCCGAACCGCCCCGCCCCCGGCGAGTGCCTCGCGCACCCAGCGGCCTCCCCCCTGCTTCGTCCCGCCCTGCGGCAACGGTGAGCGCCCGCACGCGGGCCGGTCGCAGACCGGCTGCCGTGCGGGCGCCGACGCGGAGGCGAGGACGATGAAGACACGGATCACCCTGGCGCTGATCGCCGCCATGCTCGTTCTCGCGCTGGCTCCAGGCTCGGCCGCCGCGGCAGGCGACAAGGTGAACCCCAGCGTGCGCGTCGCCCTCGAGGCGGCAGGGCCGGGCGAAGCCGTCCCGGTGTTCGTCATGGCCCCGGGCAAGCTCTCCGCCGTTCGCGCGAAGCTCCCCGCCGGCGCGGCCGCCGACGAGCTGCCGCTCGTCGGCGGCGTCGCGACCTGGCTCACCGACGAGCAGATCGAGCGGCTGGCGGCGAGTCCGTTGGTTTCGGCGATCCTGGCCGACAACCCCGTCTACGGCATCGGTTCGGCATCGTCGATGAACGTCACCAACTTCACCATCGGCCTCGGAGAGCTCGACGCCCCGGCCGACGGCAGGCCCAGCGGCAGCGGCGTCACGGTCGCGATCCTCGACAGCGGCGTGGGCGTCAACACCGATCTCGACGAGAGCCGTATCGTGGGCTGGACCGACCTCGTGAAGGGCAAGAAGCACCCGTACGACGACGCCGGTCACGGTACGTTCGTGGCCGGACTTATCGCCGGCGACGGCACGGCCTCCCTGCCGACCGAGGACGGCGGGCTCGCGACCACCCAGTTCCGCGGCGTCGCGCCGGCCGCCGGCATCGCCGCCGTCAAGGTCCTCGACCGGTTCGGGCAGGGACGCGCCTCCACCGTCATCGACGGCATCGCCTGGGTGATCGCCCACAGGAACGCGCTCGATATCCGCGTGCTGAACATCTCGATCGGCGGCAGCCCGACCGGACCCGTCGCGGACGATCCGCTGGCCCAGGCCGTCGAGGCCGCCTGGGACGCGGGCATCGTGGTCGTGTGTGCGGCCGGCAACGAGGGCGAGTTCGGCCTCGGCGGCGTGCTCTCTCCGGGCAACGACCCCGCCGTGATCACGGTCGGCGCCACGGACACCCGGCAGACGAAGGACCTGGTCGACGACGTGGTCTGTGCCTACAGCTCCATGGGGCCCACGCTCTACGACGAGTTCGCCAAGCCCGACCTGATGGCGCCGGGCAACCGCCTGGTCTCGCTGCGCGAGCGCGCCAGCTACATCGACAGGACCTTCCCCGAGAACGTGATCCCCGTGGCCGACTACGCACCGTCCGCGCCGTCGCGCGTCAAGTCGAACTACCTGATGCTCTCGGGCACGAGCACCGCCGCGCCGGTCGTTGCCGGAGCGGCCGCGTTGCTCCTCGAGCAGGACCCGACCCTGACGCCCGACGACGTCAAGGTGCGCCTCATGAAGAGCGCCGACCCCGTCCGCGGAGCGACATCGTTCCAGCAGGGAGCCGGCCTCCTGGACGTCGACGGCGCCCTCGCGGAGACGGCCACCGCGTCCGAACCCGCCCTATCCGCCGATCTCGGCGACGGAACGACCATCCTCAGCGACGACACGTACGTGGAGTGGACCAAGTTCGCATGGACCAAGTTCGCATGGACGAAGTTCGCCTGGACGAAGTTCGCCTGGACCAAGTTCGCGTGGACAAAGTTCGCCTGGACGAAGTTCGCCTGGACGAAGTTCGCCTGGACGAAGTTCGCCTGGACCAAGTTCGCGTGGACAAAGTTCGCCTGGACCGTGCTCATCGAGGGCCAGTGACGGTCCCAGGTCACGCCGGCCCGGCGGAAGGCGCGGCCGCAGCGCGCCAGCAGCCGGCCGTTCACCTGGCGGTGGCCGGCACGACGCTGGTCGCCGCCGCGTGCTTCATCGCCGCCGCCTGGCTCGACGGTGCGACCGTCTCCCTGGCCCTGGGCGCCTTCGTCGTCCTCGCCGCCCTGACCGACCTGCGCGAGGTACGCCTCCCCGTTGTCGGCATCGTCACGCTCTCGTTCGTGCCGGTACTCGCCGCCCTCATCGAACTGGGCCTGTGGGAGGCGCTCGTCGTCGCGGCGGTCTCGGGCGCCGCGACGGCCGGCTTCACTCGCGACCCGCTCAAGGTGACGTTCAACGTCGCGAACTACGTGGTGTCGACGTGCGCCGGCGGCCTGCTCTATCTCGCGCTGCTGCCGGCGGACTCGACCTTTCTCGAGAAGGTCGTGCCGGCCTTCGCGGCGACGACGGTGGACTTCCTCGTCAACACGTGGCTCCTGGCGGCGGTCGTCGCGCTCAGCTCGTCGAACCGCGCCCTCACCGTCTGGCGGCGCAACTACGAGTGGGCGCTGCCCGGCTACCTCACGGGGGCGACGATCGCCATCATCGCCGCGTGGCTGTTCGCGGCGCTCGGCATCCCCGGGCTCCTCCTCGTCATCCCGCCCCTCTTCCTCATCTACTGGTCGTACCAGGTCTACGTGGGGCGAGCTCGCGACCGCGAGAGCTTCGATGCCACGATCGCCTCTTTCCGCAGCGAGCTCGAGACGTCCGAGCGCCTGCACGATGCGCTGCGCGAGGCCCAGCTGAAGGTCGCCGCCGAGATCGAACGAGCGCAGCGCATCCAGCTCGACCTGCTGCCCTCGCGGACCCCGGCCATCGAAGGCCTTGACCTGGCACAGCGCATCGAGTTCCTCGGAGAGGTCGGCGGCGACTACTACGACTACATGCCCTTCGGCGACGGCCGCTGGGCGATCGTCTGCGGCGACGTGATGGGCAAGGGCCTCGCCGCCGCCCTCATCATGGCGATGGCGCGCTCACTCCTGCATGACGCGGTGAGCCCGGGCAAGCAGCCTGCCGAAGTACTGCGTGAGGTCAACGACGGGCTCGCCCGCGACCTGGAGGGCCAGCGTATGCCCACGTTCCTGACGCTGGCCCTCGTCGCCTTCGACCCTCGCACGAACCGCGTCGCGATCGCCGGCGGCGGTCACAACCCGGTGCTCGTCGTACGCGACGGCGAGGTGCGTCACGTGCCGTCGCAGGGTGCCGCCCTCGGCGTCCGCACCGGGCTCGCGTTCGCGCAGGACGAGCTCGAGCTCGCGTCGGGCGAGCGCCTCGCCGTGTTCACCGACGGCCTGACGGAAGCGCGCTCCCCTGCGGGAGAGTTGTTCGGCCTGGAGAGGCTCGCCAACGTCCTGGCGCAGGCGCGCGAGACGGACCTTGACGACGTTCTGACGGCGACGTGGCGCGAGGTCGCGCGCTTCCGCGAGGGTGCGCGCCCGGCGGACGACGCGACGCTCTTGCTCGTGGAGGCCCGGTGACGGCGCGGGCCGGCGGCCCGAACGCGGGCGCGACCGCGGTCGACGAAGCCGCCTGTCACCCGGCGACCCTGCAGGTCTGCCGGTACGTGGCCCGCTCCCGCACGCTGCGCACCGTGATCGGCCGGTTCGACCTCGGCATCCCGGGCAGCGACCTCAAGCGTCACGCCGTAGAAGCCATACGCCGCAAGGAGTTCATGGCCTACACGGTCTCGCCGCCCGACCACTTCGACACCGACGAGCTCTGCTTCGTCCCGCACGACGGATGGTGTGACATCCTCAGCATCCGCACGAACGGCTGGCACCGCCACCACGGCGATCACCGCCGCGGCCTCAACGAGATCCTGAGCGACCTGGCCGCGGCCGTGGCCTGCGCCCGCCTGCGGATCCTCAGCGCCGAGGAGCTCGCGGCTGAGCGCACCCGCGGCGACCTGCTCGTCGCGTGGGAGATCGACGACGCCGCGGAGCTCGCACAGGCACGTGGGACCATCGGCGCGATGCTTCGGGACTGCGGGCTTGGCGGGTCCGCGCGCGCCACGTACCTCCTCTGCATCTCGGAGGCGGCGAGCAACATGCTCCTCCACGGAGGCGGCAGCGGCCGCCTCAGCCTGCGCCGCCTCGACGACCGCGTGCGCGCCGTGCTCGCCGACCGGGGGCCGGGGCTCAACTTCGTCAACTGGATGGAGCCGCCCGCTGAGGACGGGCAGGCGTCCATGGGCTACGGCTTGAAGATAATCCTCGACAACGTCGATTCGGTCGGGCTCCACACCGGAGACGCCGGCACCACCCTTCTCCTCGACCATATGACCACGTGAGGCAGGTGACGATGCTCCAGACCACGACAAGCCCGGGCCCGGCGCCCACAGTCCATCTCGCCGGCGAGCTCGACCTCGACTGCGCCGACGCGCTGCGGGCGGCGGTCTTCGCCGCCGCACGCGGCGCTCAGACGGTCGTCGTCGACTTCTCCGACGTGCAGTTCATCGACTCCTCGGGCACCGGCATCTTCGTGCGGCTCTGCCTGGACCTGCGCAGCCAGGGCGTGCCCGTCACGGCGCAGAACCTTCCGCCCCAGGTCCGCGGCGTGTTCGACATGCTGCGCGTGCGCGAGCTCGTGGGCGAAGAGGTGTTCGCGGGCATCTGAGGCGGTGTCGACGCGCCGCGCGCCGCCCCGGCGGCGCGGCGCGCGGACGCGCCTAGGCCCTCTGCAGCGGACCGGCGCCGGCGAGAGCGACGGACGTCGGTCCGTCGACGGCGTCGCTCAGGCTCGACACGTAGGCCTCGCCGCGGAAGAGGTTGCCTTCGCGCGTGATCATGCTGAACGAGAGCGCGTTGCCGGACCCAAGGCAGCCCCGGAAGAGCTCGAGCGTGGAGGGCGATTCGAGGCGCAGCATCCAGTGACGATTGGCACTCGGGTCGTCGACCATGAGACTCGCGGAGAGGAACCCGACGTTCTCGCGGTCGTGCCGCAATCTGAGGAGCCTGTGGGTCGTCATCGCACGTCCCTTTCGACGTCGTCCCCGCAGGTATCGCCCAGATCACCGCCGCTCTCAAGAGAACGATCGTCTACGGCGCGCGGTAGGGCACAGCCACGGAGGGCGACTCCCTCCGCGGCGCGCTTGGCGGAAGGAGGGAGCCCGTGGAGGACGCGACGGGCCTTGCCCGCCCCCGCTCCGTCAGCCGGTCGCGGGTCCGGCGGGGTTGAAGGCGAAGGCGCCGTCGTGAACGTAGACCAGCCGGCACGCCTCGACATGGGCCGCGTCGTGGACCCTGCCCGCACGCACGTAGCCGACGTCGCACGTGCCGGAGCCACAGTGGAAAGGATGTACCGGAACCGCACACTCGAGGTGCAGGCGAGAAGCTGGTGGCGAGGGCCAGAATTGAACTGGCGACACCATGATTTTCAGTCATGTGCTCTACCAACTGAGCTACCTCGCCACCGTGCGTGGGACGCTCGGCAGAGCAGGGTGATGCTAGCGGCGGGGGCCGGGTGCGGTCAACCGCACCCGGCCCCCGCCGCAGGACATCTGCGTCTGGCGGACCCCGCCGCCTCAACCCTCGGACGTGTCCAGCTCCGATTCCTTCTCGAGCTCTTCAGGCGATTCGTCAGGCAGGAAGACCTTGATGAGCTCCTTGCCCTTGGCCGGGGGCAGCACGCACAGCACGTAGTCACCCGGGAGGATCTCGGACGAGCCGCGCGCCGGCAAGGCGTGACCGGCGCGGAGGATGGCCGCCAGAAGCACGTTCTCGGGCAGCTGGATGTCCTGGACGTACGTGTTGGCGAACGGGGAGCTCTCGCTCACCTCGAGCTCGACGACCTCGAGGTTCTCGCGGCGCAGCGAGAACAGGGGCACGTACTTGTGCACCGGCAGCTCGTGCATGATAAGGCGCAACATGCTGGTCGTCGCGCAGACGGTGGCGTCGATGCCCAGGAGGTCGAACGTCGGCTGGTTGAATGGGTTGTTGACCCGCGCGACGACCTTGGGCACGCTGAACTTCATCTTCGCGATCTGCGCGATGATCACGTTGTCCTCGTCGTCGCCGGTGACGGCGACGACCATGTCGGCGCGCGCGATGCCGGCCTTCTCCAGCACCCAGATCTCGGTGCCGTCGCCGAACACGAGCGCCTCTTCGAGCTCCTCGACGAGCAGGTCGTAGCGCGACTTGCGCTGCTCGATCACGGCGACCTCGTGGTCGAGCTGCAGCAGCTGGCGCGCGGTGTTGAGGCCGACCTTGCCGCCACCGATGATCAGCACGAACATGGTCAGGCCTCCGCGGAGACTTCGCAGGAGCGGACGGCGTCGAGCAGGAGCACGCGCGCGTCCCTGGTCGGGCAGACCGTACGGATGCCGGTCTGGGCGAAGAGCGTTGCGCGGAGCGGGTCGTAGACGCGCGCCACGACGCACTTCACGCCGAACTTCTTCATGGCCACCTGCGCGACGACGATGTTGGTGTTGTCGCCGTCGGTGGCCGTCACCACCGCGTCGGCGTGCTCGATGCCCGCCGAGCGCAGCACGTCCCAGTCGAGCGCCTTGCCCTCGACGAACTGGCCACCGAAGTCCTCACCGAGCAGGTAGAACGACTCCGCCCTGTCGTCCACGACGGCCACGCTCCACCCCTCGGTCACCAGCGACAGCGCGAGACTGGAGCCCACGCGGCCGCAGCCTACGATCACGACATGCATGTACGGTCACCTTCCCCGCGCGGCGCACGGCCGCCGCACCCGACATCGGGCGCCGTCGCACGCGACGGCGCCCCTCATGCGTGAGCATACTCCAGCCGTGACGCGCGGCAACCGGGCCTCGCGAGGCCGGGCGCCTTGCGACACCGCCTGCCGCGGACGGCGCGGGAGGAGCCGCTCAGACGGGGGGTGCCGGCGGCCCCCCGCCGGCCTCTTCCCCACCCTGCGGCGGTCTCACGCCGGATCCCCCGCCCTCGTCCGGCGAAAGCCAACCGCCGCGCGGCCCGCCCACGCGGCGAGGGGTCTTGGCCTCCGATTCGTAAACGCCCACCGGCGGGACGATGTTGACGATCACTTCGCACGGAGCGTGCTCGATCACGTAATCAGTCGTGCTCCCGAAGGCGCGCTCGGCGATGCGACGCTTCTTCATCACCCCAAGGATGATGACCTCGGAGCGCCGCTCCGTCGCCTCCTGAACGATCGCCCGACCGGCGGAACGAGCCGTGACGACTATGGGAGTCATCTTGATCTTGAACTGGTTGGCGAGTGTGACCGCGCCCTGCAGGACCTCGTCGGCGCGCGCCCGTTCCTCGGCCAGCGGCGCGTCGAGCGGCAGGTTCATCGGCACTTCGATCACGTAGAGGGCGTTGATGGACGACCCCTTCTCCGCCGCCAACTGACAGGCGAGCACGACCATCTCGTCGGTGATGCGACTGCCGACGATGGGCACCAGGATCTGGTCGTAGTCGATGTCCGCCTGCATGGACTCGCGCACCACGACCTTGGCGACCGTCCTGGTGAGCGAGTAGCCCCTGGAGCGCCGGTAGACCACGTACATGAGAAGACCGATGGCGATCCAGCCGAAGGCGATGTAGCGGCTCGTGCTCTGGTACGCGACGATGACGATCCAGACGGCGAACGTCCCGAGGGCGCCGACGATGGCCGTGAGCGGGAGCGACGCCCCCCGCCACGGGATGCCGAGCGGCGCCCGCCAGGGCCGTTCCAGGTCGGGCTCCCGGACGCGGAGCACGATCACCGACAGGTGGGCCGCGGTGAACGAGATCATCGACCCGAAGATGTAGAGGTCGGCGAGCAGCTCGGTGCTCCCGGGAAGCATGAGCACGCACGCGGCCAGGCCGAAGACGATGATCGAGATGTAGGGGGTGAGACGCTTCGGGTGTACGTGGCCCAGCACCGGCGGCAGCTGCCTGTGCTCGCCAAGCGAGTACGTGAGCCGCGAGACGCCGATGAGACCGGCGTTGGTGGCGATCACGAGGATCGTCGCCGCCAGGATGCCGACCCAAGGGGCGAGCACGCTGCGCAACCACCCCACGCTGTCGGGCATGAAGCGGACCATGCCGAGCACCGGGTCTTCGAGGTAGTTGCTGCCGAGCTGGGTCCCGTAGAGGCGGGTGACCTCGACACCGTCCACCGACTCGACCTTGCCGGTGGGTTCCTGGGCGGGAATCACATGCACGCCGTCCGACGCCTCAACCGGGACGAAGACCGTCGCGGCCGGGTCGTCGGCGAGCACCCAGGTCCCCTCCGGCTCGCCCTCCACGACCTTGACCGGCACGGTCAGACCAGTGGTCGCATCGACCGGCACCACGTTGGACCCGACCTTCATCACGGAGAGCGCCGCCAGCGGCATGCCGATGTACACGACGAGGACGACGATGATGACGTAGTTGATGGCGCGCGGCACGTCCCGACCCGGGGACTTGGCTTCCTCGGCCATGTTGGACACGGTCTCGATGCCCGTGTACGCCACGGTGCCCATGGCCAAGCCGTACAGGAACTGGCGCCAGGTCGGGGCGACGCCCCACTGGATCTGTTCGATGAGGATGCGAGGCTCGAGCAGCAGCACGAGGGCGATGACCATGATCAGGACCTGCGTGGCCAGGTCGAGGAGGGCGAGCACGATGTTGAGGCTCGCCGCCTCCTTGATGCCGATCACGTTGACGACGATTAGGAGCAGTGCCACGACGATGCCGCCGATGGTGTTGTACGGCCACTCCTTGAGGACGGGGATGAAGACCGAGAGGTAGTGGGGGACGAACAGCGCGGAGATCGCCGTCGTCGCCGTGTACACGAGCATCTGCCCCCACCCCACGCCGAAGCTCGCGAACTCGTTGAAGGCGCGACGCGCGAAGCTCGAGGCACCGCCGGCCTCGGGCATCGCCGCCGTGGCCTCGGCATAGGTCCACGCGGTCGTGACGAAGAGCAGGCCGGTGATGACGAAGACGAGCGGCGTCGCGCCCAGCGCCGACAAGGCGACGACGCCGAGCGCGTAGTAGATCGACGAGCCGACGTTGCCGTACGCCGTACTGAACAGCGCCGGCACGCCGAGGACCTTGTGCAGGCCCTCTCCCTCTCTGTACTTGCGTCGCGTCATGGCGTCCGCGGCCCTGCTGGGGACAGGGGGAGGTGTCGATGCCCGGCTCGGGTGCGCCCGGCAGTCCCTCGGTCGCCCCGGCGGCCGCCGCCCGATGATACCAGTCTGAGCTTCAGGGCGGAGCCGGGAGTGAGGCCTTGAGGACGCCGGCGTGAGGCTAGCCTGCGACGACCACGTCGGTCGCCTCGCCCTCGTCCCCCGACCCCTCCATCGGGTAGTCGCGGGGCACGAGGTTGACGAGGACTTCGCACGGCGCGTGGCGCAGCACGTACTCGACCGTGTCCCCGAAGACGCGGTCGGCGATACGCCGTTTACGCACCGTCCCCAGGATGATGACCTCCGAGCGACGCTTGGCGGCCTCCTCGAGGATCACCCGGCCGGTGTTGCGCCCGGTGACGATCCGCGGCGTGAGCTTCACCTTGAACTGCGAGGCGATGACCGCCGCCGCCTTCAACACGCGCTCCCCTCTCTCCCGTTCCCCAGTCAGCGGCGCGTCGAGGGGGAGGTGGATGGGCACCTCGATCACACACAGCGCGTCGATCGACGATCTCTTCTCGGTCGCGAGCTGGCAGGCGAGCACCATCATCTCGTCGCTGATGCGGCTGCCGACGATGGGCACCAGGATCTGGTGGTAATCGATGTCTTCCTGCATGGTGGCCGGCACGACCACCTTCTCGACGGTGCGGGTCAGCGAGTACCCCTTCGCCCTGCGATAGACGACGTACATCGCGATGCCAAGACCCATCCACACCAAGCCGATGAGACGACCCATCGGGTGGGTGGCCACGACGACGCACCAGACGGTGAACGTGCCGAGACCCCCGAGCACGGCCAGGACGGGCACCGAGTAGCCGCCCACGTTGATGTTGAGCGGGGTGCGGAACGGCCGCCGGGTGCCGGGCTCCTTGAAGCGCAGCCAGACCACGGAGATGTGCGCCACGGTGAACGAGATCATCGCACCGAACGCGTAGAGGTCGGCCAGCAGCGTGATCGTGTCGCCCGGAAGCAAGAGCAGGACGCATGCGACGGCGCCGAAGACGACGATCGCCACGTACGGCGTCATGCGCTTGGGGTGCACGCGGCCCAGTACGGGCGGCACCTGGCGGTGCTGGCCGAGCGAGTACGCCAGTCGCGACACGCCGATGAGACCGGCGTTCGTGGCGATGAGCAGAATGGTCGCCGCGAGGATCCCCACCCACGGCATCAGGATCCCTCTGAGCCACGAGAGGCTGACGGGCAGCGAGCGCACGATACCCACGACCGGGTCCTCGGCATAGACGCTGCCGAGCAGGGACCCATGGATCTCGGTATAGCGCTGCCCGCCCTGGATGAACACCTCGCCGGTCGGCTCGAGGTCGTCGGTGAGCCACACGCCGCTCTTCTGGGTGGCGGGGACGAACACATCGACCCCCTCGTTGCCCGGCGGCGGCGTGCCGGCGAACACGAAGGGCCCGTTCGGCTCGCTCGCGTCCTTTGGCACGACCTCGACCGGCGCCGTCTTCCCTGTGGACGGATCGATGGGCAGGACGTTCGCCTTGACGGGCATCGCCGAGAGGGCGGTCATGGAGATGCCGAGGTACACGGCGAGCACGGCGACGAGGACGTAGTTTATGGCCCGCGGGACGTCGCGGTCCGGGTTGGCCGCCTCCTCGGCCATGTTCGACACTGTTTCGATGCCCGTGTAGGCGATCGTCCCGATCGAGATGCCGTAGATGAGGTGCGACCAGGTCGGCACGGTCCCGAGATCGACCTGCTCGATCAACACGGACGGTTCCAGGAGGAGCACGACACCGAGGACCATCAGGAGCAGCTGCGTCCCCAGGTCGAGGAGGGCGAGGATGATGTTGAGGCGCGCCGCCTCCTTGATGCCGACGACATTGATGCCGACGAGGAAGACGATCGTCACGATACCGCCGATGGCGTTGTACGGCTGGGTCTTGAGTGCCGGGACGAACACCGCGAGGTAGTTCGGGACGAAGAACGCCGAGATGGCGACCGTGACGATGTAGTCGAGCATCAGTGCCCAGCCGGCGTTGAAGCTGACCAGCTCGTTGAACGCGCGCCGGGCGAAGCTGGACGAACCGCCCGCCTCGGGCACCATGGCCGTGGCCTCGGCGTACGACCAGGCGGTCGTGCAGAAGAGCAGTCCCGTGAGCAGGAAGACGAGGGGCGTCACGCCCAGCGCCCAGAGGGCGACGACACCGAGGGCGTAGTAGATGGACGAGCCGACGTTCCCGTACGCCGTGCTGAACAGCGCCGGGACGCCGAGGACCTTCTTCAGGCCCTGCCCCTCCCTGAGCTTGCGTCGCGCCATGCCTCGTCCTGGGGCGGCCGCCACGCGGCCGCCGTCCGCTCCGCTGCGTGGCCTAGAGCGTCCGCCAACGCAGCACGCCGAACACGATCAGGGCGACCCCGGCGATGGTCTGAAGGGAGACCGGCCAAAGCCCGCCCCACACGCCCTTGACGACGAGCGCCACGCCGAGCACCACGAAGGTCGCGGCGATGATCTGTTTCGTCGTGCGCATGACCCAGAACGGCCGGCGCCCCAGGCGCCGGCCGCACACCGAATCTAGCACCGGGCCAAACCCCGTACAAGCCGCCCCGGCGGCCGGACCCGCCCGCTGCGCGGGCTCACCGGCCGCCGGCTCGTGCCGACAGGTGAGTATCGCAGCCCCGGTGTGAAGGCGACGTCAACGCGCCCCGGCCTGGCGTCAAGAACGCGTGAAGAAGCGACGGAGGGCCCCGGAAAGGCGGACGGGGGGCGCCGCGTCGCCGCGGCGCCCCCCGTCCGGTGCCTGGCGCCGACAGGCGGCGCCGAGCAGGTCCGGCTACTTGACGAGGAACGGGATCACCAACAGCGCGACGATGTTGATGACCTTGATCATCGGGTTGATCGCCGGGCCAGCGGTGTCCTTGTACGGGTCGCCGACCGTGTCGCCGGTGACCGCCGCGGCATGGGCGTCCGAGCCCTTGCCGCCGTACTCGCCGTCCTCGATCAACTTCTTGGCGTTGTCCCAGGCGCCGCCGCCCGAGGTCATGGAGATGGCCAGGAAGATGCCGGTGATGATCGTGCCCATGAGCACGCCGCCGAGCACCAGGTAGGCCTTGTTCCAGAAGACGAGCGCGATGATCACCGGAGTCAGCACCGGGATCGCCGCCGGGAGCATCATCTCGCGGATCGCGGACTTCGTGACGATGTCGACGGCCTTGGCATAGTCGGGCTTGCCGGTGCCGTCCATGATGCCCTTGATCTCACGGAACTGGCGTCGCACCTCCTCGACCACCTGCCCGCCGGCCTTGCCGACGGCCTTCATGCAGAGTGAGGCGAACAGGTAGGGCAGCATGCCGCCGAGGAGCAGGCCGATGAGGACCCACGGCTCGTTCACGCGGAACAGCTCGACGACCCCCTCGCCGAAGTTCTCCTTGAGGTCGTTCGTGTAGGAGACGAAGAGGATGAGGGCGGCGAAGCCGGCCGAGCCGATCGCGTAGCCCTTGGTGATGGCCTTGGTGGTGTTGCCCACCGCGTCGAGCGGGTCGGTCGTGTTGCGTACCTCTTCCGGCAGGTCGGCCATCTCGGCGATGCCGCCGGCGTTGTCGGTGATGGGGCCGTACGCGTCGATGGCGACGATGATGCCCGTCATCGAGAGCATCGCCATGACGGCCACGGCGATGCCGTACAGGCCGGCTTCGCCGCCCCCGGCGACCTCGTAGCTCACGAGGATGCCGGCGCCGATGGCGACGACCGGCAGAGCCGTCGACTGCATCGAGACCGCCAGGCCCTGGATGATGTTGGTGGCGTGGCCGGTGACGCTCGCCTTGGCGATGCTCTTCACGGGGTTGTAGCGGCTCGCCGTGAAGTACTCCGTGATGATGACGATGAGTGCGGTGACGACGATACCTGTGACGGCGCACCAGAACATGCGGCCGACGCTCGGGATGCCGGCTTCCTTCACGGCGTCCGTGTTGAGCATCCAGTAGGTGACGGGATAGAAGAGGGCGATCGCGATGATGGCGGCCGCGGCGAGACCCTTGTAGAGCGCGTTCATGATGTTGTTGCCCCCGCCGAGGCGCACGAAGAAGGTGCCGATGACGCTGGCGATGATCGACACGCCGCCGAGAACGAGCGGGTAGGTGATCGCGGCGCCGACGCCGGGCCAGAACAGGTAGGCCAGAAGCATGGCCGCAACCGCGGTCACGGCGTAGGTCTCGAACAGGTCGGCGGCCATGCCGGCGCAGTCACCCACGTTGTCGCCGACGTTGTCGGCGATGACGGCCGGGTTGCGCGGGTCGTCTTCGGGGATGCCGGCCTCGATCTTGCCGACCAGGTCGGCGCCGACGTCGGCCGCCTTGGTGAAGATGCCGCCGCCGACGCGAGCGAACACCGAGATGAGGCTGCCCCCGAACCCGAGGCCGACCAGCGCGTACACGGCGTGGTCCTCCCAGAGCTGGGTGCCGAGCCAGTAGTAGATGGCGACGCCGAGCAGCGCGAGGCCGACGACGAGGAGTCCGGTGACCGAACCGCCACGGAAGGCGACCTTGAGCGCCGACCCAAGACCCTGCTTGGCCGACTCGGCGGTGCGCACGTTGACACGCACGCTGACCATCATGCCGATGTAGCCCGCCGCCGCCGAGAGGCAGGCACCCACGAGGAAGCCCACCGCGGTCACGATCCCGTAGGTCCACCCGCGATCGGTGAGGCCGAGCGCCACCAGGAGGATGATGAAGACGACCACGCCGACCATGGCGATGGTCTTGTACTGCCGGTTGAGGTACGCCTTGGCGCCCTCCTGGACGGCGCCGGCGACCGCGCGCATCTTGTCGTCGCCGGACGGCAGCGCCAACAGCCAGCGGATCAGCAGCACGCCGTAGGCGACCGCCACCACTCCGCAGATCACGGAGAGGAGCACCGCGTTGTCAGAGACCCACGTTCCCACCTCTTACTCCTTTCGCTCCCGGCGGTCGCCCGCCGGACCCGACATGACGCCGCCCGGCGGTCGCCGGGCGGCGGTCACTTCGTCACGACCATGGCCGGGGCCTCAGTCGAGATACCTTCCGATGAGCAGGTCGAGCTTCTGCTTCGTCTCCGGCGGGATCAGCTCCGCCGGCGTGTTGATCGCATGCTCCACGGCGTGCCGACACGAGCAGTCGCGCGCGAGATCGAGCGCCGGCACGACACGACGCACGATCGCCTGCGCGGTCTCCACGTTGCGCCGGACGTTCCCGAGCACCTGCTCGAGCGTCACATCGTCCGCGCTTTCGTACCAGACGTCGTAGTCGGTGACAAGGGCCATCGTGGCATAGCAGAGCTCTGCCTCGCGCGCCAACTTGGCCTCCTGCAGGTTGGTCATCCCGATGATGTCGAAGCCTTGGCGGCGATACACGTTCGACTCCGCCCGCGTGGAGAACTGCGGCCCTTCGATACAGACGTACGTGCCGCCCTCGTGGACGGTCGCGCCTGTCGCACGGCCGGCCGTCACGATCTGCTGTGAGACGTACGGGCAGAACGGGTCGGCGAAGCCCATATGCACGACGACCCCGTCGCCGAAGAACGTGCTCGGCCTCGCCTTGGTGCGGTCGAAGAGCTGGTCGGGCACGACGATGTCGAGCGGCTTGAGCTCCTCGCGCAGGCTGCCGACGGCGCTGGCCGACAGCACGTAGTGCACGCCCAGCGCCTTCATGCCCCAGATGTTCGCCCGGTAGTTGACCTCGGACGGCAGGATGCGGTGGCCGCGCCCGTGACGCGGCAGAAAGGCGACCGGGACACCACCGATCTCACCGAGGAAGTAGACATCGCTCGGGTCGCCGAACGGAGTCGAGAGACGCGCCTCGCGAGCGTTCTCGAGGAGCTCGTAGAAACCCGAGCCGCCGATGACCCCGACCCGTGCGCTTTCCGTCTGGTCCATCGCGCTCTCCCTCCCGTCGGCCCGTACGCCGCGCGCGAGTATACATGGCCCTCGTGCGGCCGAAAACCAAGGTGAAACCCGGCGGCGACGCCGGCCGGGCGGGCGTGCCGGCCGACCGCGGCGCCTGCCTGGCGCGCCGGTTCTACGCGCGGCCGATGACCAGCTTGAGCGGGTCCACCTCGTCCCTGAGCAGCCGAAGCTCTTCCTCGGTCGGCGGCTCGGTGCGGCCAAGCTGATCGGACACGAGCAGGTCGAAGCCGGTCTCGCCCCGCACCTTGTCGACGTCGACGCCGGGGTGCAGCGACTCGATCGTCATCGCCTTGGTCTTCTCGTCGAAGCCCATGACGCAGAGGTCGGTGATGATCTTGTACGGGCCGCCCTCGGGCAGGCCGGCCGCCTCGCGGGCGCCGTCGCCCGTCAGGAATCCGGGTGACGTGATGAAATCGCACGTCTCGACGAACCGCGACTTGCTGTGCACCGTCATGATCATGGTCTTCCAGCAGAGCGAGGCGAAGTCGTTGGCGCCGCCGCTGCCCGGGAAGCGGACCTTCGGCTTGTTGTAGTCGCCGATGCAGGTCGAGTTGATGTTGCCGTACTTGTCGATCTGGGCGCCGCCCAGGAAGGCGTAGTCGACTTGACCCCGCGCGCAGGTGGTCATGGTGTCGACCATGCCCGCCGCCATCACGGCGCGGTAGAAGGTGCGCGAGTCGCCGACCGAGATCGGCATCTCGGGCAACTGCGGCGCGATGCCGCCGGCCTCGAAGAGCACCACCAGGTTGGGCGACTTCGTCTTCTGCGCGAGCATGGCGGCGGCGCACGGCGCGCCGGTGCCGACGGCGACGGTCTTGCCGTCTTCGAGGTAGCGGGCCGCCACGCAGATCATCAGTTCCATCATGTTGTACTCGGGTGCCATCTCTCGGCTCCTTGCCCGGCGGGCGTCCGTCAGTTCTCGACCAGCTCGATCTTGCGCAGTTCCTCAAGGCGCTTCGCGCCGCCGCACAACTCGAGGTACTCCTCGAAGGTGTCGACGCCGTAGATGTACTTCTCGAGGAACTTCGCGAACTCGTCCGGGTCCTTCTCGACGCGCATCCACTCGGCCAGGTGCTCTTCGTCTGAGAAGTACAGGTACGGCATGTTGCCCGGGTAGCAGCCGCCGGGAGCCTCGACCACGGCATCGACCAGATAGAACGGGATCGACGTCGCCGTCGGGTCGTCGCGGATCACACTGTTGTCCACGAGACGCTCGGTGGTGATGATGAGATGCTTGGCGGCGCGCGAGAGCTCGTAGTCGGCGACCGAGATGCCGCGCATCACGGCGTTGCCGTACATGTCGGCCTCGTGGACGTGGATGGCCACCACGTCGGGCCAGAGTGCGGGAACGGCGCAGAGCGTCTTGCCGGTGAAGGGACACTCGACGGCCTTGGCGGCCGACCGCTTGAACGTGTCCGTGCCCAGCATGCTGCGCGTCAGACCGAACGAGACCCCTTCGGCGGCGGCACGCAGCCGGGCGGCCAGGGCGTAGTTGCTCCAGTCGGCCACCTGCACCTCGCCGGACTGCATGTAGCGGCGCGCGTTCGGCGACAGACCGCGTGCCTCGAGCCCGACGATGTAGGCGGCGTCGAGCTTGTCGAAGCACCTGCCGGCGCACAGGACCTGGAAGTCGTGCGTGGTCGTGTGGCCGGAGAAGCCGAGCCCCTTACGCCGCTGCCGGACGACCTCGTGGCAGATGACGTTGGGGATGCGATTGGCCCCGAAACCCCCGGTGGCGAAGTAGCAGCCATCGGGGATGAAGCGCTCGACGGCCTCCTTGGCGCTCATCCGCTTGTCGACCATGGCGCGCGACTTCGTGCGAAAGAACTCGCGAGCCTTGTCAGGGTCGGGGTCCATGAAGAGGGGTCCGACACCTTCCTCAAGCACGTTCATACTGTCTCCTTCACCACCCGAACGCCCCGCACGACCGCATGTCGCCGGTCATGCACCTCTTGTACACGAAGACTACCATCAGAGAGGGCGACGGACCTCCCGGGCACTCGCCGCGTCCCATCGCGACCTGGCGGGTTGGCGAGCGGCCCGTCCCGGGTATCTGCAGGCCACACGCCCCCGGGCTACGAGGAGCAGCCGATGCCGACGGAACTCATGCAGCGCTTCAGCCGCAAGCAGTGGAAGGACTGCTGCGGCAAAGGGTGCAAGAAGTGCGAGATCGCCCAGACCTACATCGGCGAGCACGGCAAGAAGAAGGGCCTCGACCTTCTGAACGACGACCGCGCCGCGGCCAAGAAGGGCAAGGCCGTGAAGAAGGGCAAGGCCAAGGACGGCAAAGCCAAGCTGAAAGACGCGAAGGCCGGCGACAAGGCCACGACCGCCAAGGCAAAGGCGAAGGACGGCAAGAAGTCGAAGAAGAGCTGAGGCGCGCGGCACTTCGGGCGGCCAGGCGCCCGGCCCGGCCGCGAAGGCCGCGCTCAGAGGCGCGCGAGCAGCCCGGCGAGCCTGGCTCCGAACTCCTCCCCGGCGACCGACGGCCAGACCTCGGGGAAGGTGATCACGAGGCGCTGCATCTCGTCCTGGCGCCACGCCAGGTAGCGAGCGACTCCCGGCGCACGGACGATCGTGGTGTGCGTGGGGAGCTCGGCCGACTCGGGCGCCCACGACCCCCACGTCAGCACGTCGCGCAGGATGCCGCAGCTGACGACGGCGTCCTGCAGGTCGCCCAGATGGTCTTGGAGCCGCTTGGTCGCCTCGATCAGCCGTGCGGCGTCCTCGCCCAGCGGCTCCTCGAAGAACTCGAGCGTGTAGCGCAGGGCCTTGCCGGCGATACGCAGCTCGTGGAAGCGCGTCAGCGGCGCGCCGGGCGTGCTCGCCGCACTCCCGGCGGCGAGCACGTCGGCCAGGTCGCGGTGCAGGAGTGCCGGCAGCACGTGCGCCACGACGGCGCCGGAGCCCGGCGCCGCGAGGGCGCCTGCGGGGCCGGCGAGCAGGCCGGCGAGGCGATCGACGAAGCGCGCGTACTTCCGCCCGTCCAGGTACTCGACGAGCACCCGGCGGCGCGCGTCGTACTCGTGCCGCCACGCCTCCATGAGCGGGTCGAGCTCCGCGCCCCGCTCGTGCGGCGACCCTTCGACGTAGGCCGCGGTCTTGGCCGCGAAGACGTCGAGGTCGCGGACCGCTCCAAGCGTACGGCCCGTGCGACGCAGACCCTTGAACACAGGCTGCACGACCGCCGGATCGAGGTACGGTCCGAAGAGGCGCAAGGCCATGCGCATGCGGCGCGTGGCCACGCGCATGTCGTGGAGCTCCTCGGCGTCCTCGCCTAGGCGCGTACCCTCCTGGTGCGCGCACATCTTCGCGAAGTGCAGGCGCAGGGTCGCGAGTGCAGCCTCGGCCATCGTGTCGTCACGGCTGATCCCGGGGCGCTTGCGGGCCGCCTCGTCCGCGCTCGGCCGCCAAGAGTCCGTGGCCTCGGTGCTCGGGCTCGCCGCCCCTTCCGTCGCGGTCACCGCCGCCCCAGTCACCGGATCTACCTCCGCCGCGGCGGCGACCGACGCGCCGGCGGCGACCTCCGCCGCCCCCGCGTCGGTCGCAGGCAGTGGCTCGGACGGGACATGACCGTCTGTGCGCTCGAGGAGAGCGAGCGCCCGCGCGAACTTCGACGACGGCTCGGGTGCCAGGTCCCAGACCTCGCGCAGCGCGGCCGACAGCTGGGCCAGATCGTCGTCCGTTCCTCCGTCGGCTAGCTCGACCTCGGCCTCGAACCAGCGTTCGTCACGGCCGCCGGCCGTCATCGCCACGGCGTCGAGACTCAGCTCGCCCACGACCGCTCCGGAGCGGCGCACGCGACGCGTGCGCCGCTCCTGGACAAGCGAGAACAAGGGGGCGACGTCGCTGTCGCCGGCGAGCTCCAGCACACGCGTGCGCAGAGGGCCCCGCGGCCACTGCCTCACCGGCACGTCCGTGGCGGCCCGTTGCTCGATCTCCTCGCGCCGCAGGACGCCGTCGGCGGAGGACGCGAGCTGCTTGAGCGTGTAGCGCAGGCCGTCCGCGTTCTCGCGCCGCCGGAAGTAGTAGCCGGCGGCGAGGAAGCGCCGGTCGGGTGTATCGAAGAACGTGTCGTCGTCGCGCCGGGCAGACGACGCCTCGAGATCGTAGCCCGCGAGGCGTGGCACCGCGGCCAGGCGGCCGAGGCGCCCCCCGTCGGGGACCTGGAACTTGGCCTCGACCTCCATACCAGCCTCAACCCCCCGCCAGATGCGCCGGGGCCAGCAGCCACACGAGCCTGCCGTCGCGGAGGCAGCCGTCGACCACCTCGACGTCGACGCGCGCCAGCCCGCCCTTCTTGCACACGACGATGCCGCCCCCGATGAGCTCGGCGATGGTCATGCTGAGGTCGGGCTCGTGACCGACGATCATCAGCGCCCCAGTCGGCTCGTGGTCCGCGACGACGGCAGCGAGCCGCCCTGCGTCGAAGCCAGGCGCGAGCCTGGCGTCCTCGACCAGCCGGTCGCCGGCGTGCAGCGCCTCAGCCACCAGCTCCGCGGTGCGTTGCGCACGCACCAGCGGACTGGTCACGATCGTGTCCGGTGCGAGACACAGCGCCGCGAGCGCGGCGGCTTCACGACGCATGGCCGCCTCGCCCTCGTCGCTGAGCGGACGCGTGTCGTCGGGACCGCGCCAGTCGGCGCGCGCCAGTGCCCTCCCGTGCCGCAGCATATAGATGCGCACCGTCCCTCACTTCTCCTCGAGCAGGGTCGCCGCCCGCGCCTGGGTGACGAACCACTCCTGGGCATCCAGGCCCTCCGTGCCGGGCGGAGGCGCGAGGTGCTCCCAGGTACCATCGGGTCGCAGGCTCCGCGCCTTGAGGTCGTCGCGCAGGTAGACGTCGAGGATCTCGTCGCGCAAGCGCCGCAGGATGCCCCGGTCGCGCACCGGGAAGAGGATCTCGACGCGCCGGTTCAGGTTCCTCGGCATGAGGTCCGCGCTCCCCAGGAGGACCTCTTCGTCACCCCCGTTGCGGAACCAGTAGATGCGGCTGTGCTCCAGGAAGCGGCCCACGATGCTGTGCTCGGTGATCAGGTCGCTGGCACCAGGCACGCCGGGGCGCAGGCAGCACATGCCGCGTACCAGCAGGTCGACCCGGACGCCCGCCTGCGACGCCCTGTACAGCCGGCGGATCATCGGCTTGTCGACGAGCGAGTTCATCTTGAAGATGAGGTGCGCCTCCTCGCCGCGACGCGCGTGCTCGATCTCGCGGTCGATCAGCTCCTCGAAGCGCCGCCGCATGGTCAGCGGCGCCACGAGCAGCGTGCGGTAGTCGGTCGAGGCGCCGTAGCCGGTCAGCTGGTTGAAGACCAGCGACGTGTCGGCGCCGATGTCCTCGTCGGCGGTCAGGTACCCCAGGTCCGTGTACTGCCGCGTGGTCACGCTGTTGTAGTTGCCGGTGCCGAGATGCGTGTAGCGTCGTATCCTTTCCCCTTCGCGACGCACGATCATCAGCGCCTTGCAGTGCGTCTTGATGCCGACGAGCCCGTAGATGACGTGTGCGCCCTCGCGTTCCAGGGCTTTGGCCCAGCCGATGTTGCTCTCCTCGTCGAAGCGCGCCTTCAGCTCGACGAGGACGGCGACCTGCTTGCCGTTCCCTGCCGCCTCCATGAGCTGCTGGACCGCGGGCGCGTTGCGCCCGACGCGGTAGAGGGTCTGCTTGATCGCGAGCACGTCCGGATCGTTGGCGGCGGCGCGCAGGAGCTCGACGACGGGGTCGAACGAGTCGTACGGGTGATGGAGCAGGACGTCGCGCTGGCGGATCGCCGCGAACAGGTCGGAGCCCTCGAGCCCGTCGAGGGCCGCGGGCACCGACTGCAAGAGCGGCGCGTACGCCAGGTCCGGCCGCGGCACGGCCCCAGCGTCCCACAGCGTGCTGAGCCCCAGCGGCGGCTCCACGGCATAGAGCTCGCTGTCCTCAGCCTCGAGGTTCTCCTTGAGGATCCCGCGCACGCGGTCGGGCATGTCGTCACCCACGGTGACGCGGATCACCGAGCCGAAGCGGCGGCGGCGCACGAAGCGCTCGATGGTCTCGAGGAGGTCGTCGGCCTCGAGCTCCTGGATGGCGAGCTCCGCGTCGCGCGTCACGCGGAACGCGTGCGACTCGACGACCTCGAGCCCCGGGAAGAGCGTGTCGAGATTGGCCGCGATGACCTGCTCGAGCCACGTGTACCAGACGTCCGGCGAGGCGCCGGGAGCTGTCCCTGTGGCGGCCTGCCCCCTACGGCCTCGCCCGCTCCGCGCCGGAGCCGGCGCCGGCACGAGACGCGGCAACGAACCGGGCACCTTGACGCGCGCGAACCGCTCCTCGCCGTGCTCGTCGCGGACCAGCACCCCGAGGTTGTGGCTCATGTTGGAGATGTGCGGGAACGGACGTCCCGGGTCGAAGGCGAGCGGCGTCAGCACCGGGAAGACGTGGGTGAGGAACCATTCCCTGAGCGCCGCCCGGCCGTCGTCGGCGAGCTCGTCGTAGTCCACGATGTGCACGCCGGCCGCGTCGAGCTCGGGCAGGAGATCCGACAAGCAGTGGCGCGCGTGCTTCATGATCTCCCACGCACGCGCCTGCACCAGCGGGAGGAGGTCCTGCGGGGTGTGGCCGTCGGCCGACGGCTCGGTGACGCCGGCGTCGACCTGCTGACGCAGGCCGGCGATGCGGACCATGAAGAACTCGCCCAGGATGGACCCGACGATGCCGACGAACTTGACGCGCTCCAGCAGAGGGTTCCGGCGATCGCGAGCTTCGTCGAGCACGCGCTCGAAGAAGTCCAGCATGCTCAGCTCGCGGTTGATGAAGAGGGCGGGATCGCGCAGGTCGTCGTCCGCGGCCGCGTCGCCGCTCGACCGCGCGCCGCGGCTTGCCAGGAACTCCTCGCTCGCCGCCTGCGTCGTCTGCTTGACCGCCTCGCGCCCCCGATACTCATCGGCTCGCGAGCGCCGTTGGGCGCCTGCCATCGCGCTCCCTCCTCGCCGGTCCGCACGCTTGCCACGCCCACACCGCGGGGCGCGCAGTATATACCCCCGCAAGCCGCCCGCGCCTCCTTCCACCCGGCCGGCCGCCGGTGCCGGTGCCGGTGCGCGGCGCGGCCGCGGGAAGGCCAAGGCGGCGGCCCGGCCCCCGATGCGGGCCGGGCCGCCGCCCTTCCACCAGAGCGCCCGCGGCGCCCTTTCGCTCAGAACGCCAGGTTCTCTACGCGCTCCACGCCGGGGACAACGTTCTTGAGGTGACGTTCCACGCCGTTCGTCAGTGTCAGCTGCGACATGGGACAGCCGGCGCAGGCGCCCTGCAGCCTCACCTGGACGACGCCGTCGACGACGTCGACGAGCTCGATGTCGCCACCGTCGGCCTGCAGCGCGGGACGGATGTCGCCGAGAGCCTTCTCGACCTGCTCCTTCAGCTCTGCCATTCGGTTCACCTCCTCCCCGCTCTGCCGGCGGCCGTGCCGGTCGCGCCGGAACGCGTCCGCCGGACCAGGGCCGCGAACGTCGTCGCATCCAGCTCCCTGTTGAGGAGCGACTCGACGCCTTGCCAGAAGTCGTGCGTGTCGCACGGGTCGTCGCCGCACGGTTCTACCCGCTGGTGGCAGCGGCACAACAGCACGGGTCCCTCCACGGCCTCGTACACCTGACGGACCGTGATCTCGGCCGGCGGACGTGCCAGCGACACGCCACCTCCGCTGCCCCTGTAGGTCCGCACCAGGTCGGCGTGTGCGAGGTCTTGCAGCACCTTCGCCAGACGGCTCCCCGGGAGGCGTTGGGCCTCGGCGATGGCCTCGGTGGACACCACGGCCCCGGGCTCTCGTCGCGAGAGCTCATACACCGCCCGGACCGCGTAGTCGGCCTGTGTCGACAACCTCATGACGTCAATCTACCCAAAGTGGACGACTATATCCACTTTTGCGGACCAGAGGAAACGTGTCGACGACGACGTACCCGCGGAGAGCGACCCGGGGCGGCCCGCTCAGGCCTCGTCCCAGGCGAACTCCAGGTTTCGGCGATGGGCCGCCTGGTACACCTCGTCGAGCTCCACGCCGGGCGGGAGCAGCGTGGCGGCGGGCACATCCAGCTCATGGCGGTCTGCGCCGCGGCGCTTCAGGTCGGCGACGGCCTCATAGACGCCGGTGAGGTACCGCTCGTTCGCATCGATCAGCTCCTTGCCCAGCGCCGGTCCGTGGCTCGGGAGGATGGTCGTCACCGGGAGCTGCTTCAGCTGCCGCAAGGTCCGCACCCAGATCTCGCTGGCGTCGCGCTGGCCGAGGTTGGGCAGCGGCCACTCCAGCGTGTCCCCGGCGAGCAGCACCGCTGCCTCGTCGAGGTAGGCGACGAGGGAGTCCTCGCTGTGACCGGGGGTGTGGATGAGATGGACGGTCTCGTCCTCGCCCACGTACGTGAGGCGGTCGCCGAAGGTGACCGTCGGTAGTGGGACGCCATCGGGCGGCGGGGCCGGCACCGACTCGGACACGCCACGCAGCTGGGCCTCGAGCAGGCGGGGACAGGCGCGCTGCGCGACGATGTCGGTGGTCGCGAACGCGGCGTTGCCGTACACGTGGTCCCAGTGGTGGTGCGTGTTCACGACGAGACGCCGGCGCCCCGGCGCCCTCTCGGCCAGCGCCTCCAGCACCGGCTCCATGTCCTGAGGACGCGTCAAGGTGTCGACCACGAGCGCGCGGGCCGCCGTCACGACCACGACGCTCGCCGTGGGAAAGCCCATCGCATCGACGCGGTGCACCAGCACGTTGTGCCTCAGCTCTTCCATCACCCTGCCCTCCGGAGGCGCCTTATCGCGCCACCTCGACGACGTCCTCGGAAGCGGTGGTCAGCGCGGCGATCCCGTCCGCCGTCACGTGCCACGTGTTCTCTACTCCGATCGCCCCGCGTCCGGGCAGGACGAACTTCGGCTCGAGCGCGAACACCATCCCCTCGGCCAGCTCGAGCTCGCTCGACGCGAGTACGGGCAGCTCGTCGAGCTCCAGACCCACGCCGTGGCCGACGAAGCGTACCTTGCCCTCCCCGCTGCCCATGAAGCCGTCGCCGTACCCCAGCGACTCGGCCGCGTTCGCAGCCGTGGACCAGACCGACGAGCACGTCACACCGGGCCCTGCCACCCGCCGCACGGCCTCCTGGACGCGCAGCGCGGCATCATAGGCCCGCGCCAGGTCGTCCGGGAGAGGACCGAGCGCCAGGATACGCGTGAAGTCGGCGATGTACCCCTCGCGGACGGCGACGAAGTCGAACACGACGTGGTCGCCGCGCCGGATGGGCCTGAAGCTCACCCCCTGGGCGACGGCCGGGCTCAGGCCCGTGCCGCCGAGAGGCGTGTCCAGGAACGTCGCCGCCGTCCCGCTCGCGCCCGAGAGCAACTGACCGTAGAACATCTCCTGGTTGAAGCCCCGCATGCGGATGATGCCCTCGTGGCCCAGGCGCCGCGCCTCGGCCTCGATGCGGCCCGCGAACTGGGCCTCCGTCATGCCCTCTTCAAGCAGGCCGGGCGCGAGCCGGAAGACCTCGTCGGCGAGCGCCGCGGCGGCGGCGATGCGTGCGATCTCCCAGGGCGACTTGACGGCGCGCTGCCGCACGATGTCCGGGCCGACGTCGACGAAGACCGTCCCCGGAAAGAGGCCCTCAAGCCGGCGCGCCTGCGCGACAGGCAGCACATCGAGCTCGAGGCCCATGCGCGCGGGCAGGCGGCCGTACCGTTCGGCGACCGCGCCCGGGAGCTCGCGCACCCCGCGGAGCGCGACGATGTGCTCGAGCGGCGACTCGAGCCGGGCGCGCTCCACGACTTTGCGCACGAAGAGGGTCGCCCGGCCGTCGGCGGGCACGTACAGGAAGGACTGCTGGACGGTGCCGCTGTAGTAGTAGAGGTCCGCGTTCTGAAGGACGAGGACGGCGTCGAGACCACGGCCGCCGAGCGTCGCCTGCAGCCCGGCGAGACGCCGCTCCACCTCGTCCGGCGGCGTCAGCCGCGCGCCCGGTTCCACGAGGGGGGCTGCGTCCAAGCTGGCTGCCGTCATCGTCAGAAGGTCTGCGCCCGCCAGACGACGAGCGCGAAGAGGATGGCCACGACGACACCGAGCGCGACCAGGGCGTCGTTGCCGACCCGTCCACGGAACCCCGTGCGGTCACCGAGGCGCAGGGCGGCGAAGGCGGCGAGGCCGCCGATGAGGCCGCCGACGTGCGCCTGCCACGAGATGTACGAGCTCCCGACGAAGGTGATGACGAGGTTGAGCACCAGGATGAGCCCCATGCTGCGGACCAGCTGGCCGGCCATCATGTCGCGGCCGCGGCTCAGGTAGGCCCAGAGGAAGGTGGCGCCGAAGACGCCGAAGATGGCGCCCGAGGCACCCACCGTGGGCACCAGCTCGGGGCCGGCGATGAGGACGAGCACCGACCCGGCGAGCCCTGAGACGAGGTAGAGCAGCACGAACCGCGTCGTGCCCATGACGCGCTCGAGAAACGACCCGACCACCCACAAGGCCCACATGTTGAACAGGATGTGGAAGAGGTTCGCGTGCAGGAACATCGACGTGAGCAGGCGCCAGTACTCGTGCTCGAGCGCGACGAGCGCCGGGACGAGCGCGCCCATCGACGTCAGCGAGCGCGCCGAGACGCCCCCGCCGAAGGCCATACCCGCGGCCAGCACCATCTCGAACAGGAAGAAGGCCACGTTGATGCCCACCAGGACCTTGGTGCCGGGAGTGACCCTCGGCGCCACGCCGCCCGTGCCCCAGCGCGAACGGAGCTGACCGCGCGTGACGACACGCGTGCGCTCGGCGCCGCGGTTCTGCTCGCGCACGCACTCCGGGCAGCGAAAGCCGACCGGCGCCGGGACCATGCACTCGTGGCAGATCGGGCGCCCACAGCTCGAACACGACACGCCCGTCTCGCGATCGGGGTGGCGGTAGCAGAACCGGACGTCGAGGTCGGGGGGCACCGGTGTCTGGAAGTCCGGCGGCATGCGGTCGTCTGTCGGCGGCGTGCTCATCTCGCCTTCTCTACCGTCCCCGGTGCCGCCTCAAACAGGGCCACCAGCCAGTCGGGGAGCCGACGCGGTTCGAGGCTGCGACGGTCGACGACCGCGTGCCGCGTCGCGCCGTCGGCGATCAGCGCGTCGCCCCGCGTCACGCGGTACGTGAAGGCGAAGCTCGCGGGCCGCACATCCGTCACCCAGAGCGCGACGGTCAGCAGGTCGTCGAGCAGCGCCGGGCGCCGATAGCGGACGCTGGCCTCGACGCACGGGAACACGCAGCCACGTGCCTCGGCCTCGCGGATGGGCACGCCCAGCTGCCGCAAGAGCTCGACGCGCGCCACCTCGAAGAAGGCCAGGTAGTTCGCGTAGTAGCAGACCCCGGCGGCGTCGGTGTCGGCATAGCGGACCCGGACGTCGGTCGAGAAGCAGTCGGCGGGCGTGGACGCGGTCATCGCGGCGGAGTCTAGCACGGCCGGCCGGGACCGCCTCGCACGCCCGCCGGCGCCCAGAAACAGGAGGGCGGCCGGGGCGCCTGCGCGCCCCGGCCGCCCGGGTGCTTCGGTCGTCGGTACGACTCAGGCGAACGCGACCTTGGCGGCCTCTTCCCAGACACCCATGGCGTAGTCCATGGCGTCGTCGGGGATGTTGAGGGCCGGCAGGAAGCGCACGCAGTTGTCGTACATGCCGCAGAGCAGCGTGAGGACCTTGCGCTCGATGCACGCGTTCTTGAAGGCGACCGCGGCAGCAGCATCGGGCTCCTTGGTGCCCGGCTTCACGATCTCGATGGCGTCCATGAGACCGAGCCCGCGGACCTCGCCGATGTTGGGGTAGGTCTCCTGGAGCTTGGTGAAGAAGCCGCGGAGCTTCTCGCCCTGCTTGGTGGCGTTGTCCATCATGCCTTCGTCGCGAATGGCGTCGATGCCCGCCGCCGAAGCCGCGCAGGCGACGGCGTTGCCGCCGTACGTCCCGCCGAGCGTACCCGGCTTGCACTTGTCGAAGTACTCGGACCTGCTGACGATGGCCGACAGCGGGAAGCCCGAGGCGATGCCCTTGGCGATCGTCACGATGTCGGCGGTCACGCCGTAGTGCTCCATGCAGAACCACTTGCCGGTGCGGCCGAAGCCAGACTGGATCTCATCGATGATGAGCAGGGCGCCTATCTCGTCGGCGATCTTGCGGACTTCCTGCATGAACTCGGCCGGTGGGACGATGAAGCCGCCCTCGCCCTGGATGGGCTCGACGAGGATGGACGCGACCTGGTCCGGCCAGCACTCGGTCGTGATGACCTTGCGGAGGTCCGAGATCGCGAAGTCGACCGGGTCTTCACTGGCCGGCGTGCGGTACGGGTACGCATAGCGCGCGTGGTACACGCCGCCCGGCAGTGGCTCATAGTAGCCGCGGTACTGGGCCTTCGAGCACGTCAGCGCCATGGTCATGTGCGTGCGGCCGTGGAAGGCGCCCTTGAAGGCGATGGTCACGGGACGCCGCGTCGACTGCTTGGCGAGCTTGACCGCGTTCTCGACGGCCTCGGCGCCGGAGTTGATGAACAGCACGTTGTCGAAATCGCCGGGGACGATCTCGAGGATCTTGTTGGCGGCGTCGACGACGGTGTCGTTGTAGAACATGTTCGCCTGGGCGTGGACGATCTTGTCCATCTGCGCCTTGGCGGCGGCGATGACCTTGGGGTGCGTGTGACCGGTGTTGACCACGGCGATGCCCACGGCCAAGTCGAGCCACTTCTCGCCGTCCTTCGTGTAGAACCACGAACCCTCGGCGCGCTCGGCCACGACGGGCGCGAAGCGCCCGATCACGGACGGGACGACCTTGTACTTGTCCTGTGCCATCGACGAACCTCCAAAGAGACGCTGGTACCGTGCGAAGCGGAAGACCGGAGGAGCGCCGACGGTCTGCCTGCGCACCTCCGAGCGCACCGGCCGGCACGCTCTCCACCCTGACTCACGCGCGACTCTACCAGAGTGACACTGCTTGGCTACGGACAATCCTTCGCAACGCGGGCACGACGACGACGCGCTCTTTGGACATGCTGTCCAAAGTGCGGCGCGTTGACAGACGGCTGGTGGAGGAGGAGAATTGTGACGGAATTCACAGCGTTCGTTCTGTAACGTTCCTCTCGAGCAAGGAGTCTGCCTGGTGGTGTCGCGTAAGACGGTCGCGCGTCTCAGCCGCTACCGCCGACTCCTGACCTCGCTCCGCGACCAGGGCGTCACGCATATCTACTCTCACCAGCTGGCCCGCCACGCGGTGGTGAGCGCCGCCCAGGTTCGCCGCGACCTCATGGCGATCGGATACTCCGGGAGCCCGAACAAGGGATACGAGGTCGCGCTCTGCATCGAGAGCCTGGGGAGCTTCATCGACGGTGCCTCGCGACAGGAGGTGGCTCTCGTCGGTGTCGGCAACCTGGGTCGCGCGGTGCTGCAGCATCTTGCCGCCGCCAGCCCGTCGGCGGCCGTCGTCGCCGCCTTCGACACCGACCCTGAGATCGTCGGGACGAGCATCCAGTCGTGCCGCGTCGTGGGCGCGGACCGCATGGAGCACATCGTCCGCGAGCTCGGCATCGAGATCGCCGTACTCACGGTGCCGGCGGCGAGCGCCCAAGACACGGCGGACGCGCTCGTGCGCGCGGGCGTCAAGAGCATCATCAGCTTCGCCCCCGTGCCCCTGCACCTGCCGTCGCGCATCTTCGTGGAGTACATGGACATCACGGCGGCGGTAGAGTCAGCGGCGTACTTCTCCCGCCTGGGCCGGACGGGCGAGGACGCGGCCGACGAGAACGGCGGCGGCGAGATCGGGCCGATGGTCAGACAACTGGAGACGCTGCTTGCGAGGAGAGCCATGAAGCTCGAGGACCTGGCCGGGCTGATCGGAGCCCGCATCGTGACCCCCGGGGCTCCCGGCGGGACCGAGATCGCGAAGATCTACGCGGGCGATCGCGTCAGCGACCTGCTCAACGAGGCGTCGGACAAGACGCTCCTCGTCAGCAACCTGGCCAGTGTGCAGATGCTCCGCGTGGCCGAGCTCATGGACGTGCCCGGCATCTGCTTCGTGAACGGCGTGGAGCCGGACGCCGAGGTCGTCGCCCTGGCGCGCGAGAACGGCACCCTGCTCATGGTCTCGCCCGAGGGCGTGTTCGAGACGTGCGGCCGCATCTACCAGCACCTCGCGGGGAACGGGCGCGGCTGACGGTGGAGACGCTCCGCTACGACATTCAGGCGCGCGACTTCAGTGGGGCGGGAGCCGCCTCGCGCGCGCTCAAGCAGCACCTCAAGCGCATCGGTGCCGAGAGCGACGCGGTGCGACGGGCGATGATCGCCGCCTACGAAGCCGAGATGAACGTCGTCATCCACGCCGAGGGCGGCGTGCTCGAGGCGACGGTCGGCGAACACCAAGTCGACGTCGACGTGCGCGACGGCGGGCCCGGCATCCCCGACGTCACGGCAGCGATGCGCGAGGGCTTCTCGACGGCGTCGGCCGAGGCCCGCGCCCTGGGCTTCGGCGCCGGCCTCGGACTCCCCAACATCAAGCGCAACAGCGACCGCCTGCGAGTCACGTCGGAGGTGGGCCGCGGCACGACCGTCAGCTTCACCGTCCTGCTCCGCCCCGACCGTGGTGCGCGCGGCGAACGGACCACGTCGCTGGACTCGCGCCCCGACCTCTGCCGCGACTGTCGCCGGTGCGTGACGGCGTGCCCGACCGGCGCGGTGCGCGTGCGCGACGCCAGGCCCGAGGTCCTCCGCCACCTCTGCGTGGATTGCGCGGCATGTATCGCGGCGTGCTCGCCGGGTGCACTGGGCGTCGCCGGCACGGCCGCCGCGCCCTCGCTCTGCGGCACGACGGTCGTCGTCCCGCCCGGCCTGCTCGTCGACTACCACCCCTTCGGCGGCGCCGACGACGTGCTCGCCGCGCTCCGCGAGCTCGGCGCCGCGGACGTCGTCGTGACGCACGGGTACGACGCCGCGCTGCGCGCCGCCGTGGTGGCGCGCGCCGCGAGCGGCGACGCGCAGCGCCCGGTCGTCTCGCCGGTCTGCCCCGCCGTGGTCGCGCTCGTCGAGCTGCGCTTCCCCGCCCTGCTCCCCTACCTGGCCCCGTTCGCGTCGCCCCTCGAGGCGGCGCAGCTCGACCTCGCCGAACGCGAGGCCGTCTTCGTGGCCGCCTGCCCCAGCCAGCGCAGCGCTCTCCTCGCCCAGCGCCCGACGGAGCAGCGCGTCGTGACGACCCCGGAGCGCCTGCGGACCGCGGTGGCGCCGCTCGTCGCGGCGCGCCACGAAGCGCCGGCGGCAGCCGGCGACGCCGTTACGGGCGAGGGCGACAAGGGACGCACCCGGCGAGCGACGGGCGGCGAGGTGCCGGCCGCACGGTCCGCCGCCGCCGACGGTGTCCTCGTGGTCACCGGCGCGGCACACGTGATCGACGTCCTCGAGCAGCTCGAGACCGGGCTCCTCGGCGACGTCCCCGCAGTGGAGCCGTACCTGTGCGACGGCGGATGCCTCGGATCGCCCCTCTTCGCCGGCGACCCGCACGTCGCCGCATGGCGCTGGGCGGCCGCCGGCCTGCCCGCGGCGGGCCGTGCGCTGGAGCGCCCACGCCCGTTCCAGCCGCGACCCGGTATCCGCCTCGACCCCGACATGGCCACCGCCATCCACATGCTCGCCCAGCTCGAGCGCGTCACGGCGTCGCTGCCCGGCAAGGACTGCGCCGCCTGCGGGGCGCCGACCTGTGCCGCGTTCGCCGAGGACGTCGTCACGGGCCGCGCCGCACGCGACCTCTGCCCGTACGTCGGACCCACCCACGAGAGCGGCACACCACCCGATGAGGGGAGCACGCGATGAAGCTCGAACAGATCGTCGCCGAGCTCGGCCTGACCGAGCTCTCAGCGCCGGCTGCCGGCGCCGCCGACGACATCAGCCGGGGCTACGCCTCGGACCTGCTCAGCGATGTGCTGGCGCACGCGCCGGCCGGCGGCCTGCTCGTGACCCTGCAAGTGCATCTGAACGTCATCGCCGTCGCCGGGCATGCCGACCTCGCCGGCGTCGTCTTCGCCGGCGGCCGGCGACCCGAACCGGACGTCATCGACAAGGCGCGCGAGGAGGGCCTCGCCCTGTACGTGGCCACCGACGACACCTTCGACATCGTGGGGCGGCTCTACACCCTCGGCGTGAGAGGCAGCGGTGCGTGACACCCCAGGGACCGACGACGAAGGACGCGACGTTTGATCGACGTTACTGCAGACCTGCACGTTCACACCGCGCTCTCACCGTGCGCGGACGACGAGATGACCCCGCCGGCGATCGTCGCCGGGGCGCTGGCTGAGGGGCTGATGATGATCGCGATCTGCGACCACAACAGCGCGCGCAACGCCGCCGCCGTACAGGCGGCCGCCGGCGCGCGCCTCGCCGTGCTCGCCGGCATGGAGATCACAAGCGCCGAGGAGTGCCACGTCGTCGGCCTCTTCCCCGACGCGCACGCGGCCGAGGCGGCGGGCGAGCGCGTCGCGGCCGCGCTGCCCGAGGTCGACCAAGAGTACACGGCGTTCTTCGGGTCGCAGGACGTGCTCAACGAGCGCGGGGAGATCGTCGGCCGGGAGACGCGGGCGCTCGCCGCGGCGTCGCCGCTGGGCGTGACCGCCTGCGTCGACCTCGTCCACGGCCTCGGCGGCCTGGCCGTCGCCGCGCACGTCGACCGGCGCTCGTTCGGCGTGATCAGCCAGCTCGGCGTGTTCCCCCACGACGCGGGGTTCGACGCCGTGGAGCTCTCACGCCACGTCGCGCCGGGCTCCGACGACGAGGCGAGGTTCGCCGCGCTCGGGCTGCCGCTGCTGCGCTCGTCCGACGCGCACTTCGTCGCCGACATCGGCGCGGGGCGCTGCGTGCTCTCTCTCGAGGCGGCCGATTTCGCCTCGCTCGCGGCCGCGCTCGGCGCCCGTCGCACGGGGAGCCTCCCCGATGCATGACCTGTCGCTCTACTTGCTCGAGGTGATCGAGAACTCCGTTCGCGCGGGGGCGACGACGGTCGCGACGCGCATCGTCGCCGACCGGGTCGCCGACCTCCTGACGATCGCCGTCGACGACGACGGCCCCGGGCTGCCGGTGCCACCCGCAGAGGTCCTTGACCCGTTCTTCACGACCAAGGCGGGCAAGAAGACGGGCCTCGGGCTGAGCCTGTTCCGCCAGGAAGCGGAGGCCGCCGGCGGCGGGCTCCGCATGGGCCACTCACAGCTGCTGGGAGGCGTCGAGGTCGAGGCCTGGATGCAGCTCACCCATGTCGATCGCCCGCCGCTGGGCGACGTCGCGACCACGCTCGTGGCGATGGCCGCGGCCAACCCGGAGGTGTTCTTCACCGTCGATCTGCGGGACGGCGAGGCGCACGTGCTCGTGAAAGGTGCGGAGTTACCGCAGCAGATGCCGCAGCTGGTCGCCTTCCAGGAGGCGCTGACGTGACGAGCAGCGACGGAAGAAGGGGGCCGCCGGGCGACCGGAGGTGCGGGCCGCGCCCGCCCCGAGCCGGCCCGGCGGCAGTCGAAGAGACAGCGCCCGCGGCACCAGCCGCGGTGAGACAAGCGAAGGAGAGCCGATGAGTGAAGAAGTGAAGCAGTGCTCGTGCTGCGAAGAGGAAGCCTCGGAAGAGGAGCTTCTCGCGCGGCTCGACGAGGTCATCGAGGAGTACCAGGGCAAGCCGGGCGCGCTGATCCCCGTCCTGCAGTACGCCCAGGGCATCTACGGTTACCTCCCCGAGGTGGCGCTCAAGCGCGTCGCCCTGGGACTGCACAAGCCGTACAGCGAGGTCGCCGGCGTGGTCGGCTTCTACTCGTACTTCTCGACGGTGCCGCGTGGCAAGAACCTCATCCGCGTGTGCCTGGGGACCGCGTGCTACGTGCGCGGCGGCAAGCAGGTCCTCGACGCGATCAAGTCCCGCCTGGGCATCGACGTCGGCGAGACGACCGAGGACCGGCTGTTCTCGCTCGAGATCGCGCGATGCTTCGGCGCCTGTGGCCTCGCCCCGGCAATGTCGATCGGCGACGAGGTCTTCAAGCGCGTCCGTCCGGCGCGGGTCCCCGAGATCCTCAGCCGCTACAACGAGGTGGACGCTGAGAAGGAAGGAGTCGTCAATGTCGCCGGCTGACGCCCCCACCGCCAAGATCCGCAACCTCGCCGACCTGACGGCGATCAAGGAGCGCACGCAGGCCGACACGGCGCTGCGTGAAGACGGCTACCACGTCCGTTGCACCGTGCACATGGGCACCTGCGGCATCGCCAGCGGCTCCCGCGTCGTGCTCGCCACGGCCATGGAGGAGCTCGCCGCGAGCGGCCGGCTCGACATCCGCGTCACGACGTCGGGCTGTATCGGTGCCTGCGAACACGAGCCCGAGATGACGGTCGAGGTGCTGAACGAAGAGCCCGTCCTCTACGGCTACCTCGACGCCGACAAGACCCGCCGCGTGTTCCAGGACCATGTCCTCGGCGGCACGGTCGTCCCCGAGTACGCCGTGAGCCTCGGCGACCACGTCGGCGGCGTCGACGCCCAGGGCCGCCAGCGCACCCCGAAACCCGATACAGAGAAGTGGAGCTGACATGGGAGAGAAGTCAGCCATGAGCATCCCCCGCATGCACATGATGATGTGCTTCGGGACCGCCTGCATCTCGTCCGGCGCCGAGCGCGTCCGGGAGGCGATGGCCGCCGCGCTCGACGAGCACGACATGCAGGACGAAGTGGCGATCATCGAGACGGGCTGCAACGGCTTCTGCGCCGGCGGCCCCATCGTCGTCGTGTATCCGGGCGGCGTCTTCTACACGAAGGTGCAGCCCGAAGACGCCGCCGAGATCGTCGCCGAGCACGTCGTGAAGGGCCGCCCCGTCGAGCGGCTCATGTACCGGCACCCGACGACCAAGGCGATCATCCCCCTCTACGAGGACATCCCGTTCTTCGCCCGGCAGGAGTTGCGCGTCCTGCGCAACAAGGGGCGCATCGCAGCCGAGAGCATCGAGGAGTACATCGCTCGCGACGGCTATCAGGGTTTCGCCAAGGCGCTGCTCGAGATGACGCCCGACGAGGTCGTCGAGGAGGTGCTCGCCTCCGGCCTGCGCGGCCGCGGCGGCGCCGGCTTCCCGACCGGCCTCAAGTGGAAGTTCTGCCGCGCCGCCGAGGGTGACCAGAAGTACATCCTCTGCAACGCCGACGAGGGCGACCCCGGCGCGTTCATGGACCGTTCGGTCCTCGAGAGCGACCCGCACGCGGTCCTCGAGGGCATGATGATCGGCGCCCGCGCGATCGGCGCGAGCGAGGGCTACATCTACTGTCGCGCCGAGTACCCGCTCGCCCTCGAGCGCATCGACGCGGCACTGAACGACTGCCGCCGCTACGGTCTGCTCGGCGAGAACATCATGGACACCGACTTCTCGTTCGACATCCACGTCGCCCGCGGCTCGGGCGCCTTCGTGTGCGGCGAGGAGACAGCGCTGATGACGTCGATCGAGGGCCACCGCGGTGAGCCGCGGCCACGCCCGCCGTTCCCGGCCCAGAAGGGCCTCTGGGGCAAGCCGAGCGTCCTCAACAACGTCGAGACGCTGGCCAACATCGCGCAGATCCTGCGGAACGGCAAGGACTGGTTCCGCTCAGTCGGCACCGAGAAGAGCCCCGGCACGAAGATCTTCGCCCTCTCGGGGGCCGTCAACAACGTGGGTCTCGTCGAGGTCCCGCTGGGCATCCCGCTCGGCGACATCGTGTTCGACATCGGCGGCGGGATCCCCAACGGCAAAGAGTACAAGGCAGCCCAGCTGGGCGGGCCGTCGGGCGGCTGCGTGCCGAAGGACCATCTCAACACGCCGGTCGACTTCGAGTCCCTGCCCGAGATCGGGGCCATCATGGGCTCCGGCGGCCTCATCGTCATGGACGAGGACACGTGCATGGTCGACATGGCGCGCTTCTTCCTCGACTTCATCCAGGACGAGAGCTGCGGCAAGTGCCCGCCCTGCCGCGTCGGCACCAAGCGCATGCTCGAGATCGTGACGCGCATCTGCGAGGGCGAGGGCGAAGAAGGTGACATCGAGCGCCTGGTCGCCCTCGGTGAGACGATCAAGGAGACGGCGCTCTGCGGGCTCGGCCAGACGGCCCCGAACCCTGTGCTCTCGATGATCCGCTACTTCCGCCACGAGTGGGAGGAGCACATCCGCGACCGTCACTGCGTGGCCGGCGTCTGCGCCAACATGTTCATGGCGCGCTGCTCCAACGCCTGCCCCGCCAGCGTCAACGTGCCGGGCTTCGTCTCGCTGGTCGGCGAGGCGCGCTACGACGAGGCGCTCAGGGTCCACCGCAACCGGAACCCGCTGGCCAGCATCTGCGCCCGCGTCTGCTTCCACCCCTGCGAGAGTAAGTGCCAGCGCGCCGGACTGGACGCACCCGTGGCGATCCGCCACGTCAAGCGCTTCATGGTCGAACAGGAAGAGGAGCCCCTCCTGCCGGAGATGCAGGTCGACGAGGCCAACGCACAGCGCAAGGTCGCGATCGTCGGCGCCGGTCCGGCAGGTCTCTCGTGTGCCTTCTTCCTCGCGAGACTGGGCTACAAGCCGGTCGTCTTCGAGGCCGAGGGCAAGGCGGGGGGCATGCTCATCCAGGCGATCCCGTCGTACCGGTTGCCGCGCAACGAGCTCGAACGCGAGATCGCGATGATCGAGAAGATGGGCGCGACGATCGAGTGCGGCAAGGCTCTGGGACGCGACTTCACGCTCAAGAGCCTGAAGGACGACGGGTACGAGGCGGTGTTCGTGGCCGTCGGCGCGCCCAAGGGCTCGCGCATCGGTATCCCCGGCGAGGACGGCCCCGGCGTGTACGACGGCCTGGGCTTCCTCAAGGAGTACAACCTCACCGGCACGGCGCCGATGGGCCGCAAGGTGGCCGTGATCGGCGGCGGCAACGCCGCGATCGACGCCGCCCGCACAGCCCTGCGCCTCGGCGCCGAGGAAGTGCGCATCCTCTACCGCCGCACGCGGGCGCAGATGCCGGCGTGGGCCGAGGAGGTCGATGCGGCTGATCTCGAGGGCATCCAGCTGTTCACGCTGGTCGCCCCCGAGGAGATCGTCCGCGACGGCGACGGCAACGTCGCCGGCGTGCGCTGCCGCAAGATGGTGCTCGGCGACTACGACCGCAGCGGCCGCCGACGCCCCGTCGCCGACGAGGCCGCTGACTTCATGGTCGAGGCCGACACCGTCATCGCGGCCATCGGCCAGTGGCTCGACGCCGATGCGGTCATGGACGGGACGAAGCTCGACACGAGCCGCGGCGGCTACCTCGCCGCCGACCCGACCACGGGTCGCACGTCCGAGGAGTGGGTCTTCGCCGGCGGCGACGACGTCACCGGTCCGGCCTCGGTCGTCGCCGCCATCGGCGCCGGCGAGAAAGCGGCGGTCGGCATCGACGAGTTGCTCACGGGCGCGAACCACGCGTTCTGGCGCCGCGAGGTCGACGTGCAGACCGCCTTCGACCCCGACGCCGACCCGTCGGAGACGCCGCGCGCCGAGGTCGATGAGCTGCCGCTCGAACGCCGTCGCACGACCTTCGACGAGGTCGAGCTCGGCTGGGCAGCGGAGGTGGCCGTCGCCGAGGCGAGGCGCTGCCTGCGCTGCGACTACGGCAAGTACTGCTCGCAAGGGTGAGGAGCTGAGAATGCCAACGCTGACGATTGACGACATAAAGGTCGAGGTCCCCGAGGGAACCTCGGTCTTGCAGGCCGCCCGCCAGGCGGGCGTGAAGATCCCCACCCTCTGCTACCTGGAGGACGTCCAGGCGATCGGCGCCTGCCGCGTCTGCCTCGTCGAGGTCGAAGGGGCGAAGACGCTGATCGCGTCGTGCACCCAGCCGGCGACCGAGGGCATGGTGGTCAAGACGAACACCGGCAAGGTCCGCTCTGGGCGCCGGACGGTCGTCGAACTGCTCCTGAGCGAGCACGAAGGCGACTGCAAGGTCTGCAGCCGCAGCGCCGACTGCGAGCTTCGCACGCTCGCGGAAGACCTCGGCATCGGCGAGCTGCAGTACACCGGCGAGAAGACGAAGCGGCTGGTCGACCAGAGCACGCCGGCACTCGTCCGCGACACCGGCAAGTGCATCTCGTGCCGGCGCTGCGTCACGGTGTGCAACGAGGTGCAGAACGTGGGCGCCCTGTTCGCCCAGGGGCGTGGCTTCGCGACCCTGATCGGGCCCGCGTTCGCGCAAGACCTCTCGGACGCCGTCTGCGTACAGTGCGGCCAGTGCGCTGCCGTCTGTCCGGTCGGCGCCATCACCGAACGCAACCAGATCGACGAGGTCTGGGACGCGCTCGAAGACCCGACCAAGACGGTCATCGTCCAGACCGCCCCGGCGATCCGCGCCGCGCTTGGTGAGTGCTTCCAGTATCCCCCGGGCACCCTGGTGACCGGTAAGATGGTGGCCGCCCTCCGCCGGATGGGCTTCGACGCGGTGTTCGACACGGACTTCACCGCCGACCTCACCATCATGGAGGAGGGGACCGAGCTGCTCGGACGCCTCAAGAAGGCGCTCGTCGACGGCGAGAGCGTCGCCCTGCCGCAGTTCTCGAGCTGCTCTCCGGGGTGGATCAACTACATGGAGCACTTCAACCCCGACATGCTCGCCAACCTCTCCACGTGCAAGTCGCCGCAGCAGATGTTCGGCGCCGTCGCCAAGACGTACTACGCGAAGAAGATCGGCGTGGAGCCCGAGGACATGGTCGTCGTCTCGGTCATGCCCTGCACCGCCAAGAAGTTCGAGGCGGCGCGACCGGAGATGAACGACAGCGGCGTCCAGGACGTCGACATCGTCCTGACGACGCGCGAGCTCGGCGCCATGATCACGCAGGCGGGCATCGACTTCCGCGCCCTGCCCGACGAGGAGATGGACGCTCCGCTCGGCATCTCGACCGGAGCGGCGGACATCTTCGCCAACACCGGCGGCGTCATGGAAGCGGCCCTTCGCACCGCCTGGGCGATCGTCACCGACTCGGCACCCTTCCCCTTCCCCAACCTCCACGTCGAGCCCATCGCGGGCCTCGAGGGCGTGAAGACCGCCAGCGTGAAGGTCACGGGAGCCAAGGGCGACTGGGCCTTCCTCGAGGGCGCCGAGCTCAAGGTCGCCGTCGCCCACGGGCTGGGCAACGCCCAGAAGGTCATCGACCAGATCAGGAACGGAGAGGCCGAATACCACTTCGTCGAGGTCATGACCTGCCCCGGCGGCTGCATCGGCGGCGGCGGGCAACCGCGCTTCACCACCAACGAGGTGCGCCGCAAGCGCATAGAGGCCATCTACAAGGAGGACGAGGGCCGCGAGCTGCGCCAGTCGCACGAGAACCCCGCCGTCTGCGCACTGTACGAGGAGTACCTCGGGGCGCCGTGCGGCGAGCTCTCGCACGACCTCCTGCACACCCACTACTACGAGCACGAGCGCGTCTGAGACGCGGGCGGACCGGGGCCGCTGGGGGCGGGGCGCCGTCAGGCGCCCCGCCCCCAGACCTCGGCCCACCGGGCCTCCAGGCCGGCACGCCAGACGACGGGCGGGCCGCGGCGGCTGCCCGCTATACTGGTCAGAGCAGGCCGACGGACGGCGGACCGGCGACGAACGGTGAACGACCGTGAGTGACCGACAGAGACTCATCCTGATCGTCGACGACGACTACGACTTCCTCGAGATCAACCGCATCATCCTCGAGGGAGCGGGCTACCGCGTGGCCGAGGCCACCAACCCTGATGAGGCGCGCATCCGCATCGCCGACGAGGTGCCCGACTTGATCATCACCGACCTCATGATGGAGAGCCTCGACGCCGGCTTCGCGTTCTCGGCGTCGCTCAAGGACGACCCGCGCACGGCGGACGTGCCGATCATCATCTCGACTTCAGTGACCAGCGCCCTCGGCCTCGACTTCCGTCCGCGCTCGGCGGAAGACATGGCCAAGATGCGCGTGAACGCCTACTTCGACAAGCCGATCGACGCCCGCGCCCTTCTCGCCAAGGTGGCCGAGCTCCTCGAGACGGCGGACTGAGCCGGACGGCCGCGCTCCATGAACGAAGACAGAGTCGCGCACAAGCAGCTCGTCACGACGATCCGCGAGAAGTGCCGCATGTGCTACACGTGTGTGCGCGAGTGCCCCGTCAAGGCGATCGAGATCCGCGACGGCCAGGCGAGCGTCATCCAGACGCGCTGTATCGCCTGCGGCAACTGCGTCACCGTCTGCAGCCAGAACGCCAAGGAGGTGCTGAGCGGCATCGCCGTCACCGACGCGCTGCTCGGCGCGCCGTCACCCGTCGCCGCGATCGTCGCCCCCAGCTACCCAGCCGAGTTCACCGAGTGCACGACCGGGACGCTGGTGGCGGCACTGCGCGACCTCGGGTTCGACTTTGTCCACGAGGTCGCGTTCGGCGCCGACCTCGTCGCCCGCGCCTATGCCGACCTCCTCGCCGGCGATCGCGAGGGGCGCTACGTCGCGACGACCTGCCCAGCCGTGGTCTCGTACGTCCGCAAGTACCAGCCCGACCTCCTCGGCAGCCTCACGCCGATCGTCTCTCCCATGATCGCCCTTGCCCGCGCGCTGCGGCGGAGGCTCGGCCCCGAGCCGAAGCTCGTCTTCATCGGGCCGTGCATCGCCAAGAAGGGTGAGGCGTCCTACGAGCAGTTCGAGGGCGACGTCGACGCCGTGCTCACGTACGCGGAACTGCGCGCGATGTTCGCGCGCGAGGGCATCGACCTCGCGGCCCGCGCCTCAGCCGACGACGAGTTCGACCCGCCGCACGGCAGCCTGGGCGAACTCTTCCCACTCACGCGCGGCCTCCTGCAGGCGGCCGGCCTCAACGAGGACCTGCTCACCGGCGACATCGTCAGCGCCGACGGGCGCCACGACTTCGCCGCCGCGATCGAGGACTTCAAGAGCGGCGCCACAGACGCTCGCCTGCTCGACATCCTGTGCTGTCACGGCTGCATCATGGGAGCCGGGTTCACCTGCGACGACCCGGTCTTCGCCCGCCGCGCCCAGGTGAGCCGCACCGCACGCGAACGGCGCGCCACCTTCGACCAGGCCGCCTGGGAGGCGGCGATGGCCGAGTTCGCCGACCTCGACCTCTCGCGCACGTTCGCCGCCTTCGACCAGCGCTTCGACGAGGCACCGCCCGACGAGGAACTGCAGGAGATCCTCGTGCGGATGGGCAAGGAGACGCCCGAGGACCTCCTCGACTGCGGGGCCTGCGGCTACGACTCCTGCCGCGAGCACGCCATCGCCATCTGGCAGGGTCTCGCCGAGGTCGAGATGTGCCTGCCGTACGCCGTTGAGCGGCTGCGCGACACGGTCGAGGAACTCGAAGAGACGAACCAGTCGCTGGAGAGCGCCAAGGAGGCGCTCGTCAAGTCCGAGAAGCTGGCCAGTATGGGCCAGCTCGCCGCGGGCATCGCGCACGAGGTGAACAATCCGCTCGGCATCCTCCTCCTGCACGCCAACCTCCTCCTCGAGGAGTGCGACAACGACCCCATGGTGACCGCCGACGCCAAGCTCATCGTCAACCAGGCGAACCGCTGCAAGAAGATCATCTCGGGGCTCCTCAACTTCGCCCGGCAGAGCCGCGTCGTGCGCCAGCCCACCGATCTCGGTGCCCTGGTCAAGGACGTGCTGCGCGCCTTCCCCCGCGAGGAGGACGTGGAGATCGTCGTGGACGACCAGATGACGGACCCGATCGCCGAGATCGACGGCGACCAGATCGTCCAGGTGGTCACCAACATGCTCGCCAACGCCCAGCACGCCATGCCCGACGGAGGGCGCATCACCATCACCCTCGACGGCACCGACGAGACCGTCCTCCTCACCATCGCCGACGAGGGGACGGGCATCGCCCCCGAGCACCTGGAGAAGCTGTTCAGCCCCTTCTTCACCACCAAGCAGGTCGGCAAGGGGACCGGGCTGGGCCTCGCCGTGTCGCACGGCATCGTCAAGATGCACCGCGGCCAGATCGGCGTCGAGTCGAACGCCGACCCCGCCAAGGGGCCCACCGGCACGACGTTCACGATCTCCCTGCCGCGGCACGAGATCGAGACGGGCGCGGCGCTCGGCCTCCAAGAGATGACCTCGGCATGACCGGGAAGCTCGACGCCGAACGCCAGGAGACGCTCATGGACCCGCAGGAGGTCGCCCTCCACGTGGTCATGGTCGACGACGAGGAGGCGCTCTGTCAGGGCGTTCGGCGCATCGTCGAGAAGTACGAGGTGCACGTCCCCGACGTCCTCGTCGACGCGACCTACGAGTACCGCTACTTCACGAGCGGCGAGGATTTCCTCGTCCACCTCAGCGAAGGCGGCGCGGTCGACCTCCTCCTCCTCGACCTCAAGCTGCCCGGGATCGGCGGCATGGACGTCCTCGACGCGCTCAGCGGCACGGGGCGCGATGTATTGACGATCATGATCACCGCCTACGCGACCTTCGAGACGGCGGTCAAGGCGACCAAGCTCGGCGCCTACGACTTCCTCGCCAAGCCCTTCACGCCCGACGAACTGCGCTACGCGATCCGCAAGGCGACCAGCCAGCTCATCCTCAGCCGGCAGGCCCGCAAGCTGGCGGAAGAGAAGCGCCAGGTCCGCTTCAACTTCATCAGCGTCCTGGCGCACGAGCTCAAGGCACCGCTCAACGCCGTCGAAGGCTACCTCAACATCCTCGCCACCACGGAGGCCGACCAGAACCTCGCCATGGTGGAGCGCAGCATCGTGCGCGTCGACGGCATGAAGAAGCTGATCTCGGACCTGCTCGACTTGACACGCATCGAGTCGGGGCAGCGCGAGCGCGCCATCCGCCGGCTCGACCTGCCCGAACTGGCGCGCGCCTCGATCGAGCTCTTCGCCACCGACGCCGCGCGCCGAAACGTGACCGTCGAGCTCGACGCAGCGAACGAGGTCGAGCTGATGGCCGACGCGGGTGAAGTCGAGATCGTGTTCAACAACCTCATCTCGAACGCCATCAAGTACAACCGCGACGGCGGCCGGGTCGACGTGAGGCTCGCACGGACGGCCGACGGCGTCGAGATCGCGGTGTCGGACACCGGTATCGGTCTCAAGCCGGAAGAGGCCGCCAAACTGTTCCGCGAGTTCACCCGCATCAAGAACGAGCACACCGTCAAGGTCCTCGGCAGCGGCCTCGGCCTGTCGACGGTGCGCAAGATCGCGAGCATGTACGAGGGAGACGCCGGCGTGAGCAGCGAGCCCGGCGTGGGCAGCACGTTCACCGTCAGGCTCAAGGATGCCAAGCCGGCGCCTGTACCCGCCGAGGCAGACGACGCGCCCGCCGCGGCCGGGGCGGACGACGTGCAGGGCGCCACAGCAGACGCCCGCGCCGCCGAAGCGCGCGAGACGCCGGCCGGCTGACGCCGCACGGCCCGCCGGGGACTTCCTCTCCCCGCCGCCGTCCGGTCCCATCGGTGCGCGACCCCGGTCCCTCGCCACCACTTGCGCCGAGGGGCCCGACAGGCGAGAATCGAGACTGATCGAGGCCGTGCTGCACCGTGGCATCCGTGGATCGACTGGCCGCGACCGAACGTCGCCTCGCCGGCTCGCGCCGGCACGCCTCACCACGAACCATCGCGACACGGCCGCCGGAAGGGCCGGCGCGCCGCGCGCCGTGCCATGGGGGAAGGCAAGCGAAAGAGGGAGTGTGCGGTGCCCAGGATCCTGATCGTCGACGACGACCCCGACATCATCGAGGCCGGCAAGCTCGTGCTCGAGCGTGAGGGCTACGAAGTCGAGGGTGCACCCAACCGGGCCGAGGGTCTGGCCCGGATAGACGAGTCCGAGCCCGACCTGCTCATCCTCGACGTCATGATGGAAGAGCCGGACGACGGGCTCAACATGGCGCGCGAGCTGCGCAAGGCGGGTCACACCCTGCCGATCATCATGCTCACCAGCGTGAACGCCGCGATGGGGCTCAACATCGACAAGGACGAGGAGATGGTCCCGGTCGACGAGTTCCAGTCGAAGCCCGTCGAACCCGCGACGCTCGTCGCCAAGGTCAAGGGGCTGCTCGAGAAGGCGGCGAGCTGATGGTCGCGCCGCAGACCGAGGAGCTGCGCGTCGAGATCGCCGGTCTGGTCGACAAGCTCGGCCCGGGGCGCAGCTCCCTCATCCCGATCCTGCAGGACATCAAGCATCGGCACCGGGAACTCGATTCCGAGACGATGCAGGTCGTCGCCGAGATGCTCGACATCCACCCGGTCGAGGTCTACAGCGTCGCCTCCTTCTACGCCTTCCTGCACGGCGCGCCCCAGGGCGCGCACGTGATCCGACTGTGCGGCACCCTGTCGTGCGACTTCGCCGGAAAGGACGCGGTCGCCGACGCGTTGTGCGACGAACTCGGCATCGGCTTCGGCGAGACGACCGCCGATGGCCAGGTCACGCTCGAATGGGCGAGCTGCATCGGCATGTGCGACCAAGGCCCGGCCCTGCTCGTCGACGACGAGGTGCGCACGCGCGTGACGCCCGACGACGCACGCGCGATCGTCGCCGCCTGCCGCGCCGACGAAGGGAGGGCAGACGCGTGAGCGCCCAGACGATCGACTCCCAGGGCAATGCCCTCACGTACGCGACGATCGAGCGCGACGCCGGCCTCAGGGCCGCGTTGGACATGACGCGCCCCGACATCATCGACGCGGTCAGCCAGAGCGGCCTCAAGGGCCGTGGCGGCGCGGGTTTCCCCACCGGCATGAAGTGGAACTTCTGCGCCGCCGAGAAGGGCGACCTCAAGTACATCATCTGCAACGCCGACGAAGGCGAACCCGGCACCTTCAAGGACAGGGTCATCCTCTCACGCTTCGCCGACCTCGTCTTGGAGGGCATGACGATCGGCGGCCGCGCCATCGGCGCGACGCTGGGCATCGTCTACCTGCGCGCCGAGTACACGTACCTGCGTCCACATCTCAACGAGGTCATCAAGGAACGTCGCAAGCGCGGCGTCCTCGGCACGTCCATCATGGGCGTGGAGGGCTTCGACTTCGACATCATCGTCGCGATGGGTGCCGGCGCCTACGTCTGCGGCGAGGAGACGGCCCTCATCGAGAGCCTGGAGGGCTTCCGCGGCGAGCCGCGCAACCGGCCCCCCTTCCCCGCCGTCGCCGGCCTGCTCAACAACCCGACGGTCGTCAACAACGTCGAAACGCTGGCCTCGGTGGCGGCGATCTTCGCCAAAGGGGTCGACTGGTTCAAAGCGTTCGGCACCGACAAGTCGACCGGTTACAAGCTCTTCAGCGTTTCCGGGGACTGCGAGAAGCCCGGCGTCTACGAGTTCCCCTGGGGCATCACCGTCGCCGCGCTGCTCGAGGAGGTCGGCGGCGAGGGCGCCAAGGCGGTGCAGATCGGCGGCGCGTCGGGCGTGTGCGTCCCGGCCCGCGAGTTCGCCCGCCGGCTGGCGTTCGAAGACATCCCCACCGGCGGCTCGGTCATGGTCATCGGGCCGCAGCGCGACATGCTCGACGTGGCCGAGAACTTCCTCGAGTTCTTCGTCGAGGAGTCATGCGGGCAGTGCACGCCCTGCCGGCTCGGGAACCCCCAGATGCTGAAGGCGGTCAAGCTCCTCAAGGAGGGCGCCTGCCCGCCGAAGTTCCTCGCCGACGTCAAGGCGCTGGGCCAGACGATGATGGTCGCGTCGAAGTGCGGCCTGGGACAGACAAGCCCCAGCGCCTTCCTCTCCATCCTGGAGCACTTCGGCGACGAGATCCACGACCGCGCCCCGAGCGCGTGACGAGGGGAGTGAGCATGAGCCACCCCACGACCCCCATCCATCGCGCGCCGCTGTCGCAACAGCACCGGCGCGTCATCCCGACGACGAGCCCGGACGCTATCGGCGCGCAGGTCACGGTGACGATCAACGGCGTCGAGGCCAAGGTGCCCTTCGGGGCGACGATCCTCGAGGCCGCACGCTCCGTCGGCGTCCAGATCCCCACCCTGTGCGACCATCCCGACCTCAACGTCGCCGGCGTGTGCCGCATGTGCGTCGTCGAGGTCGAGGGCCAGCGCCTCCTGCAGCCGGCCTGCACGTTCCCGGTCGTCAATCAGATGAAGGTCAACACGCACACCCGCAAGGTGCGCCAGGCGCGTCGTCACGTGCTCCAGTTGCTCCTGAGCGAGCACTTCGGCGAGTGCACGAGCTGCGTGCGCAACGGCAACTGCGAGCTGCAGTCCCTTGCCGAGGAGTACGGCATCAACGACTTCGCCTTCGGCCACCCCGAAGAGCCGTTGGTCGCGGAGGACCACTCGAGCTACTCCGTCATGCGCGACATGAACAAGTGCATCCGCTGCCGGCGGTGCGTGCGCACGTGCATCGACATCCAGGAGGTCGGTGTCCTCGAGGCGATCGGCCGCAGCGACAGGGTGTCGATCGAGACCTACGAGGACAGGCCGCTCGGCTCCGTCGTGTGCATCAACTGCGGCCAGTGCGTCAACCGCTGCCCGGTGGGCGCCCTGTACGCCAAGGACGAGACCGACGCCGTTTGGGCGGCGATCGACGACCCCGAGAAGCACGTCGTCATCCAGACCGCCCCGGCGCCGCGGTCGGCGATGGGCGAGCTCTTCGGCCTCGAGCCGGGCACGCCGGTGACGTTCGAGATGAACACCGCCCTGCGCCGCGCCGGCTTCGACCACGTCTTCGACACCAACTTCTCGGCCGACCTCACCATCATGGAGGAGGGCACCGAGCTCATCCTGCGTTTGTACAAGGCGCTCGTGCTGGGCCACAAGGACGTCGCCCTCCCACAGTTCACGAGCTGCTCGCCGGGCTGGGTCAAGTTCCTCGAGCACTTCTACCCCGAGTACTTGCCGAACGCCTCGAGCGCCAAGAGTCCGCAGCAGATGTTCGGAGCGCTCATCAAGACGTACTACGCCGAGAAGCTCGGGCTCGACCCCGGCAACATCGTCAGCGTCGCGCTCATGCCCTGTTCGGCGAAGAAGTTCGAGTGCAACCGCCCCGAGATGCACGACTCCGGCTACCAGGACGTCGACTACGGGCTCACGACGCGGGAGCTCGGCAAGATGTTCAAGGAGGCCGGGCTGCACGTGCCGAGCCTGCCCAAGAGCGACTTCGACGACCCGTTCGGCACCGCCACCGGCTCGGGCGTCATCTTCGGCGCCACCGGCGGCGTCATGGAGTCGGCCCTGCGCACGGTCATCGAGCTCGTCACCGGCGAGAAGGTCGAAAGCATCTACGACCACGGCGACATCGTGCCGGTGCGCGGCTTCGACGGCGTGCGCTACGCGGAGATCACCGTGCCCAAGGTAGGTCCGGTGCCCGAGATCCTCGCGCACCTGGTCCCGGACTGGGAGTGGCTCAACGGCGCCACGCTCAAGGTGGCCGTCGCCCACGGCACCGCCAACGCCAAGAAGGTGATGGACGACATCAAGGCCGGCGGCAAGTTCAGCGAGTGCCACTTCATCGAGTTCATGGCCTGCCCGGGCGGCTGTCTGGGCGGCGGCGGTCAGCCGATCCCGACCAACGCCGCCATCCGCGCCGCGCGTGCCAAGGCCATCTACGCCGAAGACCACGCGTACAGCGTGCGCAAGTCGTACGAGAACCCGGCCGTGGCCCGCACGTACGCGGAGTTCCTGACCGACGGACCCGGCGGCCACAAGGCCCACAAGCTGCTGCACACGGAGTACACCGCGCGCGGCAGACACATCCCGCAGGAGTGAGCGGCAGGGGGAGGGCGCCGTGCGCGCGCACGGCGCCCTCCCCCGCTGTGAGCGGTCTGCGGTCGCTTCCGCTAGACTGCGCGTGGGTACAAGACCACCACGGGCCGGATTCGCGGTGCCCTGCCCGTGCCCGGAATCGCCGCCGCGTCGAGGTCACTTGGCTCGCAAGCGCACGCCCGAGACAGCCGTCCGTTTCGTCGACCCGTTCCGTGAGGAGCGCCCGCCCCAGCCCATCAGCGCCGCGGAGCGCGCCCTCCTGCGCCAGGTCAACCAGAAGATCGCCGCGCGGCCCTCGCTGCGCGCGATCGTCGACTACCTGTTCGACACGACGCAGAGCCTGATCCCCTGCGACCGCATCGGCCTCGCGTTCGTCGACCCGGACGGCCTGCGCGTGACCTCGTACTACAACCGCGCCTCGTACGCCCCGCTCGTCATCGACAAGGACTACTCCGAGGCGCTGCGCGGAAGCTCGCTGCGCACCGTCCTCGAGACCGGTCGCCCGCGCCTGATCGCCGACCTGCAGACGTACCTGGCGGCGCACCCGCGCAGCAACTCCACGCGCTTGCTGGTACGCGAGGGCGTGCGCTCGAACCTGACGTGCCCGCTCAGCGTCGAAGGACGTGTGGTGGGCTTCATCTTCCGCAGCTCGCGCCGCCCGGACACGTACCGCTCGCGGCACATCGAGCTGCAGATGGCGATCACCGAGCGCCTCAGCCAGGCGGTCGAGAAGACCTGGCGCATCGAGCAGCTCGAGCAGGCCAACGCCGCCTACATGCAGATGCTGGGCTTCGTCAGCCACGAGCTGAAGAGCCCCGTGGCCTCCATCGTGACCGACGCGCGGATCCTCGCCGACGGCTACCTCGGCGACCTCCAGCCCAAGCAGAAGGAGAAGCTCGAGCGCCTGATACGCAAGGGTGACTACTTGCTCGCGCTCGTCGGCGAGTACCTGGACCTGGCGCGCATCGAGGGGGGCGAGCTCGAGGCGCACCTGCAGGCCGAGGTCGACGTCAGCCGCGAGGTCCTCGACGACGCGATCGACGTCGTGCGCCCTCAGCTGGAGGCGCGCGGCATGAGCCTCACGGTCGCGGCGGACGGCGAGCACCCACGGGTATGCAGCGACCCGGGGCTGTTGCGCATCGTACTCGTGAACCTGCTGGACAACGCGATCAAGTACGGGCGCGAGGGCGGCGAGGTGCGCGTGACCCTCGACATCACCCCCTCGCGCCACGTCCGCCCCGAGGCCCTGCGCATCGCGGTGTGGAACGAGGGGCCGGGGTTCTCGCCCGCGCAGCGCAACAAGCTCTTCCGCCGGTTCTCGCGCCTCGACACACCGGAGCTCAAGGGCGTCAGAGGCACCGGCGTCGGCCTGTACAACGCCTGGCGTATCGTCCAGCTGCACCGCGGACGAATCACGGCGGAGTCGAAGCAAGGCGAGTGGGCGCAGTTCACCATCGAGATCCCGGCGACGCCGGAGTGTGACGACGCAGACGCGAAGAACGGAGTGAGCCAATGAGCACGGTCGAGACAGGAAAATTCATCGACGAAGGCCGCGTGCAGGAAGCGCTCGGCGCGGCGACCGACAAGGATGCCGGTCACGCGCGCGCGGTCCTCGACAAGGCGCGCGACCTGAAGGGCCTCGAGATGGAGGACGTCGCCGTGCTGTCCTCGATCAGCGACCCGGAGCTGCTCGGCGAGCTCTTCGCCACGGCGCGCGACGTGAAGGACGCCATCTATGGCGCGCGCCTCGTGCTCTTCGCGCCGCTCTATGTCTCCAATATGTGCACGAACGACTGCCTCTACTGCGCGTTCCGCGCACGCAACAAGGAGCTCAAGCGGCGCGCATTGACTCAGGACGAGATCCGTCGCGAGGTGGAACTGCTCGTCGACGAAGGGCACAAGCGCATCCTCCTCGTGGCCGGCGAGTCCTACCCGAAGCAGGGCTTCCAGTACGTCCTCGACTCGGTGGCGACCATCTACTCGGTCAAGAAGGACCACGGCGAGATCCGTCGCGTGAACGTGAACGTCGCACCGCTGACGGTCGACGAGTTCCGTGCCCTCAAGGCGACTGGCATCGGCACGTACCAGCTCTTCCAGGAGACCTACCACCGCGAGACCTACAAGGCAGTGCACGTCGGCGGCAAGAAGCGCGACTACGACTGGCGCGTCACGGGCATGCACCGCGCCATGGAGGCCGGCATCGACGACGTCGGCATCGGGGTCCTCTTCGGCCTCTACGACTGGCGCTTCGAGCTCCTCGCCATGCTGCAGCACATCCGCGAGCTCGAGCGCGCCTTCGGCGTCGGCCCGCACACCATCAGCATGCCGCGCCTCGAACCGGCGTCCGGCTCGGACATGGCGAGCCACCCGCCCCAGCCCGTCAGCGACATCGACTTCCGCAAGATCGTCGCCATCCTTCGCCTCGCCGTGCCGTACACCGGCATGATCATGAGCACGCGCGAGACCCCAAACCTGCGCCGCGAGACCTTCGCGCTCGGGATCAGCCAGATCTCCGCCGGCAGCCGTACGAACCCCGGCGGTTACGCCGAGGACGAGGAGTTCGACGCCGCCCAGTTCCAGCTCGGCGACCACCGCCGGCTCGACGAGGTGATCCGCGACGTCGCGGAGCTCGGCTACATCCCCTCGTTCTGCACGGCCTGCTATCGCCTGGGCCGCACCGGCATGGACTTCATGGACCTCGCGAAGCCGGGCGACATCAAGCACCATTGCGACCCGAACGCGCTCTCGACCTTCCTCGAGTACCTGCTCGACTACGGGTCGGAGACGACGCGCGCCGTGGGCGAGACGCTGATCGACGACAGGACCGCCGCGATGGATCCCGTGCGCCGGGCGCACACCGAGACGATGCTCGCCAAGGTGCGTGCCGGCGAGCGCGACGTGCTCTGCTGACGGTAGACTCAACCGACCCCGCCCACGAGCAAAGGACGCGACATGAACGACGAGCACATCATCCTCGGCATCCACGTCACCAACCGGTTGAAGGAAGCGGTCGAGGTGCAGAAGGTGTTCACCGAGTACGGCTGCAACATCAAGACCCGCATCGGTCTGCACGACGTGAGCGAGAACGTGTGCGCCTCCAGCGGCGTCGTGCTCATCGAGTTCTTCGGCTCGTCGGCCGAGGCCGGGGCGATGGCCGCCAAGGTCGGCGCCATCGAGGGCGTCGACGTGCAGACGATGGTGTTCGGACACTGACGACGCACGCGACGACCCCTCCCGACGATCCGACCGTGGACGACGGCGAGCACAGGATAGAGCGCGACCTCCTCGGCGAGGCGCCCGTCCCGGCGGGCGCACTGCACGGCATCCACACCGAGCGCGCCCTCGACAACTTCGCGCTCGCCGGCCGGCCGCCCCACCCCGCGCTCGTACGCGCATGCGGCATGGTCAAGCTCGCCTGCGCGCGTACGAACCGCGCCTTGGGCGCCTGGTCCGACGATGACGCGAAGGCCGAGGCGATCGAGCGCGCCTGCCGCGAGATGGCCGACGGCCTGCTCGACGCGCACGTCGTCGTCGACCTGCTGCAGGGGGGCGCGGGGACGAGCACCAACATGAACGTCAACGAGGTGCTCGCCAACCGCGCCCTTCAGCTGCTCGGCGAACCGCTGGGCGCGTACCAGCATGTCTCCCCCGCCGACGACCTCAACCTCCACCAGAGCACGAACGACACGTACCCCACCGCGCTGCGCCTTGCGGCCATCGGCTTGCTGCACGACCTCGAGGAGCGAGTGGTCGCCCTGCAGGAGGCGTTCCAGGCCAAGGAGCAGGAGTTCGCCCACGTCGTGAAGGTCGGCCGCACGCAGCTCCAGGACGCCGTCCTCACCACGCTGGGCCGCGAGATGGGCGCCTACGCCGAGGCCCTCAACCGCGACCGCTGGCGCATCTACAAGTGCGAGGAGCGCCTGCGAGTCGTCAACCTGGGAGGCACGGCCATCGGCACAGGGTACGCCGCGCCGCGGCAGTACATCTTCCGCGTCGTCGACGCGCTGCGCGAGCTGACCTCGATCGGCTTCGCCCGGGCCGAGAACCTCATCGAGGCGACACAGAACGCCGACGTGTTCCCGGAGGTGTCGGGTATCCTCAAGGCGCACGCCGCCACCTTGCTCAAAATCGCCGGCGACCTGCGTCTCATGAGCTCCGGCCCTGAGGCCGGGCTGGGCGAGCTCCGGCTGCCGCGCCGGCAGGCGGGGTCGAGCATCATGCCCGGCAAGGTCAACCCCGTGATCCCGGAGGCCGTGACGCAGGTCGCCCTCCTGGTCATGAGCTACGACCAGACGATCGCCCTGGCGGCCGGCATGGGCACCCTCGAGCTCAACCCGTTCTTGCCGCTGGTCGCCGCCTGCCTGCTCGACAGCCTCACGCTCCTTGCGCGCGCCGACGAGACCCTGCGCCGCAACTGCGTGGAGGGCCTGGAGGCTGACGAAGAGCGCTGTAAGGCCCACGTGCAGGCATCGAGCGCCGTCGCGACCGCGCTCGTGCCGGCGCTCGGCTACGACGGGGCGAGCGCCCTCGTCGCCGCGGCACAGGCTTCCGCGCGCACGATCCGCGACGTCGTGATCGACGAAGGCGTGCTCACCGAGGAGCAGCTGGACGAGCTGCTGACTCCGGAGGCCGTCTGCCGGCTCGGGACACCGCAGCCGCTCGGCCGCGGCTTGGACTGACGTCGAACACGGGCCCAGACGCGACAGTGACGAAAGGAACCCCATGGGTCTGATGGACGCACCTCGCGGCATGCGGCTGCACACTGCGCTCGGCGGGCCGCAGGCCTGCTCTGACAATGACGGCCGCGGGATCGAGGTGCGGTCATGGGTCTGATGGACGCACCTCGCGGCATGCGGCTGCACATCGGCATCTTCGGCCGCCGCAACGTCGGCAAGTCGAGCCTGCTGAACGCCATCACCCGTCAGGAGGTGAGCATCGTCAGCGACTTCGCCGGGACCACCACGGACCCGGTCGAGAAGCCGATGGAGCTCCTCCCCCTCGGACCCGTGCTGTTCATCGACACCGCCGGCATCGACGATGTCGGGGCCCTCGGCGCGCTTCGGGCCAGGCGCACCATGCAGGTGTTCGACCGCACCGACCTCGGCGTCCTCGTGACCGAGGCCGGCTCCTGGGGTGAGTACGAGGACGGGATCCTCGACGAGTTCCTCGAGCGCAAGACGCCGGTCGTCGTCGTCTTCAACAAGGTCGACCTGCACGAGCGCCCGGCCCCGGTGCCCCGCCTGCAGGAGCTCAAGCTCACGCCGGTGCTGACGGCGGCGCACGAGCGGCGCGGCGTGCTCGACTTCCGCCAGGCGTTGCTCGACGCGGCGCCCCCCGACTTCATCGACAACCCGACGATCCTCGGCGACCTCGTCAACACCGGTGAGCTCGCCGTCCTCGTCGTGCCGATCGACAAGGAGGCCCCCCGCGGGCGCCTCATCCTGCCGCAGGTCCAGTCGATCCGCGACCTCATGGATTCGGACGCCATGGCGCTGGTCGTCAAGGAGCGCGAGCTCGGGCACGCGATCGACGGGCTCAAGGTGCCGCCGAAGCTGGTCGTCACCGACTCGCAGGCCTTCCTGAAGGTCGCCGCCGACACCCCGCCCCAGGTCCCCATGACCTCGTTCTCGATCCTGTTCGCGCGCTTCAAAGGCGACCTTGCCAGCCAGGTCGAGGGCACGCTCGCGGTCGAGCACTTGCAGAGCGGGGCCAAGGTCCTCATCGCGGAGGCCTGCAGCCACCACCCCATCGCCGAGGACATCGGGCGCGTGAAGATCCCGCGCTGGCTCACCCAGTACGTCGGCGGCAAGCTCGACATCCACCACGTCCAGGGACACGACTTCCCCGACGACCTCACCGGCTGGGACCTCGTCGTGCACTGCGGCGCCTGCACGTTCAACCGGCGGGCCATGCTCGCGCGCATCATGCGCGCCCGCGAGGCCGGCGTGCCGCTCACCAACTATGGGCTCGTGATCGCCTACAGCCTGGGGATCTTCGAGCGCGCCCTGCAGCCCTTCCCGGCGGCGCTCGACGTGTACCGTCAGGCGCTCAAGGCGCCGGCGGCGCACGCCCACGCGGCGGCGGCGCAGGCAGCCGAGCCGGTCACGGCCGGGCTGCCCGAGAATGCCGCCGTCGACGAGCTGTGCTGAACGGGCGCACTGCCGCCATGACGTCCTCTCTGCCGCGCCCCGCCTTGTCACCATGAGCTCCGCCGCGTCCCACGCCCCCGCCCTCGGCGTCGCCGGCGCACTCTCTCGCGACGCCCTCGAGCACTGGCTGCGCGAGACCGACCCAGCGCGCCTGGACCAGCTCTGGGAGGCGGCCGACGAGACGCGCGAACGCTACGTCGGCCGCGCCGTCCACCTGCGGGGGCTCGTGGAGATCTCCAACCACTGCGCCCGCGGCTGCACCTACTGTGGCATCCGCGCCGCGAACCGCGGCGTGCAACGCTACCGGGTGCCGGCCGGCGTGGTCGTCGACTGCGCCCGGGCTGCCAGGCGCTACGGGTACGGCACCGTGGTCCTGCAGTCTGGTGAGGACTACGGCCTCGAGACCGACTGGGTCGCCGACGTCGTGCGCCGCATCAAGCAGGACGCGGGCCTCGCCGTCACACTGAGCTTGGGCGAACGGCCCGACGAGGATCTCACCGCCTGGCGAAAAGCCGGGGCCGACCGCTACCTGCTGCGCTTCGAGACCTCCGACGAGACGCTCTACCGGCGCATCCACCCCGACCTGGGGAACAGGGTCAGCGACCGCTTAGCGATCCTGCGCACCCTGCAGGACCTCGGGTACGAGGCCGGCACCGGCATCATGGTCGGCATCCCCGGCCAGACGTACGCCTCGATCGCCGACGACATCGATCTCTTCCGCGACATGGACATGGACATGATCGGCATCGGCCCGTACCTGCCACACCCGGCGACGCCGCTGGGCGAGGAGTTCGCCGGCCGCCTGGCGGCCGGCGACTGGCCGGCAGACCAGGCGGCCAACGACGAGCTCACGACGTGCAAGGTGCTCGCTCTCACGCGCCTCGCGCGCCCCGACTCCAACCTGCCGGCCACCACGGCGCTGTCGCTCGTCGACAAGCAAGCCGGGCGCACGCACGGCCTCTCCCGCGGCGCCAACGTCGTCATGCCCAACCTCACACCGCCCGAGTATCGCGCCAAGTACGAGATCTACCCCGAGAAGGCGGCCGTTCACGAGACCGCCGAGGCCATCGCGCAGAGCATAGAAGACCTGCTGGCGGCGCTCGGGCGCACAGTGGGCGAGGGGCCGGGGGGTCGCCGCACGACGTAGTGACACACCGCCCCCAACGGGCGCTCTCGCGGGCGGCGGTCGGTAGCGCCTCCGCCGCCCTCTCCCGTATAATCCCTTCCCCGTCGGGGTGTGGCTCAGCTTGGTAGAGCGCTCGGTTCGGGACCGAGAGGTCGGCGGTTCAAATCCGCCCACCCCGACCAGGTCTGACCTTGTCGCCGCCCCCGCGCTCGCGCCGGTCAAGAGTAGTGTCCCGGGTTGTGTGC
>DDYF01000031.1 GCA_002347645.1 Thermoleophilia bacterium UBA2241 | reverse complement strand
ACACAACCCGGGACACTACTAGGCTGCCTTTCTCGCCGGCCGGAACGAGCGCCGAGCGGAGCTGCGCTCGGGGCGGCGAGGCAGGTAGCGGCGAACATCGCTCCGTTCGGCACGTAAGCGGGTTGGCGGTGCGCCGCTGCCATCACGGTGTATGCATCGACTCCAAGTGTGGCGGAGGATTAGACTAGATTTAGCGTTTGCCTCGCATCTTAGGTGCACGAACACAGCCAAATCGCATGACGCAGGGGGGCACTATGCCGTCACGGCACAACAAGGAGAGTCTCGAGGATCAGCGGGAGCAGTTGCTCGAAAGCATGAACGAGAGCATCCCGCCTGGCCTAATGCAGCAGATTCTGCAAGTGCAATCCAGCGTCGCAGAAGTATCCAACATCACAGTGACCATCTCGCATTCAGGAGCGGGCAATGCCGGCAGCCAATGAGATCCGACAGGAAATCTTGGCCAAGAAGGGGCAAGCCCAGGATGAAGTCCGCCGCTCGTACCTGGCACAACTGGCGCGCCTTACCGGGCGAGACACAGTGCTCTATGCGAGTGCATTCGCCGCGAACAAGAGTCCTCGTATCCCGGGGCCTTTCATGTCTCTCACGCTGGAGGACGTCCAAGGATTCATGTCCGCCTTGCACGGCCTGAAGGGTGAGTCCCTCGATTTGATTCTGCATAGCCCCGGTGGCTCGATGGAAGTCGCAGACCAGATAGTCCAGTACTTGCGCGCAAAGTACAACCATATCCGCGCCATCATCCCGCAGAACGCCATGTCGGCGGCAACGATGATTGCGTGCGCGTGCGATGAGATCGTGATGGGCAAGCACTCCGCTATTGGCCCCATCGACCCTCAGGTGACCTTCCCGACACCGACCGGAGCTTTCACCGCACCGGCGCAAGCCATTCTGGATGAGTTCAAGCAGGCGAAGCGGGAGGTAGCTGCAGACCCGAGCACTGCAGTGCTTTGGGTGACGAAAACCCAAGCCTACCCACACGGTTTCCTCACGATGTGCCAGACCACTACTGAGCTAGCTCGCGACAAGGTAGAGGAATGGCTGAACGGCTACATGTTCGCGGATGTTGAGGACGAATCGAAGAGGCCCGGAGGCGCCATCGCGTCGTGGCTGGCCAACGCCTCTACTCACAAGACCCACGCTCGGCCCATCACAATCGCTCAGGCTCGGGAAAAGGGTCTCAAGGTTGTGCCTCTCGAAGAGGACCAGGACCTGCAGGAGGCCGTCCTGTCTGCCTTCCACGCAACCATGGTGACGTTCGGTGTTACTCAATGCGTCAAGATCGTGGAGAACCAGAACGGACGTGGCAGCTACATGATCGTCCAGTTGGAGGCCGGCCCACCCGCGCAGCCCGCCGCGTCCTAGCGACCACGGTAGGGAGAGAGAGCGGCCATCACGGCCGCCCTCTCTGAAACATCGCCTCAATGTCGGCCAAGGTGATGCCGAGCTTGCCACGAGAAGTCCGCGCACACGGCCACGCTCCTGAACTCAGCAGCCGGCGTACCTGGCGCTCAGAGACGAGCGGGTGTTGGGTGATCCCTTCGATGTGGGCGGCGAAGTGCCGATCTATGTACTCGACAGCCTCAGGTACACTGAGGACGCGCGAGTCGTCGTCGCAATCGACGGCACGCGCCGGGTCGCGGGGGTCTTTCGCTGGCATCGTAGTGCCTCCCGTGGCCCCGCCGGCTCCCGCCTCCGCTCCCGCGAACCCGGCAAGGCGGCGGGGCGGAGGGGGACCGGCAAGGGCTGTACTCCGGTTTGTACTCCGCGACTGCTGCGAACAGAGCCGCGCCCAACCGGACGCGCGGGACGCGCGAGACGAACGCACCACGAAAGGCCTGCTAGGCAGGGTGATTTGCTGAGACTAGCGCCGCCGGACTGAGACGTAGCCGGACGCTGGACACGAGGCCTGACGAGTCCGCGTGTCGTAGGTTCGAGTCCTACCGCCGCTACCAACTTACTTGCAGGGGTTTCCTACCCGGTGTCAACTGCGGCGTCTCGCGCTGCGTCGCCTCACGTTGCCGGGCGACGCCGGGCGACGCCGTGTCTCCCTGCGGTCTGGGTCTCCCCACGGGTCTGCGGCTCACGCCTCTCGAGCTTCGACCTCCTCGAGGAACGCGGACACGACCTCGGCGTACCGTTCGGGTTCCTCCTCGTGCGAGAAGTGCCCCGACTGCTCGAAGACCACCATCCGGCCGTCGGGGACGCCGTCGACGATGGTCTGCGAGCACGCCGGCGTGATCTCGTCGTAGCGTCCTACTGTGGCGAGCACGGGCATGGTGATGCGACCCAGGTCGGCGGTGCGGTCCCAGGTGCGAAGCGAGCCGATGACGTCGAACTCGGTGGGCCCGTTCATGGTGAGGTACACCTGGTTGCCGTCCATCTCGTCGAGCGAGCGGGTGATGAACTCGGGGTAGGGGTCGAGGCGGCACAGGTGGCGCTTGTAGAACTCGCCGACGGCCGCAAGGTAGGCTGGGTCGTCGTAGGCGCCGCGCGCCCCGAGGTCGATGATCGTCGAGCGGGCCGGTTCGGGCATCTCGCGGATGAGCCGCTGAGCCTCGCCGACGAACTGGGGCAGGCTCGCCGACGTGGAGGCGAGCACCGCGCTCGCGACGCCGTCCGTGCCGCGGGTGAGGTACTCGATGGAGAGCCAGCCGCCCCACGACTGGCCGAGCAGGTGACAGCGCTCCAGGCCCAGCTCGCGGCGGACGTCGTCGACCTCCGTGCAGGCACGGTCGAGCGTCCAGAGCGAAGGATCGTCGGGCTTCTCGGACCGGCCGCACCCGAGCTGGTCGTAGACGACGACGGGGCGCCGTTCGGCGAGGCGCTCGGCGCACGGCTCCAGGTAGTACGAGGCGGCGCCGGGCCCGCCGTGGAGGATCAGCAGCGGCAGGCGGTCGCCGCCTCCGAGGCGGCGATACCAGACGCGGCCTCCTGTGACTGCGATCATCCCGGTCTGCTCGTCCATGATGAGGCTCCTTCCGTCGACCGCCGGCTCCGGTGGCAGTCTACTCCTTGGGAGGACCCTCCCTGCCCCGTGCTCTGGCCTCTGCAGGCCGGGGCGTGGACCGTCCCGGCGAAGGGCGGTACTATCAACGGTCATGGACGGTGACATTGGCCTGCGACAACGAGAACGGGTCGCCGACGCGACCTTGGCGCCGGAGTCTTCGCGCAGCGCCGAGCGGCTGCTCGCGCGTCTCGAGTTGCCGGACGCGGCGAACGAGCTCTTGGCGATGGTCCGGTTCCTCACCGCGGCGGACGGGCCGGTGCGGCAGCTCGCCGACACCGGCATGTCGTCGCCGTGGCACGAGCGCGTGCTCGTCAAGGCACTGGAGCGGCTGGAGGCGCTGGACGGGTTCCTTCGCGGGCGGGTCGCGTTCTTCGTCGCCGGCCGGCAGCACGGGTACGGGGTGCTCGAGACGGAGCTCGACGTCGCCGGCGCGGCGCTCGACGCGAACCGGGCCCTCACCGTCGTCGTCGAGTCGCTGCTCAGGGACGAGCTGCCTACCGAGCGCCAGTTCGACCGCATGAGCGAGGCCACGATGAGGATCTTCGCGGCCCTCGAGCGTCTCTAGGGCCGTCGGCGGGCGAACCCGGCGACGCGCCGCCCCGTCTCGAGCGACGCAGGGCACCCGACGACGAGAGGAATCGCGATGGCGTCACCACTTCGCACAGGGCGCTCGCTCGTGACGATGCTCACGAGCATGGGCGCGGCGGCGCTGCTGCTGGCGACGCTGGTCAGCGCCGCGGGTTGCGGCGGGGAAGAGGCCGACCCCACGGCGCTTGACGGCACCAGTTGGCGGCTGGCCCGCTGGAGCGAGAGCGCGCAGGACCCCGCCGACTTCACCATCACGGCGCAGTTCGACGACGGGCGGGTCGGCGGTCAGAGCGCCGTCAACTCCTACGGCGGTCCCTACACGACGGGTCCTGCCGGCGAGTTCTCGACGGGCGAGATCGTCAGCACCATGATGGCCGGGCCCGCCCCGGCCATGCGCGCCGAGCAGACGTACCTCGAGCTGCTGCAGGCGGCGGCGACCTACGAGGTCGTCGCGGGGACGCTGACGCTCTATGACGAGTTCGGGGCCGAGGCACTGGTGTTCGCCAGCTCGCCGCCGACGGACGAGTGAAGCGCCCTGCGATAGAGTCGTCCCACACGACGATGGCGGGCGCCGGCGGCGCAGCCGGCCCGGCGCCCGTGGGCGACAGACGGAGGGACGATGGCAGTGCAGCTCATGGTCGAGGACGTGCCGGCGGTCGAGCTGGCGGAACGCTTCGGGACGCCGCTCTTCGCGATCTCTGAGAACTCGATCCGCGAGCGCTACCGGCGGACGCTGGCTGCGGTGCGCGCCGCGTACGACCCGGTCGAGGTCTACTACGCCGTCAAGGCGAACCCGATCCTCGCCGTGCGCCGGATCCTGGCGACGGAGGGCGCCGGCGGCGACGCCTTCGGCCCCGGCGAGGTCGAGACCTCGCTGCGTGCCGGCGTGCCCGGCGACAAGCTCGTCATGAACGGTCAGGCCAAGACCGAGGAGTGGCTCGAGCTCGCCGTCAGGCACGGGATCACGGTGACGCTCGACAACCCGGGCGAGCTGGACCTGCTGCTCGAGGTGGCGGGCCGGGCGCAGCGCGAGGACCAGGGTCGCGCGCCCGCCAAGGCGTTCATCCGCCTCAAGCTCCCGATGGACGAGGTGCGCGCGAACGTGAGCCCCGAGGGGCCGCAGATCGCCGACCGGGTGCTGACCACCGTCTGGGGGTTCACGGAGGACGAGGCGAGGGAGGCGGTGACGCGCGCCCTCGGCGCGCCCGACCGCCTCCTGCTGCGCGGCTACCATCACCACATCGGCTACTTCATCAACCGTCCCGACTACCATGCGGCGACGATGCGCGACCTGGTCGGCGCCGTCGCCCGTCTGCGCGAGGCGACGGGGTTCGTGCCCGGCGTGCTCGACGTGGGCGGCGGCTGGGCTTACCCGTCAGACCCGGAGTCGGGTGACGACCAGCCGCACGAGATCGCGTCGCCGGAGGAGTTCGCGGTAGTCCAGCTCGGCGCCCTCGGCGCCGCGTTCGATGCCGCCGGCGTCCCGCGACCGTTGGTGATCTTCGAGCTTGGCCGATCGCTCGTGGGCGAGTCCTGCGTGCTGCTCGCCCGCGTCCAGTGGGTCAAGGAGCAGTACGGCCGCCGCTTCGTCGTCACCGACGCCCAGAAGCACCTCCTGCTGCGCGCCTGCATCGAGGGCTATAAGTACCGCTGGGTGAGAGCCGACGACGTGGACGCGCCCGCGGCCGGCGCCGCCGAGCTCTTCGGCCCGACCTGCACCGACGACGAGCTGGCGCTCGGCTATCCGTTCCCGGCCGTCGCGCGCGGCGACGTCGTCGCCGCGCTCGCCTGCGGCGCGTACGCGCAGACGTTCAACGCCAGCCTCAACTCGATGGCCCGGCCCGCTGTGGTGCTCGTCAACGGCAAGGACGCGGCCGCCGTCGTGCGGCGCGAGACGGTCGACGACGTGCTGGCGCGGTACGAACTGCCGGGGTGGCTGCGCTGAGAGCCCGCCGCCGGCGTCACATCGTCAGCGTGGCGATGACCGTGGGCAGACAGAAGAGAGCCTCCGCGAACCCGAGGACGGGTCGCGCGGGGTGGACGACGCCGCGGCGCCGCTCGCCGCGCGGGTCCCTGCGCGTGTCGCCCATCGTGCCGCGGCCGCCGTACGCCATCATGATCCCCAGGACGAGGCCGGCGACCCCGAGCAGCAGGCCGATGCCCTGGCCCGTGGCCTCCCAAGTGCGCCCCGTCGCGATGAGCCTGAGGATGAGGGCGACGACGCACCCTGCGGCGAGAGCGGCCGGCAGGGCGACGTACCACCGCCGGAAGCTGCGGACGAGGGTGGGCGGGAGTGCAGGCATCCTCGGACCGGCGCTCAGGCTCCTGGGCCACCCGGCCCGCTGACGATGCTGCCGGCCGTCTCGCCGCCGTCCATGACGATCACCGAGCCGGTGAAGTAGGCCGCTTCGTCGGAGGCGAGGTAGGCGAAGAGGCCGGCGAGCTCCTCCGGCGTCGCGTGGCGGCCGAGCGGGATGCGCGCGTTCACGGCCTCGAGCATCTCGGGCGTGTACTCGGCCTGCTGCATGGGCGTGAGGACGTAGCCGGGACACACGGCGTTGACGCGGATCCGAGGCGCCCACTCGAGGGCGAGCGACTTGGTCAACGCGACCAGCCCGGCCTTGGTGGCGTTGTAGTCGGCGTAGTAGCGGTAGCCGACGAGGGCGTTGGTCGACGCGGTGAAGAGGATGACGCCGCCGCGGCCGAGCAGCATGCGCCGGGCCGCGGCCTGCGCGACCCAGAACGCGCCGCTGAGGTTCGTGCGGACGACCTGTTCCCACTGGTCGGCGGTGATGTCGACGGCGGGGGTGCGGACGCTCGTGCCGGCGTTGGCGATGAGCACGTCGAGGTCGCCGATGTGCTCGAAGGCGGCGTCGACCTGCGCGCGGTCACCGACGTCGCAGGTGATGACGCCCGGTCCGGAACGGCGCGCCAGGACGACGACCTCGCAGCCCTCGTCGCGGAAGCGCCGCGCCGTGGCGGCGCCGATGCCGCTCGTGCCGCCGGTGATGACGACTCGCTTGCCGGCCAGCCCCTTCATCGCGCGTCTCCCTTCCGTTCGCCCTCTCACGATACTATCCCACCATGCCGGACTCGCCCGACACCGCGCACGTCGACGACCTGCCCCTCATCGGCGTGGTCTCCGACACGCACTCGCACTACGAGTCGAAGCTCGACCAGTTGTTCGCCGGGGTCGCGCACATCGTGCACGCCGGCGACTTCGGTACGTTCGACGTCGTCGAGCGGTTGCGTCTGCTCGCGCCGGTCACGGCAGTGTGCGGCAACGTCGACCGGCCGTACTTTTTCGACCGGCTGCCGTGGGACGCGGTGGTCGCGGTGGCGGGGCTGCGTGTCCTCGTCGGGCACATCGGGACGAGCCTTGTCGGGCTGCGCGATCTCGACGCCGAGCGCATCGGCATGGTCGTCAGCGGGCACAGCCACAGGGCGGCGATCGAATGGCGCGGCGACCGGCTGTTCCTCAACCCCGGCTACGCGGGCCGGCCGCGCTTCGGGCTGCCGCGCAGCGTCGCGCTGGTGACGGTGCGCGACGGGACACCCGAGCCGCGGATCGTGCCGCTGGATTGACGGTCGCGCCGCGCGCGGCCGTCACAAGGGCGGCGCGTCAGCGCGCGAGCTTGACGACCTCGTAGGCGGCGAGCGCGCGGGAGCGGGCCTCGCCGTGATCGACGACCGGCGTCGGGTAGGTCTCGCCGGGGCGCACGCCGGCGGCGGCGAGAAGGTCGGCGGGCGCCTTCCAGGGCTCGTGGATCCAGGCGTCGGGCAGACCGGCCAGTTCGGGCACCCACGCGCGCACGAAGGCCCCGTCCGGGTCGAACCGCCGGCCCTGCGCCACTGGATTGAAGATGCGGAAGTAGGGTGCGGCGTCGGCGCCGCAGCCCGCGACCCACTGCCAGCCGAGTGTGTTGTTCGCGAGATCGGCGTCCACGAGCGTGTCCCAGAACCAGACCGCGCCGTCCTGCCAGGGGAGCAGAAGGTCCTTGACGAGGAACGAGCCGGCGACGAGGCGCGCCCGATTGTGCATCCAGCCGGTGGCCCAAAGACAGCGCATCGCCGCGTCGACGAACGGGTAGCCCGTCCGCCCTCGCCGCCAGGCTGTCAGGTCGTCGGGCGCCTCGCGCCACGGGAAGGCGGCGAACGGTTCGCGCAGCGGACGGTCGACCGTATGCGGGAAGTGCCACAGCAGGTGGTGGGCGAACTCGCGCCAGCCGAGCTGGCGCAGAAACGCGGCCGCGCCGCCGGCGAGGGCGGCGGATCCGGCGCCACCGAGGGAGGGCCCGCGGACGGTCGAGCCTGCGCGCACGCCGCCACCCCCTGCTTGGCGCTCTTCTCTCCAGGACGGCGGGCCGATGGCGGCCTCCGCTTCGAGTCCCACCTCGGCCAGGCGTCCGGCGACGGCGTGCCACACCTGTCGCGCAGACAGCTCGCCCCAGTGGAGGTGCGGCGACAGGCGCGAGCTGCCCTCGAGGTCGGGCCGGTCGCGGTCGTCGGCGTAGTCGGGAAGGACGGCGTCGAGTAGCCGGGAGAGGCAGGCGCAAGCGCCTGCCTCTCCCGGCTGCCACGCGCCGTCGAAGCCCGCGCTCCACGGCTTCACGGCCTCACGCTCGAGTTCAGAGAGAGGGATGCCGGCAGGCAGCGGGCGCGGCGACGGAAGCTTCTCCGGTGCTGGCAGCGGCGGCGCCGGCGGCAGGTCCGCGCTCACCGTGCGCCAGAACGGTGTGAAGACCTGGTAGGGGCGACCCTGCGCCGTCTCCACGGCGTCGGGCTCGACGAGAAGCGTGCCGCCCGAGACTACGATCGGCTCGATGCCGGCGGCGGTCAGCGCGGCGCGCGCGCCGTCGTCCTCGGCGCGCTGCGGCGGGTCGATGCCGCGCACCCAGACCACGCGGAGCGCGCCCGCCTCCCTCGCGCAGGCGACGACGGCCGCTGCGGCCGTTTCGGGCGTCGCCGCGTAGCGACGTATCACGAGCGCCGAGCCGCGGCGCCGCAGGTCGCTGTCAAGCGAGATCAGCGACCGCGCGAGCCACCAGCGAGCCGCACCGCCGGGCGCCCGCACGGCGCCGGCGAGCCGACCACCGCGTGCGGCATCAGGCGAGGCGCGGACGGCGCCGACCGGGCCGCGGTCCGGCCACAGGACGAGCGGGACGACGGCTTCGCCGCGCGCGACAGCTTCGGCGAGAGCGGGGTTGTCGGCCAGCCGCAGGTCGCGGCGCAGCCACACGAGCGTGGTGTCCGTCGGGCCCTCCCAGGTCCGCTGCCGGTCGTCGCGCTCGGTGTACCCTACAGGCGATGAACGCACTCCGGAGAGGCGGCCGGCCGGTGTCGCGCCAGTCGACACGCGTGAGGACGCGCGCGACCTCACGCGCGGGCGTGGCGGCGCTCCTCGCCGTCGTCTTCGCGCTCCTTTACTTGACGGCGTCGGGGTGCGGGGCTGGCGACGGATGCGGTCCCCAGGGCCGCGCGGGCGTGGTCGAGACCACCGCCGGGCTCGTGTCCGGCCGGGAGGCGCAGGGCCTGTGGGTCTATCGCGGAGTCCCGTACGCAGCGCCGCCGGTCGGTGACCTTCGCTGGCGGCCGCCGCAGGCTCCAGAAGCTTGGGACGGCGTGCGATCCTGCGACGACGACGGGCCGTCCTGTCCCCAGCCGGGCGCGATGAACCTCATCGCCGCCTTCGACGTCGGTGAGACCAGTGAAGACTGCCTGTACCTCAACGTCTGGACGCCGGCCTTGAGGGGAGGCGCCGGGACTGCCCTCCCCGTCATGGTCTTCATCCACGGCGGCAGCTTCGCCAGCGGATCGGGCTCCCTCGAGCTCTACGACGGGTCCAACCTCGCACGACTCGGCGCTGTGATCGTCACCGTCAACTACAGGCTCGGGCCTCTCGGCTTCTTCGCTCATCCCGAGCTCAGCGACGAGGACGAGCGCGGGACCTCGGGGAACTACGGCCTGCTGGACCAGGTCGCGGCGCTGGAGTGGGTGCGGCACAACATCGCTGGCTTCGGGGGCGACCCCGGGAACGTGACCGTGTTCGGCGAGTCGGCGGGGGGGATGAGCATCTGCGACCTGATGGTGAGCCCGCGCGCGGAGGGTTTGTTCGCGCGGGCGATCGTCCAGAGCGGGCCGTTCGATTCGCGGGGCGCGGGGATGGACGCGGTGCGCTCGCTGGCCGAGGCGGAGAAGACCGGGGAGGAGGTGTCGCGACGCCTCGGATGCGAGGCGGCGCCCGACGAGGTCGCGGCACTGCGTGCCGTCCCCGTCGAGCGCCTGCTCGCCGCCGGTGCGCAGGCCGTCGAGACCGGACCGGGCGGCATCGGCTTCGGCCCCGTGGTCGACGGCGTGGTGCTGCCCGGCGACCCGGCGGCGCTCTTCGCGGCTGGCGAGATCCACGACGTCGACCTGCTCGTCGGCGCCAACGCCGACGAGGCCAACCTGTTCCTCCTGGGCATGCGCGGCCAGACGCCGGCGCAGCTCGTGCGTTACGTGCGCCGCCTGTACGAGCCCTACGGTGACGAGGTGCTGGCGCTCTTCCCGGCGGCCCCGGACGGTCCGAAGACGGCGGCGCTCAGCAAAGCCGTCACCGTCATGGGTTTCGTCGCCCCGGCGCGCTTCGCGGCCGCCTCGGTGGCCCGGGCGGGCGGCGCGACGTACCTGTACCACTTCGCGCGCCGCCCGCCGGTGGCCGGCGACCTCGGCGCCTTCCACGGTCTCGAGTTGCCGTACGTCTTCGGCAACTCGGCGCTCACGCTCGACGTGCACGCCGGCGTCGAAGGAGAGCTGTCGGCGGCCATGATGCGCTACTGGGTGTCGTTCGCCCGCGACGGCGACCCGAACGGGAAGGGGGGCGCCGGGGACGCTGCATCCGCCGGCGCCGGCGAGCCCCTCGCCGCGGGCGGCGATCCCGCGGCGGGTCTGCCGCACTGGCCGCGCTACGACTCGGCGTCGGGCCGCTGCCTCATCCTGGACGCCGCGATCCGCGCCGCCTCGGCGCCCTACCGCCGCGCCTGCGACCTCGCCGACCGGCTGCGGGCCGCCCGCCTCGCGGGTGGCGGCTGACCCCCGGTCGCCGCCCGCCGCCCGGGACCGTCCGCCACTCGGAGCTGCAGCGGGGCACGAACCGGGTACAACATCTTCGGTCGAAGCAATCGATGCACGAGGAGGTCGTCGGGTGGCGACACCACCGGTGCTGATGGTGACACTCACGACGTGCGGCCACTGCGCGGAGGCGAAGGCCGTGAACGGCTACGATCCGGTCGCGTACGAGCGGCTGCTCTCGATGAACTGAGTGGCGCGGGGACTTGACCGGGTTGTGTGCGTCAAGTTGT
>DDYF01000042.1 GCA_002347645.1 Thermoleophilia bacterium UBA2241 | reverse complement strand
CGGCGACCAGCTCGCGGGCATCCTCCAGGGCCTCGACCAGACCTTCGATGGGCGGCCGCTCTACCCGTCGGCGCAATCCAGGGCCGCCCATCTGCTCTACTTCGTCATCAAGGACCATCCTTTCGCGGACGGCAACAAGCGCATCGGCGCCCTGCTGTTCCTGGAGTACCTCGCGCGCAACGGCATGCTGTGGCGGGCCGACGGCGCGCCACGTTTTGCGGACAACGCCGTCGTGGCGCTGACCCTTCTGGTCGCCGAGAGCCATCCGCGCCAGAAGGACCTCATGATCCGGCTCGTCGTCAACCTGCTGGACTCTGGCGACTCGCCTGCGGCTGAGTAACGAGAGGACGTTCGGGCAGTCGGTCCAGATCGACCGGGGCGCGCCGCACGACGCCGGGCGAGATCATGGAGTACGCCGGGGTCGACCGAGTGCAGAACGTCGTTCGGCCGTATCTCGAGGCGCTTCTGTGGACACTCGAGGGGCGGCCACCTGCCTCGTGACCGTTGCGCCCGCGAGTCCTGCGTGACCGTCGGCGTTCGCCCGGGCGCTGACGGCAATCGTAAACCGCACGACCTCTTGCGGGAATGGCGTTGACCATGCGATAATCGCACCATGACTTCGCAACGCTTCCACGGAGGGGCCGTGAAGATCCGTTCAGACACAGAGGTGGGCGCGCGCATCGCCGCGCTGCTCGGCGAGCGTCCCCAGAGGGAGCTCGCTGACGCTGTCGGTCTGCAGCCGTCCGTGCTCAGCCGTGCCCTGGCTGGCGAGCGAGCCTTCAACATGTCCGAGCTCGTCGACATCGCCGACTACCTGGGCGTGCGCGTCGAGTCGCTGCTCTTCGACGAAGAACCGGCCTTCGTGCAGCGCGGCAAGGCCTCGGACGTGGCTGCGCAGGCCGCGATTGACCACTGTTCGCGGCTCATCGACGCGATGCTCCAGATCGAGACCGTCGGCCGATGAGCTTCGTCGCCGAGCGCGAGAGGGGGCAGGCAGCGGCTCGCGCCGCTCGCGTTCGGCTGGGCCTCGGGCTCGAAGCGCCGCTCTCCGATGCGGTGGTCGTCGTCGAGGACTTAGGTGGGACCCCGGTCACCGTCCTCGAGCTGCCCTCGGGACTCGCGGGCCTCCAAGGGCGCAAGTACGACCGCAGCTTCATCTTCGTGAACGGCGTGGACGTACCCGCGCGCCAGCGCTTCACCCTGGCCCATGAATTCGGGCACGTCGACCTTGGTCACGCCGGGTCTGTCGACTACGTGAGGGACGTGTTCGGCGACGGAGGCGGCGGGCGAGCGCGGCCTCCCGCCGAGGTGCAGGCCGACTGGTTCGCCGCCGAGTTCCTGGCGCCGCTCACGGGTGTGCGGCGGTGGCTCGAAGCCGTCGGCGAACCGCCCGACGATCTTGAGACCGTCGTGCGCCTCGCCGACTACTTCCACGTCAGCGCCGAGGTGGCCCTGTACCGACTGCAGGCTGCGCGGCGGCTTGGGCGCGGCAAGGTCGAGCCGTTGAAGGCGCAGATCGTCGAGGCTCGACACACGAGCCTGGCTCGCCGTCTCGGGCTGGGCGAGTTTGAGGACACCCTGACTCGAGCGCACGGACGCCTGCCGCGCTTCCCGCGTGCGACCCTGACGCACGGCGCCCAGGCATACGAGCGCGGCCTCCTCAGCGTCGGGCAAGTCGCCCGGCTGCTCGAGGTCGGCCCCGATGTGATCGAGGCCGAGTTTGCACGTCGCGGCGTTCGGGCCGGCAGCCACGAGTCGGACTACTGATGCCGTGTGCGCTCGCAGTCGGCGTCCGACATCCTGCTCGATGCGAGCGTGCTCTGCCACTTCGCACGGCCCGGTCTGCTGCCCGCGCTGCGTGCCTACCTTGGCGACCGCGCTCGCGTCACGCCTGAGGTCGAACGGGAGCTGCTGCGGCTCGCGGCAAGGCGCGAGTTCCGGCAGCTTCACGACTACCTTGCGCGGGACGGCGCCGTCGTGCGCCGCCACGGCAAGTGGCCCAAGCGGACCGGCCAGCTGCCCGACGCCCTCAAGCCCGAGTTCACTCGCGTGCTCGAGCTGAAGCGCGCCGTCAGCGAACACGAGCGCGCGCACTCGGGCGAGATCGCCACGGTGCTGATGGCGACACACCGCAAGGCGGACCTCGTGGTGATCGACGACGACTGGGGAGCCGACTTCGCAGCCAAGGTGCACGGACTGGCGGTCATGTCGACGGCGAGACTCACGCTTGAGATGGTGGCGAGTGGGGCTCTCGAGGACGACGAGGGCTTCCTGGTCTTTGACAGCGCGACGCCGCCGAGCGTCGGGCGAGAGCGGTACGAAGAGCGGTTGCGAGAGATGCGTCGCTGAGCCTGGGCCGGAAACATGGTCACGGCGGCGAAAACGTGATCATGAACGCCGTCCGTGACGTCATTCCGGGCCCTGCGCCGGGCGCCGCATGCGCCTGATCCCGCCGACCATCCCGCCGGACACGCCGAGCGACGGCGAGAAGCTCGTCTTCGAGCGTCTCGCCGCGGACTCGGCCGGTGGCGGCCGACCCGTCCCGGCGCAGGCCGCATCCCTCGACACCTCCGGCTGGACCGTCCTCCACTCCCTCGACGTCGCCCACCACCGCCGCCAGATGGAGGGCGAGATCGACTTCGTCTGCGTCGTCCCGGGGCGCGGCGTGCTGTGCCTCGAGGTGAAGGGCTGTCACACGCTGCGGCGGTCGGGCGGGGTGTGGTACTACGGCGCGGACGCCGAAGGCGATCCGCGCGGTCCCTTCAAGCAGGCTTCCGAGGCCATGCACAGCCTGCGCGAGCGCCTGCAGCGCAAGCGCGCGCACCTCAAGGGCATCCCGTTCCAGTCCGCCGTCTGCTTCCCCGTCCTCGACTTCAGCCTGACGAGCGAGGAGTGGCACGACTGGCAGGTCATCGACCGCCGCGACCTCGAGGCCCAGCTGATCTCCGACCTTATCGCCGCCGTCCTCGACCGCGCCCGCGAGCGCACCGTGCAGCTGCGTCAAGGCTGGTTCCACCCCGAGGAGGGGGAGCCGACCGCCGCGCAGTGCGACGAGCTCATCCGCGTCCTGCGCCCCGACTTCGAGTTCTACGAGAGCCCCAAGGCGCGGGCGCGCCGCCTGGACGAGGAGGTCAAGCGCTACACCGAGGAGCAGTTCGCCGTCCTCGACCAGTTCGCGCGCAACCCGCGCGTCATCGTCGACGGGTCGGCCGGCACGGGCAAGACCGTCCTTGCCATCGAGGAGGCCCGCCGCAGCGCCTCCGCCGGCCGGCGCGTCCTGCTCCTCTGCTTCAACCGCGCCCTGGCGAAGTGGCTCGAGGAGGAGGCCGAGGGGACGACGGTGTTCACGATCCACGAGTACATGCGGCGCCTGGGGGACGTGGCTCTCACCGAGGAGAAGATGGACGACTCCGCCTTCTGGAACGAGGAACTGCCGGCCGCCGCCCACGAGCGCCTGCTCGACGGCTCCGGCGCCCTGCGGCAACTGGTGCCCGGCGGGGGAGAGGCCTTCGACGAGCTCATCCTCGACGAGGGCCAGGACATGCTCCGCGAGAGCTACCTCGACGTGCTCGAGCTGAGCCTCAAGGGCGGGTTCGCCGAGGGCCGCTTCCGCATCTTCGGCGACTTCGCCCACCAGGCGATCTTCGACGCCGCGGACCTGGCCTTCGACGACCTGCAGCGGCGCTGCCCGAGCGCCTTCATCACCGACCTTTCGACCAACTGCCGCAACACGCCGCGCGTGCTCGCCCTGGCGCGCGGCGTCGACCTCGACGAGTCGGGCAGGATCTCGCGGCCCGACGACGGCCTCGACCCCGTGGTGCGCTTCTACCGCGACGCCGACCACCAGTGCGAGCTGCTCGGGCAGGCGCTCGACGAGCTGCACGACGCCGGCTTAACCGGCCCGCAGGTCGTGGTCCTCTCGCCGCACAACGACCAGGCCTGCGCGGCGGCGGGGTTCTGCGGGCTTGCGGGTGGCGAGGCGGCGGGCGGCGACGGCGCGGCCACCCACCACACATGGCGCGGCCGCCTCGCCCCGCTCGTCCCGCCGGGTCAGCACGAGCCCGACATGCGCTCGGGCAAGACGAAGTACGCGAGCATCTATCGCTTCAAGGGCCTCGAGTCGCGCGCCGTCGTGCTCACCGACATCGACCGCCTCGAGACCGACCACGAGCGCGACCTCTTCTACATCGGCGCCACGCGCGCCACGCAGCGGCTGGTGGTGCTGGCGAACGAAGGGCTCAGGAGTCGGCTGCGCGTCACGACGTGACGCGCCGAACGCGCCGCCTCAATTGTCACCGTTGACGTACGCGGGATTGAGCGCACGCGCGCGTACACTCGCGCAGTGGCCGGCCGCTGGCAGATCGAGTTCTACGAGACGCCGGATGGGCGCGTGCCGGTCGAGGAGTGGCTGGAGGGCTTGAACTCGACCAAGAGGCGGGCGGCCGCGGCCGGTTTGGAGATGGTCCTCGCCGTGGATGGTCCGGCGGGCTGCGCCAGCCCTTGGGGCAGGCACCTCGGACAGGGCCTCTTCGAGTTTCGGCTCCGGCATAGCGGACAGGAGATCAGGAGCATCCGTGGGGGACCTTCGGCCTCGAACGTCGGGCTGGCAACGCCGCCCGAGAAGGTGCTGCTTCGCATCTTCTGCCACGCCCATGGCGATCGTGTCATCCTTCTGTTGGCTGCCTACGACAAGGGTCGAGACCCCTCGCCGCGGCGACAGCAGCGGGTGATCAGCGAGGCGCGCAAGCGGCTTCGCGAATTCAAGTCCAGGTGATGACTCCACCTCAACAAGACCGGTGATCAACTTGACGAAATATGTACGATAAACCATACTCCATCAGCGCATCCATCGACGAGGGTCCAGGGCAGGGCTGGAGAGAGGAAGGTTGGCGTGTCACGCTTCGACGAGTTCCTTCGGCGGGTTGAGGCCGAGGCACAGGCGGAGGGCCCCGAGGCCGTTGCCGAACTCGCGGCGTTCCGCGACCACTACCGCCTCGCGCGCGAGCTGGCCCGTCGCCGGCAGGCGCTCTCATGGACGCAGGTGCACCTCGCCCAGGTGAGCGGCGTCCCACAGAGCGAGATCAGCCGAATCGAGCGAGGGAGAGCCAACCCCACCCTGATGACGGTCAGCAGGCTGTCACGCGCTCTGGGCGTACAGCTGTGCGTGCGGGAGAGCGGTCAGCCTCAGTCCCGGGCCTGACCGATTCCCGCAGATACGTCCGTCCGGTCGCGCCGCTACTCTTGGGCGATGCCAAGGGGAGGGCGGCCGGCTCGCGTCTGCGGGGTGCGGCGTTCTCTTGACCGATGCACACCCGAGCTCGCTCGCCACGGAAAGGACGTCATCGTGGGCAACTCCATCAATCGAGTGGTCGTCCTCGGCAACCTGACGCGCGACCCCGAGCTCAAGGCGATGCCCAACGGCAGCTCGGTCTGCTCCTTGCGCATCGCCGTCAACGACAGCGTCAAGGACTCGAACACGGGCGCATGGCGCGACCGTCCCAACTACTTCGACGTCGACGTCTTCGGCAGTCAGGGCGACAGCTGCGCCAGGTGGCTCAAGAAGGGGCGCCAGGTCGCCATCGAGGGCCGCCTGCGCTGGCGCGAGTGGGAGGCGGCGGACGGCCAGAAGCGCTCGGCCGTGTCGATCGTCGCCGGCAACGTGCAGTTCATTGCGTCGCGCGAGGCCGGTCCCGACGTAGGTGAGACCGGCGACGGCGGGTCGCCGCCGGACTGCCCGGACGTCGGCCTCGGCGACTTTCCCGTTGACCGGACCGACCCCGACGACGACATCCCGTTCTGATGGAGGTCCTGCTCTGCCACGACTGTCGCGACGTCGTGACGCCTCAGACGGACGCCGGGCATGAAGCGTCGGACAAGTCATCGGCTATCTCCTCCGCGGCCGGGTGACACGAACCGGGGGTGTACGTGAAGCATCGATGCGTCTACTGCCATCGACACCTGCCGCAGGTGCTCGACCACTTCGAGATCGGGGTCGCCTCTCTGCCGCCGGCCGGGCCGTTCATCACCTGGGTGCAGCCCGACCCGAGTGTGGAGGCGTACCCGGTCTGCGAGGAGTGCCTGTGGGAGCGTCGGCTCACGGCGGCATGGGTCAGCTGCCTCCCGTACGTGGAGCACTCGACAGCGGAGAGCGTCGGGGACTCGGGCGTTCAGGACGCGGAGCTGCCGCCCGGGGCGGTACGGGCCGCTTCGGGCGTGCTCGTCACTGCAGAACAGCTCGGGAGGCTCGCCGCCCTTCTCGGCTGGGAGGGTCGCGAGCACGAGCTCGAGCTGGCCATCGCGTTCGGCGCCCAGTGGTTCCGCTTTCCCGAAGACGAGCACTTCAGCGAGCTCCTCGACTTCGTGGGCACGCTCGGGTTCAGCGTGCGGCAGTGGCCCTGGGTCGCTCACATCAGCTGCGAGAGCGCGGCCCAGGGGCCGCAGCGGCGGCCCGAGGCGACATAGTTGTCGGCGCGGGGTGGCGAGGGCCCGGGGAGCAAGAGGTACTGACGTGGGCGTCGGAGCAGCTGCTGCACCGCAGGGGCTTCATGGGTCTGACTCTGACCACCCTGACTCGGCGTCGTCTCGCTGATCGTTCCCTTCCGGTTCCCAGATCTCATCTGCCCGAAGCCACGCCCCGCCCTTCCAGCCCAGGTGTGTGCGCCAGTCGAAGGTCGCGTAAAGCCGTGCCGGTCCTTCGGGGGCGAGGAAGAGCGCGTTGGCGACGTCGCGGTCGCAGAACAGGAGCTTCATTGGCCTGTCTCCTCGGGTGGACGTCGCGCCGCGCGCCGTGGACCGGGCACCCGGCTTGGTCATGTCATCGACCGCGCGCGTGGCCCGCTTGAGGCAGGTCGCGCTCGGGCACGGAAGGGCGACCGAGCATGGGAACGCCCTCCCGGTAGAGTCCGCCTCGTCGATCAGCCCCCCGCGGGACCCACGGCGCCCGGCGTCGTGGCCATCGTCCTCACCCACGCACACCTCGACCACTGCGGGCCTGCCCACGACGCCGTCTACGAAATCACCGCGTGCGGCGACGAGGGGACGATCGCCTTTCACGAGGTGGGGAAGGTGTTCTTCCCCGCGTCGAAGCTGCCTGTCGATCTACTGCGGATCTGACAACATTCTTCCTCGCGCGGGCGTCGCGCGACCGCTCCGTCCGCGGGACCGTGTAGTCTCACAACGACTGGATCGTGAGACGTGAAGGGATCGACCGTGGGGGGGCGATGACCGAACCGAGAAGCAGCTCCTACATCTGGGTGACGTGGATCACCGGCCTGCTGGCCGCCGACAAGCACTGCGAGTGGGCGGCGTGGTTCCGCGCCCACTACCAGGGCTACGCCAAGGTGCCGAGCGACTTCGACCTCGCCGCATGGAAGGCGGCGCACGGCGACATGGTCCGCAAGCGCGCCGAGGAGCTGCGCGCCGCCGGCTACGGCGTCTACGTCGAAGACCAAAACAAGTTCAGCCTCAAGGGCAGGGCGGCGACGCTGGGCGGGGTAGCCGATCTGGTGGCCGTGCGCGAGGGGGACGGGCTCGTCATCGACTGCAAGTCCGGCCAGCGCAGAGACTCCGACGCGTTCCAGGTCCTCACGTACATGCTCGCGCTGCCGCTGACCCACCAGGCGTGCCGTGGCGTGCGCCTCGGCGGCGAGGTGCAGTACCGCGACTCGCGGCTGGCGATCGCGCCGGAGAAGCTCACCGGCGAGCTCAAGGGGCTGATCCTGCGGACGATCGAGAGCGTCGGCGGTGAGGCGCCGCTGCCGAGGGTGCCGAGTCTGAGCGAGTGCCGGTTCTGCGACATCACTGCGGCCGACTGCCCCGAGCGCATCGAAGAGGCGCAGCGCGTCGAGGTGGTCGAGACCGACCTGTTCTGACGCGGCGCTGTCGGCGTCAGCCGGCGCCGCCTCGCCGGCTCGACCGCCACCCGCCGGTTCCACCTTCGGGTCCTCGTAGCCCACACGATGCCTGCGGCGCCCGCAGTCATTCGGCTCGAGTGGCGCGGCCGGGCGCCCGGCCCGAGGGAGCCGAAGACCATGACGCCCGCGCAGACCGGCAAGATCGCCAAGCCGTTCAAGCCCCTGGCCGGGCTCACGGCGGCGTCTCAACGGCGACGACTCCCGAAGCGTGGTACGCCGACCCGACGGCGGCGTCCAGACGCAGGACCCGGCCTGAGGTCCTTGGGGTCGGCGGGCCGCGGCGTCGGTCGCCCGTCGCCGCGTTTGCTCTACCGCAGGTACTTCGCCGTGGCGGCGTCGTCGTACGACGTGGTCCCTTCCGTCACGCCGGCGGCGAACAGCGACTTCGTGCCGCAGAGCGTGAGCGCCATGGCGCGGTCGGCGAGGTGCGACGGCGTGTCGTACGTGCTCACCCAGGCGCGCGTCCCGTTCGTCTCGTAGCGGGCCAGCAGCCAGTCGTCGGTGCCGCTCGTGGGCTTGGCGTTGCCGGCGACCCAGACGCGGCCGGCCGAGCTCACGGCGAGCGCGAAGAAGGCGCTGTACTCGACGCCGGCCGGCCGGTAGTAGCGCACCCAGCGCAGACTCCCGCCCGGTGAGCGCTTCTGGACGAACCCGCGCTGGTCGGTCACGTTCGGGTCAAAGCTGTAGCCGGCGACGTAGAGGTCGCCGTCGCCGTCGAGCGCGAGGCCCTCGGTGCTCGTGATGCCCGCGACCTTCGTGTCGTCCCACGCCTTCCACTTGCTCGCCCAGGCGTACCTGCCCGAGGCGGTCAGGCGGACGAGCAGCAGGCGGTTCGTGGCGGTACCCGTCCAGGACGAGACCGCCACGTACGCGCCGCCCGCCGGCGCGGCGACGATCGTCCCGCCCTCGTCCTCGAGGTGGGACGGGCCGTCGATGCGCCGCGCCCAAAGGCGCGTGCCCGAGGGTGAGATCTTCAGCACGACGGCGTCGCGGACGCCCAGCTTGTTGTCGCTCGTGCCGCTGACGTACAGGTTTCCGGCTGCGTCGATGTCCATGGCGAGCGGCATGTCGCCGGAGGTGTCCGCGGCGGGGCCGGCGTACGTGTACGCCCAGGCTACGGTGCCGTTCTTGGCGCGGAACTTCACGACGCTCCAGTCGGAGGACGTCGAGGAACCATCGGCCGTGCCGCACACGTACACGTTCCCGGCCTTGTCGGCCACGGCGGCGATCGCCACGTCGACGCCCACGCCACCCCACAGCGTCTCCCACAGGATGGTTCCCGCCGGCGAGTACTTCACCAGCACCCAGTCCTGCTGCTTGGCGACGCTCAGCGACTGGCCGGCGACGATGGCGTTGCTGGAGCCGTCGACGACGAGGTCGGCGGCCCAGTCGGCGTTCAGTGCCGGGCCATCCCAGACTCGGCTCCAGCTGCCCGCGCCGCCGCTCGGCGTCTTTCTGACGAGCAGGATGTCGGCGGCCGCGTTCCAGTCGTCGTTGGTGACGCCGGCAGCGTACAGCGACCCATCCGGCGCCTCGGCGACGTGATAGGCGGCGTCGAGGGTGTGGTCGGTGCCGTCCAGCCAGTGGATCCAGAGGGAGTCGCCCGGGCCCGCCGCGGCGCCGCGGGCGGCCGGCGCCGTGAGCAGCACGAGCAGGGCGAGGACGACGAGCGCGAATGCCAAGGCGCGCAGCCACGGGGATGCAGCCCAAGGATGCACGCAGCCTGCCTGCGCCGTACAGCTTGCCGCGCCTTCTGCCGTGTCTCGACGGAGCATCCCGACCTCCAGCCTCGCTCGGTGACGTGCCGTCCGCGCTCCGCACTCATTCGCCGCGCGACGGCTCCTGCGACGTGAGCTTCGCCGGGGAAAGGGGTGGCCCCTTCAAGACGACGCGATACGCGGCGCCCGCCCGGGCGGGCGCCGCGTCAGCCTGCTCGGGGCGGTAGCCCCTCGCGCTCTTCGACGTACGCCATGGAGTGGTGCAGGTCGGCGCCGGTCTGGCGGCGCAGGTCCTTCATCTTCCTGGCGGTGCTCAGCCCAAATCTGCGGGGCGTCTACTTGGCCGCCGCCAGGCCGGCCAGCGCCATCATGCCTTGGCGCGCGTAGTCCACGGCGAGGCCGAGGTTGCGCGCCGTCTCCTGCGGCGAGTGGAAGCCCATCGAGTTCTCGGCGTTCACGAAGTCGGTGCGCCACTGGGCCTTGCGCTGGAAGGCGCGCGCCTCCTCGAGCTCCGCAGCGCCTGCGCCGGCCTTCTCCGCGGCCGCGATCGCTTCGATGAGCTCGACGGTCGCCGTCTCGGCGCGGTCGAGCAGCTCCGCCGTCCGGGCCTGGATGGTCTCGGCGCGCGACAGGATCTCTGCCTCGTCGTAGAGGTGGCACGAGCCGCAGGCGCGCGGGATGTTCAGCAGCGGGCTGCGCACGTGGTGGTCGCTGTACTTCATCGCCCCTTCGCGGATGTAGGGCATGTGGCAGTCGGCGCAGGCCACGCCGGAGCGGGCGTGGATGCCGGTGCTCCAGGTCTCGAATTCGGGGTGCTGCGCCTTGAGGGCCGGTGCGCCGCTGACGGCGTGCTCCCAGTCTGCCCAGCCGACTTCGTCGTAGTAGGCCTCGATGTCCTCGCTGTTGACGCCGTTGTCCCACGGGTAGGTGACGAGCTTGCCGTCGCCCTTGAAGTAGTACTCGACGTGGCACTGGCCGCAGACCAGGGCGCGCATCTCCTGGCGCGAGGCCTCGGCGTTCGGGTCGTAGGGCTCGTCGCGCGAGCCCTCGCGCCAGCGTTCGATGCTGGGCAGGTGGGGCAGAGCCTCGTCGGACGCCGCCAACTCGGCGATGCCGTTCAAGAAGCCGGGGCGCGTGACGCGCAGGTCCATCGTGTCGGGGTCGTGGCAGTCGATGCACGAGACGGGATGCTCGACGAGCTCGCGAGCCTCGGCGAACGGCAGGGGGCACACCGCTTCGAAGCCCTTCATCACGGCCGCGAGGCGCTTTGGGTCGGTGAACGGCTTGTCGTCGGCCGGCGCGGCGCCCGCCTCGACGCCGGCCGTGTAGTACGCCAGCGTGTTGGCAGAGTGGCACTGCAGGCAGGCGCCCGGCTGTTCCTTCTCGGTGACGCGCTTCGTCTCGTCCTGGTCCTGCAAGCTGTAGAAGTGCCCGCGCTCCTCGCGGTAGTCGATCGCGAAGGCATAGCCGCTGAAGAGCGTGACCAGGCGCGGGTCGGCTTCGAGGCGGCTCAGGGCTTCGCTGCCGCCGTAGCGCGTCCGCTCGGTGTCGGCGGTGCGCAGGTACGAATCATACTGGCGCGGGAAGTTGCGCCCCCACAGCGCCGGGTCGATCGTCTCCTCCGAGAGCTCCTCGAGGTCGAAGACGGCGCGCTCGCCCTCGGCCCGGCGCTCGACCACGTTGAGGCCGAGCAGCATGACGCCGGCGGTCGCGACGGCGACGATGGCGATGGTCGCCACGTAGAACCAGGGGCTGGAGAGCAGCTTGCGGAACGTCGTCTTCATCGTCCTCTCCTCGTCGCGTCAGGTCGTGGCGCCGTCTCGCGTCGTCTCGTTGCGCCAGACCGTGGCGCTGGGTCGCGTCGTCTCATCGCGTCGGTCCGTGGCCGACGTTGCGGTGGCAGTGGACGCACTCGGGCCCCTCCTCGTCGCTGCCGTAGTGGCCGCTGATCTCGCTGACCATCGCGCTGTGGCAGGTGCGGCAGTTCTGCTGGAGCACCTCGGCGTTGCCGGCCTTGATGCGGATGGGGTCGGGGTAGTTCTGCAGGGTGAAGGCGGAGGAGTGGTGCCAGCCGTTCATCGCCTTGCCCACGTACTTGGAGAGCAGCTTGTGGGGAACGTGGCAGTCGTTGCAGGTCGCCGCATCCTTGTGGACGCCGGTCTGCCAGCCCGCGAACTGCTCGCGCATGATGTGGCAGTTGACGCAGGCCTCGGGGTCGTTGCTGAGGTAGCTGAGGCCTTCGGCGTAGGCGAGCGTGAACACGCCGGCGCCGAGCAGCGCGCCCGTCAGGACGGCGAGGACGAGCAACAGGATGCGGACGCGCCCGGCGCGCGGCGCCGCGCCGTCCGGCGTGGTCTGTGCCCCGGAAGCCACCGGCTCAGACTACATCGCCGCGCGCCCGCCGGGCCTTGATGTCGGTCAAGTGCGGTCTGGTTTCTGCGGCGACGCGGAGGGCGAGCCGGGCAGAATACGCGGTCGGGTGGCGTGACGAATGGCACCTGAGTACTGTTGCGCCGTCCCGGTAATGTAGCGGACGAGAAGGCAGAGGCCGGCCCGTCCCCCGCGGGGCAGGGGCCGGCCCTCTCGACAGCACACGAGACGGAGGGACCTGGTGCCGACCTACGAGTACCGTTGTACCGCCTGCGGTGAAGCCTTCGAGGTGACGTGCCCAATCGCCGAGCGCGAGCAGAAGGCGGTCTGTCCCGCGTGTGGAACTCGCGACGTGCGCCAGGTCTTCGGGTCGATCGCGTTCTCGGGTCACCGCACCGAGTTCAACCCGGGGCACTTCGAGCGTCCGGGCGGCAAGAAGGCGGGGCCGCCGCGCTGGGTCGAGCCCAAGCGCTGACGCGGGCTCAGGCCAGGACGCGCAGGCGCGCGGGCAGGACCTCGACGCTGAGGGGGATGTCGCCCAGGGCGTCGCCGTCGACGTCGAGGGGGAAGAGGTCGCGGCGCGGCGCGCCCGCCGGGCGTTCCTCGTCCCACGGCAGAAGCTCGACCCGCGTGCAGCGGAACGTCGAGACGCCCGGCTTCGTCAGGTGCTCGCCGCGGTAGATGCTGAGGAAGTAGTGCAGCAGCGTCAGCCGCGTCGGCGGCTCCAGCACCACCACGTCGAGGAGGCCGTCGTCCACACGCGCATCGGGGGCGACGCGCATGCCGCCGCCGAACGTGTGGCCGTTGGCGACCACGACAGCGTGAGACCAGAGTCGGCGCTCGACTGAGCGGCCGTCGGCGAGCGTCGCGCGGCAGAGGAGACGCCGCCGCCGGCAGGCCACCACCGCGGCAAGGGCGGCGCCGCCGTAAGCGAGCCGGCCCGGCACCGCCGCCGGCATCGCCGCGGTGTAGCGGTCGACGAGGCCGCCGATGCCGGCCGAGAGCACGTTGACGACGTGGCGCCGGACGCCGCAGCCGTCGTGGCCGACGAAGCAGGCGCGAGCGACGTCGACGAGGCGCTCGCGCCCGGCGGCGATCGCGCCGACGTAGGCGTCGCGCCCGGGTCCGAGGCCGAGCGACCGCCGGAAGTCCCCGCCGGTGCCGGCGGCGACGATGCCGAGCGCCGGGGTGGAGAGCGCCTGCGCCTGGAACGAGGCCGGCGCGCCGGGCTCTGACGAGCGCGGCGCAGGGCCCTTCGGCGTCAGGAGCCCGTCCACCACCTCGCTCATGACGCCGTCGCCGCCGACGCTGATGACGAGGCGGCGCCCCTCGGCGACCGCGCCGCGGGCGAGCGTGGTCGCGTGGCCTGCGTGCCTCGTGAGCGCGAGGTCGACGGGACCGATGCGCTCGCGCAGCGCGGTCGCCTCGATCTCAAGGTGCGTGCGGCCGCTGCGCGCCGCCGGGTTGGCGATCACGAGGGGCGGCAGCTCGGCTCCGGCGGGGATTCTCGGCGCGGCGCTCATCGCTTCCTCCTCGTGGTCCGAGCCATGCCGGCAACGCTACCAGAGGTCCGGGCGTCCCGGGAGGGTAGAATCGCACGACCGAAGCGTCAGACCGGGGAGGGCGAGCAGTGGCCGACGAGAGGAGCGTGCGTCCGCGTGTCGAGCCCGTGCTCGTGACCCTGCCCGACGGCTGCCGGCTGGCGGCGCGCGCGTTCGGCCCCGAGGACGCGCCGCCCGTGCTCTTCGTCGCCGGCGGCGACGGCACCATGCTGCAGTGGCGCGGGCTCGTCCCGGAGCTCTGCGTCGACGCCGCGGAGCGCGAGCTGTTCGCGGCGGCCGGGTGCGGGTCGTCCCTGAGCGCCGACCTGCGGGTCGTCGCCTACGACGCTCGCGGGAGCGGCTGGTCGAGCCGCTCGCACGGCGTGTGCACGACGACGGCGCAGGCGGCGGCCGACGGCCTTGCCCTGGCCGCCGCCCTCACCCGTCGTCCGTTTCACATCGTCGGCCACGGCTTGGGCAGCGCCGTCGCGCTTCAGCTCGCTCTGGCGTCGTCCAGTCTCGTCCGCTCGCTCGTGCTCCTCGCGGGCACCCCGGGCGGCGACCGCCTGGTGCTCCCCGGCCGAGAGGTGGTCGCGGCGCGCGGCGCGCTCTCGGTGGTGCTGGACGAGGTGGCCGAGGCGGGCGCCGTCGAGCGCGAGGACCTCGAGGAGCTCGAGGCGCTGGTGCGGCGCGACGTCGAGTCGGGGTTCACGCCGGACTTTGTGCACGCGCATCCTGCGCTGCTCGGCCACCTCGCGGCCGAGGCGGCGCGCCACCTCATCGCGGAGGCGTCGTTCACCAGCCACGGCTTCAGCGGCATGTCGGCCGTCGGCGGTCGCGGCGAGCAGTTCGCCACGCACGACCTCGTCGCGCGCCTCGGCGAGGTGGCGGTGCCGACGCTCGTCGTCCACGGCAAGGACGACGCCATCCTGCCGCCGGGCAACGGCCAGTCGCTGGCCGACGGGATCCCGGGCGCCCGCCTCGTGCTGCTGGAGGCTGGCCACGCGGTGACGATCGAGCGCGCGGCAGACGTGAGCGCCGCGGTTCGGGCCCACGTGCTCCTGCACCCCTGAGCGGGCGTGCGGCGGGCAGGCAGGCCCGCCGCCCTTGCGCCGGCGCTCGCTCGCGGCAGGCCGGCGCCGCGAAGACGCCCGGACGACGTGAACTTCGCACAGGCTGAGGCGGCCGCGGCTGCGAAGAATGCCCATCTGGCCGCGGCCGCTCGTCGTCTGGTATGAATGGGCGTGCCCGAACGAGGGAGACCCGTCGTGACACGACTCGAACGTCAGCCTCTCGCGCCCCTGCGCCCGGCGTTCCCGCGCGCCTTCCACAGCTCGACGCGACTCGATGTGCTGAAGCAGGCGACGCTCGACGTGCTGGAGCGCGTCGGCGTCCGCTTCCCCTCCGACAGAGCGCTTCGGGTCCTCGGCGAGCACGGTGTCGTCGTCCACCCCGAAACGCACGTCGCCCGCTTCCCGCCCGACCTCGTCCTCGAGGCCATGGCCCGTGCGCCCAGGAGGTTCACGCTGGGCGCTCGCGACCCGTCGTGCGAGATCGCGGTGGGCGACGGGGCGACCTACTGCACGAGCGACGGGTGCGGCCCGCAGATCATCGACCCCGTCAGCGGCGAGCGGCGGCGCTCCACCAAGGCCGACGTCGCCGCGGTCACGCGCATGCTCGACTACCTGGGCAGCCTCGCCTTCTGGTGGCCGACCGTGAGCGCAGGCGACTACGGGGAGACGTCGCAACTGCACGAAGTCGACGCCGGCTTCCGCAACACGGTGAAGCATCTTCAGGGCATGGTGCAGGGTGAACGCCAGGCGCGCTACGCCGTCGAGATGGCCACGGTCGTGGCCGGCGGCGCGGAGGAGCTGCGCAGGCGTCCCGTGATGAGCGACCTCGTGGGGACCATCTCGCCGCTCGTCCAGGACACCGACGGCATCGAGGCGGCCATGGTGTTCGCCGAGGCCGGGGTGCCGGTCTGCTTCGTCACCATGCCGACGCTGGGGACGACGGCCCCGGCGACGAAGGCCGGCGCCTTCGCCATGGCGGCCGCCGAGCTGGTCAGCGCGACCGTGCTGCTCGAGCTGGTCGCCCCGGGCGCGCCCGTGATCCACTCGTACATCCCGAGCTACGTCGACCCGCGCACCGGCGACTTCCTGAGCTTCCCGCGCGATCACCGCGGCGGGGCGCTGACGGCGGAGCTTCCACATCACTGGGGCGTCCCGGCCGAAGGCACGGCGTGCGGGACCGACGCGACCGAGCCGGGGACGTGGCAGGGCGGCGTCGAGGAGGCGGTCTCGCTGGTCGAGGCCGCGACGATCGGCGCCGACCTCATGCCGAGCATCGGCCTGCTCGGCACCTACACGACGTTCTCGGCGCCGCACCTTCTCCTCGGCGACGACATCTATCACCGCGCGCGCTTCGTGGTAGAGGACGTCGGCTTCGACGACGAGTCGCTCGCCGTGGACGTCATCGCCGACGTCGGCCCGGGCGGCCACTACCTCGGCCACCGCCACACGCGTACCCATATGCGCGAGGCCGTCGTGCGCGGCATCACCCACGAGTTCGGCCCGGACGGCACGTACCGCGAGGCGCTCGAGGTGGCGCGGGAGCGCGCGCTGGAGATCTGGCGCGACTACGAGCCCGAGCCGCTCGCCCGGGACAAGGCGGACGAGCTCGCGCGCATCGTCGCCGCGGCCGAGCGCGACCTGCGGACATAGGATGGGGCGGCGCGCCGCGTCGGCGGCGCGCCGCCCAAGCGAAAGGAGCGAGTGTGGATCCAGAGGACGTACGGGGGGAGCAGGCCGTCCGGAGCGGGCTGGTCGGGGTCGCGCGCGGTGCCAGCGTCGCCGTGCAGCGCGGCGTCGTCGGGGTGGTGGCCAGCAGGGCGTCGGCGAACGTCAAGCAGGGGATGACCGGCGCGGTGATGGCGGGCGGCGACGCGTCCGTGACACAGGGCTACGCCACGGCGGTGGCGGCCGCCGGCGATGCGACGGTCAAACAGGCGGGAGCCCAGTGGCTGCTGGCGGCCGGTGACGTCGACGTCGACCTTGGCGGGGCGCTGCTGGTGGCTGCCCCGCGCGTGACCATGCACCGCGGTTTCGTCGGCCTGCTCGCGGCGCGCAACGCCGACATCGGCGAGGGGGTCAAGGTCCTCCTCAAGCCGACGGGTGCCGCCGCGATCGGCGCCGCGTTCGGCGTCGCCTTCGCGCTCGTGGCGGCGGTCGCCTTCGGCACGCGTCGCCGCTCGTAGGAGGGGCCCGCGCCCCTCGCCGGCGCACCTTCGACTGGGTCCGGAGGCGTCTCGCGGCCCGGTACCGCCCAAGCGCCTCGGCGTCTTGTGACGCTCCGGAGCCGGTAGTAGCATGATGCTTCGCCGCGCCGCCAGAGGGGCCGGCGAGGCAGGAGGTGGCGATGGTCAAGCCGCGGCCAGACTACGCAGTCCCGCAGCGCCGGCATCCTCGCCTTGTCCGCGCGGCGGAGTTGCTGCGCCGCCACGACACGATCCTGACGATCGCCGCCGCCTTGGCGATCGTCGGCATCTTCGTCCTCGATCTGCGGGCCACCGAACGGTACCTGTGGGGGCTCTACTTCATCCCGCTCACCGTGCTCGCGATGGCGACGCGGGAGCGCGTCGTCGGTGTGGCCGCCGCGGCCGCCATCTTGCTGAACGGTGCCGTCATGGTCCTCGAGAACGACCTCGATGCGCAGCGCCTGCTCGCGCTCTCGTACCAGTTCCTCGCGGCCTGCGGTCTGGTGGTCCTCGCCTACCTCATCGAGCGCCTGACGGCCCTCTCGAGCTACGCGAGCACGCGCGCGCAACTGGCCGAAGCGAGTGCCGACATCGTGCGCGCCGGCCGCACCCGTACCGATCTGGAGGACCTCCTGCAGTACAGCGTCGAACGGATGGGCGAGCAGGTCGGCGCCACGGCGGGCGCGCTGCTCGTTCTCGAGGACCGCGCGTGGCGGGGTTGTGCCGGCTTCGGCCTCGGGGTCGACGCCGACGAGGTGCGCGGGGAACGCGGTGCGCTGACGCTCGTCGACGAGGCGCTCGACGCCGGCAGGGCCGTCGTCCGGGAGGTGAGCCCGGGCCAGTCGGGCCTGGCCCTGCTCGCGCCGTACCTCCGCCTCGAGCGCGTGCTGCTCGTCCCGGTGCAGGCCCCCGATCGCGACGTGGGGGCGATCGTCCTGAACCGGTCGCGGGCGAGCGGCGAGTTCACCGACGAGCAGATCGACTTCGTGGAGAGTTCGGCGAAGTACGTGGGTGTGGCGATCGAGAACGTGCGCCTGATGATCGAGGCGCGCGAGCGCCGTCACGACCTCGAACTGGTGCGCGACTCCAGTCTCGACTTCGCCCAGAGCATCGACATGAACGAGGTGCTGGAGGCGATCGTCGCGCGCCTCCTCGACGCGCTCGGCATGGAGGCCTGCGACGTCTACGAGGTCGACACCGACGACGGGTCGCTGCGTCTGCTGGTCAGCTACGAGGACTGGCGCTTCGACGAAGACGTGACCGTCGGCCGGGTGTTCCCGCTGGAGGAGTTCGCGTCGAGTGCGCTGGCGATCTCGACCCGGCGGCCCGTCCTCGTCAACTCCCCCGACGACCCGCGCCTGAGCGAGGTCGAGGCGCAGCTCTTCCGGCGCTACGGCCACAGGACGCAGCTCAGCGTGCCGCTGCGCATCCGCGACAGGGTCATCGGCCTCGTGGAGGTGTTCGACAACCGGGAGGCACGCAGCCTCAGCGCCGAGCAGATCCAGCTGGCCAACGCGATCTGCCGCTTCGCGGCCCTCGCCCTGGACAAGGCGCGCCTGTACGACGAGAAGCGTCGGACCGCCGACCGACTCGACCGACTGGCCGGCCAGCTTCAGCACCTGCAGGGCTTCGCCCTCGACGTGAACCGCAAGCTCGAGATCGCGGACTCGCAGGAGATCCTCGACGAGGCGGTGAGCGTCGCCGTCGAGCTGCTTGGAGTGCGCGTCGCGGCCGCGGTGGGAGGGCAGGGCGACCAACTCGTCGTCCAGGCGCTCGCCGCGGCGACCCCGCCGCCGTGGGAAGGGGATCGGGGCGGCGACGGTGTGAACGGCGTGGAGGCGCACCGCGACCAGGGGGACGACGGTGACGGGTCGCGGCGCGGGCCAGTGGCGAGCGCTGCCTCGCCCGACGCCCTGACGTGGGGCCCGCTGGTCCCGGTCGCCCTGGCAGGCGAGGTGCTGGAGCGCTGTCGCCCCGTGCTCACGCCGGCGCCGGACAGCCTGCTCGCCCCGACGGGGGACGTCGCGCCGCGTGTCGACCAGTCGGACGGCCTGCTCGTCGTCCCGATCGAGAGCGAGACCCCGCAGCACGTCGCGGCGCTGGTGATGCTCGACAAGCTGGAAGGGACGTTCGGCGACGACGACCGTCTGCTCGCCGCGACCCTCGCCGCTCAGCTCGGCGCGAGCCTGCACAACGCCACGGTGTACCAGCGCGAGCACGTCATCGCCGAGACCTTCCAGCAGGCCCTGTTGATGCAGCCGCCGCCGATCCCCGGCCTCGACGTCGGCGTCTGCTACCGGGCCGCGACCGAGTCGGCGCGCGTCGGCGGCGACTTCTACGACCTCGTCAGCCTGGGGCCGAACCGCTTGATGGTGGTCGTCGGGGACGTCTGCGGCAAGGGCCTCGCGGCGGCGGCGGAGTCCGCGGTGGTGCGCTACATGCTGCGCGCCTACGCGCAGGAGGAGCCGCCGGGGCAGGCGCTCTCACGGCTCAACGCCACGGTGCTCAACCAGTTGCCGGGGCAGCCGTTCATCACCCTCGTGGTCGCCTACCTCGACGTCGCCCGCCACATGATCGAGTACGCGGTCGCCGGCCACCCGCGGCCGACGGCGTTGAGCGGCCGCACCGAGTTTCCGCTGCCCTGGGAGGGCGGCGTGCCGGTCGGCGTGTTCCGCGGCGCCGTCTACCCGACGCACCGCGTGGTGCTGCCGGAGGACTCCTGCGTCGTCATGTACACCGACGGGCTGATCGAGGCGCGCCAGGACCGGGTGATGTTCGGCGAGGCGCGCCTGCTCGAAGCCATCCGGGGGGCGTTGGGCCTGAGCGCGCAGGAGTTGTCGGAGCGGCTGCTCGAGACGGTGCGCGGCTACGCCGGCGGCGTCCTGGTCGACGACTGCGCCGCCGTCGTGGTGCGACTGCCGTAGGCCGCAGCAGGGCGCGAGGGCGTCGCAGGGCCGGGGTGAGCCCGCGGCCGCCTGAAGCGCGCGGCGCGGTCAGGCTTGCCGGACGACGGTAGAGAGGGCGTCGGCGACGGCCAGGACGCGCGCGCGGCGGCCGAGGCGAGCCTCGGCCGCCGCGCGCGCGTCCGCCACCGTCGCGTAGCTCTCGATGCCCATGGCGACCGGCGCTCGCCGGCCGGCCGCGCCCACGACGGCGATGCGGAAGCGCTCCAGGGTGCGCGCGACCACGAAGGCGCGCTGGCCTCCGGGGCCGAGCGGCTCGCGCAGCCCGCGCACGACGAGCGCTGCCGGCGACGAGGCGCCGGCGAGCAGCGCGGCGAAGTTGCGCTCGCCGGGCCCCTCGCCGGTGCCGTCGGGCAGGTCCGCGCACAGCGCGATGACGCCGCCGACGGCGATCGCCGGCGATGCCTGCAGAGCGATGTACGTCGCAGCCCGGGTGGCCTGGTAGAGGTTGGCGCTCTTGGGCTCCGGGACGCCGGCGAAGACCAGGTCGTAGGGGCCGTCGACCTGGCGCAGCCAGGCTGCGTGGTTCGCGGCCGCCAGTGAGGCCTGCACGCGGACGGCGTCGCCGGCGAGGACGCCGCCCGGTCGGCCCGCCGCGTCCACCACAGCGTTGACGGCGAAGCGCAGGGGCGTGAGAGCGGCGATCTCACGCAGGGTCTTCTGGAAGGGGTTGCCGTCGAGCCTGCCCAGCTCGACGCCGGCCGCGCCGATGAACGCCGGGCGGTGGGTCCACGCGATGGTGGCTTCGCCGGCGCAGCCGATGGCGACCGCCTTCACGCCGCCGGAGAATCCGGCGTACAGGTGCGGCTCGACGACGCCGACCGCGACGACGAGCGCGGCGTCGGCGACCCGCCGGTGGATCGAGGCCGGAGCGCCCGCCGGGGTCGTGCCCAGGTGAGTGACGGGGCCCTCGATCCCCTGGGCGTCGAACGCGCCGACACGGACTGCCATCTGGGCGCCGAGCAGCGTGCGCCGCTCGGCGCCCGACGTTGTGGCATGCAGGCCGCAGCCGATCGCGACCGCGATGTCGTCGTCGGGTACGCCCGCCGCGTTCAGCTCGCCGAGGAGTCGGGGGAGCAGGAGCGTCGTCGGGCAGGCGCGCGAGGCGTCGGGTACGGCGATCACGATCTCTCCGCGGCCCCGGACAGCGCGCGCCCGCCGCGCCAGTTCGCCCAGCCGCGGCGACCCAAGCGGCGCGGCGAGCGCTCGAGCCACGACGGCGTCGGGATCTCCGGCTGGTGCCGGGTCCGCGGGCGGCTCGAACGCGTCGGCCTCCGGGACGCGCAGGCGGCGCGCGCCGCAGAAGACCCATGCGTCGGCGCGCCCTGCGCCCGGTCTGCCTTGAACCGTCAAGCTGGGCTCGCTCACCGGCGCTCGCGCGGTCGCCGTTCCGCGCTCCCCGGCGGGTTGTAGCCGGGTCGCGACGTCGGTGTCGGCGGTGGGTACCAGAGGTATGCGACCACCATGAGGATCGGTCCCACCACAGGGATGAGGCCGGCGAGGGCGCCGATGATGACCCAGTTGAAGACGCTGCGGTGCGCCTTCCTGGCGGTGAGCACCCCAAGGACGACGCACGCCACGGGCAGGACGGGGAGCTGCCACTGGAGCAGGAAGAAGACGTCGAGGACCGCTTCGGCGGCTCCTGCGAGGTCCACGGCGAACGCGAAGCTCACGGACAAGCCCACGCCGCGCCGGCCTCAGGCGGCGCCGTAGCGGCGCAGAAGGCGGCGCACCGTCGCGTGCAGCGCCGCTGCGGCCTCCGGCGGGCCGAGGGGGCGTGCCTCGCCCCCGTAGCGCAGGAGGCGGTGGACGAGCCACGGGTCGTCCACGTACGGCTGTCGTGCCACACACGACCCGTCCGGCAGCCGGTCCACGGGCTGCTGCTCCTCGACGTAGCGCGCGACCTGGGCGCTGTACCAGACGGTCGCGGTCCGCGGCGCGTAGACCGTGGACGACGGCACGCCCTCGCGCCGGTAGATCTCGAGCTCGAGGTCGGGTCGTGGCGCGAACGTCTCGCCGGACAGTGTGGCGCGCTTGGTCGTCGCCACACGAAAGACGCGCCGCCCGCCGGCCCGGCGGCAGTAGCAGACGTAGTACCACTCGCCGCGGCTGCGGACCATCAGGTAGGGCTCGACGACGCGCGTCGTGGTCGCGCCGGTGCCTTCCGACCAGTACTCGATCTCGAGGAGGCGGCGCCCGCGGATGGCGGCGCTCACCGACGTGAAGACGTCGTCCTGGGGAGGCAGGACGTCGCCGGCGATGAGGGTCGGCGGCTCGGCGCCCCGGGCGGCGCGGAGCTTTTCGGCGGCCGCCGCCAGCGCCGCGCCCGACGCGACGGGCAGCTGTCCGCCGACCAGGTCGACGGCCAGCAGCAGGGTGTCTGCCTGCAGCGGCGAGAGCCGCGCCGGCCGCTCGAAGGCCTCGCTGGCGAGGTCGCACCAGACCTCGAGCATGGCGCGACCCTTGTACTCGGCGTAGAGCAGGGCGCCGTCAGCGCCGAAGTTGACGAGGTTGAGCAGGCGGACGTCGGCGCGCAGGTCCTGTGACCTGATGTCGAGGTCGTCGCACACCCGCGCCACGGGAAGAAGGGCCTCTCCTTCGGCGTCGCAGTGCCGCAGCAGGTAGGTCGCGAGCACGGTGAGGCGGGTGAAGCGGTCCACCTCGACGCGCCAGTCGGCGGCGGGGCGGCGCCGGCGTCGCGCCGGCGGCGTGGGCGCCGGCGCCGCCCCGCCGATCTCGGGCGCCGGCGCGGCGAGCAGGGCGTCGAGTCGCCGCAGCTGCGCGACGAGCTCGTCGCGCAGCTGCGGCGGGCCCTCGAGCGTGGCGTGCTCGCCGAGCCCGAGGACCCAGGAGACGAGCTCAGTGCCGGTCGAGTAGGCCGTCGAGAAGCGGACGGCGCCGTCGGTGAGCGGGACGACCGTGCCGCACCGGCCGTAGTGCGCTTCCACCCACCAGGCCATGTCGGGGGCGACGTGGACGGTGGCCGTCCCGCTCGGGGCGCCGAGGCGCCACGGCGGGCGGTCCCGGTACGCGGCGAGATCGAAGCCGGCGGGGGGCGTGAAGTCGTGCGGCGACCGTGTCGCGTGGGTCACCCGCGAGCGGATGCGCGACAGGCGGAAGGTGCGCACGGCCCGGCGCAGGTGGCAGAAGCCGATGAGGTACCACTCGTCGCCGACGACCTGCAGCCCGTAGGGGTCGACCGTGCGGTCGAGCTCTTCGTCGTTGGCGATGGCGTAGTAACGGAAGACGACCGTCTTACGCTCCGCGATCGCCGCCTGCAGCTTGGGCAGCACGGCGGCGCCGGGGCTCGGCTCCGCACGCATGGCGAGCCCCGGCGCCGCCGCGTCCTCGAGGAGTTCCGGGCGGCCCTGCATGAGGCTCACGAGGGCGAGCCTGAGAGGCTGGGCGTAGGCGAACCGCTCCTCGAGCACGGCGAGACACGCCGCCAGCGCCGTGAGCTCCTCGCGCGTGAGCTGCACGGGCGGCAGGTAGTACGCGCTCGCCGGCAGGCTGTACATCTCGCCGTCGGTCTCGGGATCCTTGCTCGTCACGATGCCGATGCCGAGCTTGGCGAGCTCGTCCCGGTCCTCGTAGAAGCGTCGCTTGAAGGCCTCGTCCGACATGCGCGGGTAGCCCTCGACTCGCTCGCGGATCAGCGCCGTCGTGACGGGCTGGCCGCCGCGCGACAGGAGCAGTGCGACGAGTGACAGCCGGCGGATCTGCTTGTCGGCGTCCTTCGCGAAGCCCTCTTCGCGGGGCGGGCCGCTGGCGGTCACGGCTTGCGCGCCTCCTCATGCCGGTGCCGGGTGGCCGTCACGGGCGACGGCCGGAGGCCCCGATTCTACGCGAGAACCACCCGTGCGTCCCGAGCAAGGATCGGAGCGCCGCCGTGCTCAGCCGGCGCCGCGCGACTCGCGTCCGTCTCGCCGCTGCCGGTCGTCGTGCAGTCCTCCCGTCAGGGCCGCGCGGCCTCGTCGCCGGCCGCGGCGATGATCGCGTCGAACTCGCGTCCGAGGTCGTCGGGGAAGGGCTCTGCGTCCGCGGCGAGGATCTCGCGCACGCGGTCGGCTGCCTTGTCGGTGACACTCCTGCGACCAGCCTGGACCCACGCCTCGTAGCTGCCGGTCTCGCCGAGTCGCGCCTGCCAGAGCTCGCGCACGTGAGCGCGCGTGTGGCGGTCGAAGAGGTAGTCGCCGTTGAAGCCCATGCGCTTGATCAGGTCGACCGCCAGCGTCTCGTCGTCGACGGTGACGCCGCGGAGCAGGCGCTTGACCATGCCGAAGACCTCGTCGTCGACGACCATGTTCTCGAGGCAGAGGATGCGCGAGCCGTCGAGGAGGCCGGTGCCGAACGTGAGGTCGGCGCCGTCGGCGTAGGCGGTGAACATCGCCAGGGTGTTCTCGTACGCCGACTGGGCACCGGGCTCCTTCGCCATGGTCGCGCCGGCGCCGAACCAGGCCGGCATACCGTAGAAGTCGGCCATGTGGCCCTGGACGGCGCGCAGCAGCAGCGCCTCGGGCGCGTTGCTCGCGTAGGCCCCGCTCGTCATCACCATCGCGGTGGGCCCGCCGCCGTGGATCACCTTCGCTCCTGGGTGCGCCAGCTGAACGAGTGCCGCCGCGCTGACCAGTTCCGCGTTGTTCACGACTGCCGCACCGGCGACCGTCACCGGAGCCGTGGCGCCGAGGATCGGCATCGGGTAGAAGCTCAGGGGGATGCCGGCCTCGGCGAGGACGAGCGCGAGATCCATGCCGAAGCGCTCCTGGTGCAGCGGCGACACTGTGCAGATGATGGCCGTGAAGGGCGGCCGCCGGCGCAGCTCCTCGCGGCCGCCGGCAAGCGCCTCGCCCATGCGGATGAGGCTGCGCGCCTCCCAGTCCTCCTTGATCGAGACGACGATGTTGTGCTTGCGCGAGTTGCGGACGCAGGCGTCGAACTCGTGCAGGACCCTCGTCTCCGCGGGGCAGTCCTGGGCCGACACGATGGCCGAGGTCGCGGAGACGTTGTCGAGCGCCTGGACGACGCGCGCGGCGTCCTCGAGGTCGCTCTTGCGCGAGGGGCGCACGGTCCCGTCGGCCTCGCGGCGGAAGACGCCGCAGCCGTCGGAGCTCAGGTAGACGTGGGCGCCGTCGAGCGGCAGATCGTACTCGCTGGTCCGGCCGCCGAGCACGAAGGACGTGGGGACCGTCGCCATGGCACGTTCCACCAGGTCCGGGGGCAGCTTCGCCACGGTGGCCTCGCGGTCGACCGACGCCCCATGCGCCTCGAGGATGTCGAGGGCGCCCTGCGAGTGGAACATCACGCCGGTCTCGGCGAGGATCTCGAGCGTGGCGTCGTGGATCCGGCGGATCTCGCGATCGTCGAGCAGCTCCAGCTTCACGCGACGCCCCACGTGGCCGCCCGCGGCGTGCGGTGACCGGGCGTCGCGGTGTGCGTGGGCGCCGTGGGCCGCCGGCGCGTCGTGTGGCGCTGCGGTTCCTTGAGGCATGGTGGCTCCTTTCAGCGCGCGGCCGTCTCGGTCGCGGCGATGATCGCGTCGAGCTCGCGACCGAGGTCGTCTGGGAAGGGGACGGCCGGGGCGGCGAGGATCTCGGCGGCGCGCGCCCGAGCGCGCGCCGCCGTCGAGGGCGCGCCGGCGGCGAGCCAGGACTCGTAGGTGCCCGTCTCGCCGAGGCGCGCCCGCCAAAGATCGCGCGCATGGGCGCGCGTGTGGCGGTCGAACAGGTACTGTCCGTCGAAGCCGATGCGCCGGATCACGTCGACGGCGAGGCTCTCGTCGTCGACCCGCACGCTGCGCAGGAGGCGCGCGACCATGCCGAAGACCTCGTCGTCGATGACGAGCTGCTCCGGGGCGTAGATCTGCGAGCTGTCGAGAAGGCCGCTGCCGAAGACGAAGTCGGCGCCAGAGAGGAACTCGACGAGCATGGTGAGCGCGTTCTCCCAGGCGGCCTGCGCGTCGGGCTCCTTGGCTTTCGTGCCACCATAGCCGAGGCCGCCGGGCAGGCCGTAGAAGGCCGCCATCTGGCCCTGGATGCCGCGCAGCAGGATCGCCTCCGGCACGGTGGCGAAGTACGAGCCGGTCCGCATGTCGAGGGCGGTCGGTCCGCCCGCGTGGATGATCCGCGCGCCCGGGCAGGCAAGCTGGACGGCGGCGACCGCCGCGACGATCTCGGCGTTGTTGACCACCGCCGTGCCGGCGGGGGTGATGGGCGCCGTGGCACCGAGGATCGGCATGGGGTACAGCATGAACGGGATGCCCGCGTCCGCGAGCGTGAAGGCCAGGTCCATGCCGCCGTGCTCCTGGTGGAGTGGCGAGACGGTGCACAGGATGCAGGTGAAGAGCGGTCGCTCGCGCAGCTCGGCCGAGCCGCCGGCCACCGCCTCCGCCATGCGGATGAGCGACCTCGCCTCGTCCTGGTTCTTGACCGAGACGACGATCGCGTGCTTGCTCGAGCCCCTCAGGCAGGCGTCGAGCTCGTGCAGGACACGTGACGCCTCCGGGCAGTCCTGCGCGGAGACGATGGCCGCCGTCGCGGCGATGCCATCCAGCCCGTGCGCGAGGCGCGCGGCCTGTGCCACGTCGTCCTTCACGGAACGGCGCACCACGCCGCCGGCCTCGCGCACGAACACGGCGCAGCCGTCGACCGTCAGGTAGACGTGCTCGCCGTCGATCGGCAGGTCGAAGCCGGGGTCGCGGGCGCCCAGGGTGAACGTCCGCGGGATGGTGGCGACCGCGTGCTCGATCAGTTCGGGCGGCAACTTGGCGACGGTCGACCCGCGGTCGACCGTCGCGCCGTGCGCCTCGAGCACGTCGAGAGCACGCTGCGAATGGAACGTGCACCCGGTCGTGGCGAGGACGTCGAGCGTCGCCTCGTGGAGGCGACGCACGTCGTCGTCGCTCACCACGTGCAGGTGGCGGTGGCGACCTACGTGGTGGGTGTCGGCGTAGGTCATGCCGTGCCCTCGGGATCGACGTCGATGCCGGCTGCGAGGTGGACGCCGGCTTCGGTCTCTTCGAGCCAGTCGTCGGTGAACGCCTTCACGACGAAGGGCGAGGTGACCGCGCGGACAAGCGCGTCGTAGTCGACGGCGAAGACCACGTGCTCGCCCGGGGCGAGACGCTGGGGGACGACGAGCACGCCCACGTCGCTCGTCATGCCGGCGAGGTGGGCGCCGGGCAGGAGCGGCCGCAGGCCGGCCGGCTCGCAGTCGCGGCGACCGACGTTGAGGAGGGCGTACCAGGCGTCGTCGACCGGCAACTGCGCTTCCGGCACGTGGCCGAAGCAGTCGCAGCCGACGGCTGTGGCCGGCGCCGGAGGCTTTTCGTGACACTCGAGGACGACGGCGGTGAGCAGGGGGTCGGTGCGCTTCATGCCGGCGAGCGGCCGGCCCGAGACGAAGTCGTACCCGTAGAGAGGACCGCCGCCGCTGCGCACCTCGGTGCGCACGCGCGGCCCGTACCCCTCCAGCTGCTGAAGGCAACAGGTGCCGCCGAGCGAGAGCAGCGGCTCGGCCACGCAGTGCTTGGCCACGGCGGCCAGGACGCGTTCGGCCTCGCGGAAGAGATCCTGGGACGGCAGCTGCCCGGAGAGACAAGCGAAGTTCACGGCGACGCCCGCGAGGACGACGCCGCGCAGGCGCGCGATCTCGGCGGCGACGGCTGCGGCGTCGTCGGGCAGGACGCCCTCGCGGCGATCGCCGAGGTCGACCGTGAGCAGGACCTCGACGGGCGCGCCCGGCGCGTGCTCGCCGAGGGCCCGCGCGGCACCGGGGTCGGAGAGCATCACGCGGTCGGCGACCTGTGCCGCCGCCTCGACTTCGTCAGGCTGCGGCGACCTGATGAGGGTGAGCGGGGCCAGGGCGTGGGCGGCGAGCCGCGTGAGCGCGGCGAGGCGGGAGTCCGCGAGGCCGGCGGCGCCGGCCTCGAGCATCGCCTCGCCGACGCGCGGCTCGCCGTCCACCGCCTTGGTGACGCCGGTGAGCTCGATACCCGTGGCGAGGAGGCGTTCGGCGAGGGCGCCCGTGTTCGCGCGCACGGCGCTCAGCGACAGCTCGAGCCGCGGGTAGCCGGAGGGCGGGCGTGAGTGCTGCTGTGTCGGAGTCGTCAAGGGGAGGACCACCTCGTCATCTCGGGGTCTGATGCCGCGTCGGCAGGACGCGACCGCGGCGTGCGCCGGTATCGGGCGCGGGCGGCGAACCAGGCCCGCCCGTGGCACGGCAGGTGACGACGAAGCTCTTAGAAGTCGTGCACCTTGCCGCCCGTGAAGGCGGTCGCGCGGTGGTCGCTGCCGGTGTGGGCTCTGGTCTCGGTCACGCCGCTCCTTGGCCTGCGTCGCCGACCGGCCGAAGTATACTTGGGCGCGCTGAATCCGCTCAAACGGGGGTCACTCGTGAACACGCATGGACCGCACCTCTCGACCCGCGACGGCCACCTCTGCTTCGACGACGTCGACCTCGTCGAACTGGCCGAACGGCTGCCGACGCCGTTCTTCGTCTACAGCGCAGGGCGCATCGCCGAGAACGTCGCCACGCTGCGGGACGCCTTCCAGAGCCGCCATCCCAAGACCGAGGTGTTCTTCGCGAGCAAGGCCTGCAGCGCCCTGTGGGTGCTCGAGCAGGTGAAGAAGGCCGGGGTCAGCGTCGAGGTCAACTCCGGAGGCGAGCTGTGGAAGGCGCTGCGCGTCGGCTTCACGGGCGGGCAGATCGTGTTCAACGGGGTCGCCAAGACGCGCGGAGAGATCGAGGCGGCGGTCACGGCAGGCATCCGCGCGATCGTGGTCGACTCGTTCCGCGAGCTCGAGCGGGTGAACGAGGTGGCGACCGACGTCGGTCGTCCGGCCGACGTCGCGCTGCGCATCGACGTGCGGGTGCCGACCGAGACGCATCCCGAGATGCGCACCGCCCATGGCGGCAAGTTCGGGGTCGACCTCATCGACGCGGCCGAGCTGTTCGCCAACGCCTGCAGCCTGGGGCCGGTGAAGGTCCGCGGGCTGCACCTGCACATCGGCTCGCAGATCACGAGCGTCGAGCCGTACGGCCGCGCGGTGGAGAAGGCGCTCGACCTCGTCGAGCAGCTCGAAGCCTCGTGCGGCGAGCCGCTCGACTTCCTCGACATCGGCGGCGGCTACCCGGTCCCCTACGTCGACGCCGCCGACGCCTGCGACGCCGCGGACTACTTCTGCGCGACGACCATGCCGCACGACTACGCGGAGGCGATCTGCGCGCTCGTCGGTGCGCGTTGCCCGGACCTCACTCTGTTCATCGAGCCCGGCCGCTACGTCGTAGCGGATGCCGCGGTGCTCGTCAGCCGCGTCGAGAGCGAGAAGCGCAAGCGTCTGCTAGACGCCTCCGACCACCCCGTGGGCGACGAGCACTGGCTGCTGCTCGACTGTGGATACCACACGCTGCTGGAGGCCGCGGTGATGCAGTGGCGCTACCGGACTGTCTCTGCGAGCCGCGCGGGCGAACCACCGGACGCATCGTTTCGTCTTGGCGGCCCCCTGTGTGACAGCGCCGATGTGCACATCGGCGACCGCGGCACCCTGTACAGTCGCCTTCCGCTCGCGACGAGCATCGGCGATGTGATCGTCTTCCGCGACGTGGGTGCGTACGCCCTGGACACCATGACCCAGTACAACGGGCGCCCTCGGGCCGGCGCCTATGCGGTCGAGGACGGGCGGGTGGTCGTGATCCTGCGCCCGGAGACGAACGAGGACCTGGTCGCTCAGGACGTCTGGCCGGCCGAGCCGCTGTGACGTACCGGGCGATCTCGCCTGCTCCGGCCGTCGGATGACGGGTGAGGGGGCGCGGCCGGCTCGCGAGCCGGCCGCGCCCCCTCTCGTCTCTCAGTAGAGCCACGCGGTCCGCACGCGTCCGAATCTGTAGCGCGTGTCGGCGGTGCCGAGCTTCCAGTACCAGTGGTAGTGGTCGGTGGTGTGGGCGTCGATGACCTTGTGCCCGAGGCCGTCGGTGCCGGCGAAGATGGCGACGTGGTCCCAGCTGCCGTCCCCGGTCCAGTCGTAGTACACGACGTCGCCGCGGCTGACGCCGGACACCGAGGCGACCCAGTCGATGCGCGTGCCGAGCCAGCACGCGATCTGGCGACTGCACGAGATCCAGCTCCAGCTGTACTCGTCATCGGCCGGTGAGCTCGTGCCGTTCTTGTCGTACCACCAGCCGCTCGTCCAGCTGCCAGGTGCCATGGGCATGTCGCCGGCGCGAGCGCCCTGCGAGACGAAGTTGCAGCAGTCGGCGGAGAACCGCGCGTACGTGCGGTTGTAGTCGAGGGCGTACTTGTCGGCGTAGGCCTTCGCCGCGTCCCGGTCGTACGCCAGGCGTTCGACGAAGGTCTTGGGCGGGGTGACGGCGGCGGTCACCTTCGGGCGTGCTCCTTGAGGCTGCGCCACCGGCACTGGCACCGGTACCGGCGTGCGGCGCGCAGCCGCTTCGAGTCCGCGTGCGGCGGCGCGCACCTGCGGCCTTGGCACGCCCGCCCGTTCGAGCTGGGCCGGAAGCTCGACGTCGCTCGACCGGTCGACGGCCACACGCCAGGTCCCGTCGACGCAGCGCAGCGTGAGGTGGTGATCGATGCCGTACGCCTGGACGCTCGTCCCGTGGCGGCCGTGCCAGCGGATCGTGGTGATGGCGTGCGCCGCCACGGTCGCGACCGCCTGATCCGCGGCGGAGGACACCACGGCGACGTCGCACGAGACCTCGTCCACGGTGTGGCCCAGGTCGGCGAGGCGAAGGGCGGTGCCGCGGGCCGCGAACGCCTCGCGGGCGGCCAACGCGCTGTCGCGCACGACGTACGGGGCGAGCACGGCGGCGGGGCGCCGGCTGGCGATCGCCGCCGCGCGCGCCTGTAGGTACGAGACGGCGGCCTCTTCGGGGCCGGCCGTCGCCGCCGCGGCCGGCGCGGCGAGCAGGCCGGCAGCGGCTACCGCGAGGAAGGCGAGGAACGCCCCGGCTTTGAGCCTTGGACGAAGGTGCATAGGGACCCCTTTCGCTCGGGTTATGGGCTCGACGTCACGGCTGTGATCAGCCAGCCTCCCGTGGTCCCGTCCCTCCCAAGAGTGATGAAGAGCGTGTTCACGCCATCGTGCAGCGGGCTCGGACCGCGCAGCCGGGCGCGCAGGCGCGCGAGCAGCACCACGCCTGCGCCGAGCTGCTCGCGCTGGACGCGCGCCGAGACCAGCCTGAAGTGCGCGAGCACCCCGAGCTCGCGTTGCGGCCAGACCCACGGACCCGCAAGCAGCCGTCCCGCGGCACGCAGGCGCCCGTCGTCGACGAGGTCGCAGAACCGCTTGAGCGCGCGGACCGCTTCGAGTGCCTCGCCGCCGGCCGGCGCCGGGCTGCCTGTCGCCTCAGGTTCCGACAAGGCGGCCGTCGCCGTCGGCGAGGGCAGGGTGTGTGCTGGCTTCGGCGAGGCCTGCGGGGCCGGCTCGGTCTCTTCGCCGCCGCCGCCCAGGTATCCCGCGACTGCCATCGCCGCCAGGGCGGTGGCGGCGAGACCGGCAAGGACGATGACGCGGCGAGACGGCATTGGCCCATGCTGCGCGCCGCGCGTCCGGGCGGAAAGGGTGACGACCGCCCCGGCGCGGTGACGTTCGCCACGGGGGCCGGTGACGATGCGCCGCGGCACGTGCGAGAATCGGCCGCGCACATGGAGCCAGACGCCGAGAGACACCCGATGCCACCCGCCACGCCGCCAGGCTTGCGTGCCCAGGTGCGGCGGGACGTCGTCCTCGGGCTCAAGGCGGGCCTCGCGACCTTCTGGCAACTTGCCCGGTTCATGATCCCCGCGTACGCCGCGGCACTGGTGCTCGAGCGCCTCGGGGTCATCGAGGCGCTGGCCGACGCGGCGGCTCCTGCCATGTCCCTGCTCGGCCTGCCGGGGGAAGCTGCCCTCCCCTTGGTCGTCGGCTACGTGCTCAACCTGTACGCGGCGGTCGGTGCCATGCAGGCGCTCTCGCTGAGCGCGACGCAGATCACCGTGCTCGCCATCGCGATGCTCATCGGTCACAATCTCCTGGTGGAGGGCGCCGTCCTGTACAAGGCCGGCATGAACGGCTTCGCCTTCGGTGTCCTGCGCGCCGTCGCGGGCCTCGCCGCCGCGGCGGTTGCCAACCTCCTCATGGGGGTCTTCTGACGATGGCCGACCTCGCGCGCGACTTCGTCGACGGTGCTCTGAGCCTGCTCGTCACGGTGTTCGTCATCGTCGTCCCGATCATGGTGGTGCTCGAGGTGTTCGAGGGGACGCGCCCGTTCCGCGCGCTGGTGCGGGGCTTCTCGCGTTCCGCCGGGCGCTGGCTCGGCTTGCGCGAGGAGGCCGCCGCCCCGACCCTGGTCGGGCTCCTGTTCGGGCTGGCGTACGCGGGCGGGGTCATCGTGCGCGACACCCGGCGCCACGACCTCGGCCGCCGGCAGGTCTTCCTGATGAGCGTGTTCCTCAGCATGGTGCACGCCATCGTCGAGGACTCGCTCATCTTCATCGCCCTCGGCGCGAGCGTGTTCTGGGTGGTCGTCTATCGCACGCTCTGGGCAGGCCTCGTGACCCTGGTCCTCGGAGCCGTCGTGACCGCACTGGTCAGGCGATGGGGTGCCCGGGGTCGTGGTGAGCGACCGTGAGTGTACTGCCGGTCGACCTCCAGACGGAGCGCCCCTCGGGGACGATGTACTAGAGTTGGGGAGTCGTCCGCTCGCCGCGCCACCCGGCCGGCAGACGACGGAGGGAGACACGGCCATGACGATCGTGCGCGATATCACAGAGCTGGTCGGCAAGACACCGCTGGTGCGTCTCAACCGCGTCTCGGACGAGACCGGCGCCGAGGTGCTGGGCAAGCTCGAGGCGGCGAACCCCGGCGGCAGCGTCAAGGACCGGATCGGTCTCGCCATGGTCGAGGCGGCCGAGAAGGACGGGTTGATCGCTCCCGGGCGGACGACGATCGTCGAGCCGACGAGCGGCAATACGGGCGTCGCGCTCGCCATGGTGGCCGCGGCGCGAGGCTACGACATCATCCTCACCATGCCCGAGACGATGAGCCTCGAGAGGCGCGCGCTGCTGCGGGCCTACGGGGCGCGCCTCGTCCTGACGCCGGGCCCCGAGGGCATGCGCGGGGCCGTGGCGCGCGCCGCCGAGATCGCCGCCGAGCTCCTCGACGCCTTCGTGCCGCAGCAGTTCGAGAACGCGGCCAACCCGGACGTGCACTACCGCACCACGGCGGCCGAGATCTGGGCCGGCACGGAGGGTGCCGTGGACACGTTCGTGGCCGGGGTGGGGACCGGCGGCACGATCACCGGCGTCGGCCGGTTCCTGCGCGAGAACAAGCCGGCGGCGCGTGTCGTCGCCGTCGAACCGGCCGACTCCCCCGTCCTCTCAGGAGGGTCTCCCGGGCCGCACCGGATCCAGGGCATCGGCGCCGGGTTCGTGCCCGCGGTCCTCGACAGGGGCGTCGTCGACGAGATCCTTACGGTGGACGCCGACGACGCCTTCGCGGCGGCGCGGGAGTTGGCCCGCGGCGAGGGTATCCTCGCCGGTATCTCCGCCGGGGCCAACGTCTGGGCCGCGGCCGAAGTGGCCCGCCGGCCGGCAAGCCGCGGCACGACGATCGTCACCGTCCTCTGCGACACGGGCGAGCGGTACCTGTCGACGCAGCTCTTCGACTCTCCCGGGGAGGCCGGCGCATGAGCCTCAGCGCCGAGGACCGGAGGCGGTACTCGCGGCACCTCGCCATCCCGGAGTTCGGCGAGGAGGGGCAGGCGAAGCTCGCTGCGTCCTCCGTCCTCGTCGTCGGCACGGGTGGGCTGGGGTCGCCGGTACTGCTCTACCTCGCGGCCGCGGGCGTCGGCCGCCTAGGGTTCGTGGACGACGATGTCGTCGAGCTCTCCAATCTGCAGCGCCAGGTCCTCCACTCGACGGCCGACCTGGGCCGGCGCAAGGTCGACAGCGCGGCCGACACGCTGCACGCGCTCAACCCCGGTATCGAGCTCGTGCGTCACGACATGCGCTTCTCGGCGGAGACCGCGGAGACGCTGCTGGGCGACTACGACGTGATCGTGACCGCGGTCGACAACTTCCCGGCCCGCTTCCTCCTCAACGATGCCTGCGTCCTGCTGCGCAAGACCCTTGTCGAAGGGGCCATCCTGCGGTTCATCGGTCTCGCCATGACGATCCGTGGCGGCGAGACCGCGTGCTACCGCTGCGTCTTCCCCGAGATGCCGGCCACCGCCAGCGTGCCCTCGCCGGCCGACGCCGGCGTGTTCGGGCCCGTGGCCGGGACCGTCGGCTGCATCCAGGCCTGCGAGGTCGTCAAGGTCGTGACCGGGATCGGCGAGCCGCTCTACGACCGCCTGCTGCAGTTCGACGCGGCCGAGATGACCTTCCAGGAGGTCGTGCTCAGCCGCGAGCCCGACTGCCCCGTCTGCGGCAGGGAACCGGCGATCACCAGCCTCGCGGAGGCGGGAAGGCCGTAGCGGAAGCGCCGTGCACGCGACGGTCGAAGAGCTCGAAGGGCGTGTCGCCGCCCGGTTGCGCGACGCTCGCTCCGCGTGCGTCGCGGTCTCGGGCGGCGTCGACTCGAGCCTTGTGCTCGCGTTGGCCGTGCGAACGCTGGGTCCCGGCGCCGTGGTCGCCGTGACGGCCGCGGCGCCGGTGATGGTCCCCGGCGAAGGCGAGGCGGCCCGCCTGCTCGCGCTCAGGCTGGGCGCGGTGCACGTCGAGGTCGCGGTGCCGCTCATGGACGAGGCGCGCTTCGTGGCCAACCCGCGCGACCGCTGCTACGTCTGCAAGGCCATGGTGCTCGACGCCGTGCGGCGGGTGGCTGCCGAGCGTGGGTGCGCGGTCGTCCTGGACGGCGCTAACCTCGACGACCTGGACGACGAGCGCCCGGGGATGCGCGCCGCGGACGAGCGCGGCGTGCGCCACCCTCTGCTCGAGGCGGGCCTCACGAAGCGCGACGTCCGCCGCCTGGCGCGAGCGGTAGGGCTGGCGGCGTGGGACGCCCCGGCGCAGGCCTGTCTCGCCTCGCGCATCCCGTATGGGGAACGCATCAGCGAGGCGGCCCTGCGCCGTGTCGCGGAAGCCGAACAGGCGATGCGCGAGCTCGGCTTTCGCACCTGTAGGGTGCGGGCGCACGGCGCGGTGGCGCGCGTGGAGGTGCCGCGCGACGAGATCGGGCGCGCCGGCGGCGCGGCGCGCGAAGAGATCGCGCGCCGCCTGCGCGCCTTGGGCTTCACGTACGTGACAGTTGACCTGGACGGGCTGCGCAGCGGGAGCATGAACGAGCTCCCCGAGGCGGGGCCGTGCGGCGCCTGCCCTCCGCCGGACGTCCCCGGCGTGGTACCGTAAGTCGCCTCCCGCCGGGCGGCGCCGGCGCCGCCCGGCCGAACGCGTCGAGAGCGAGGTGATGCACGTGGTACGCAAGCTGCTGGGCATCCTGGCCGCTGGGGCCGCCACCGGCGTCTTCATGCTCCGCGGCCGCAGCGGGCGGCGCACGGTCGACATCGCCGTCGAGCAGATCCGCGGCGACGTGCGCGCCGTCAAGGAGCGCGACCCGGCGGCGACCGGCACCGTCCAGATCCTCACCTCGTATTCGGGCCTCCACGCGCTCTGGCTGCACCGGCTGGCACACAAGCTGCACGAGAGCCGGGCGCCGTTGCTCGCGCGCTGGGTGTCGCAGGTGAACCGCTTCGTCACCCAGGTCGAGATCCACCCGGCGGCGCGCATCGGCAGAGGGCTCTTCATCGACCATGGCTCGGGTGTCGTCATCGGCGAGACCACCGAGATCGGCGACAACGTCACCCTGTACCAAGGGGTGACCCTGGGCGGCACGGGAAAGGAGACGGGCAAGCGCCACCCCACGCTGGGCGACAACGTGATCGTGGGCGCCGGCGCGAAGGTGCTCGGCTCGGTGACCGTCGGTGACGACGCCAAGATCGGGGCCGGCAGCGTGGTCGTGCTCGACGTGCCGAAAGACTCGACCGTCGTCGGCAACCCCGGACGCCCGGTGCTCCTGGAGGGCAAGAAGGTCGGTATCCCCGACATCGACTACAGGCATCTCCCGGACCCCGTCGCTGAAGCGGTGAAGTGCCTCGTGGCTCGCATCGTCGAGATGGAGAAGGAGCTCGACGAGCTGCACCCCGGTCGCGGGGCAGAGCGCGAGGCGGCCGTGGCCGAGACGCAGAGGATGCTCCGCGACCTGATGCAGTACGAGTCCGGCCTCGGCATCTGACGGGGCCCGTGAGCGAGGAGGAAGGCATGGCGAAGGCGAAGGGCGAGGGCCGGCTGGTCAAGGTCGACGAGCTCCCGCGGCGCACGCGGCAGAGCAAGTACGCGCGCGTCCTGGACGAGTTCCTTGCCGGGGGCATGGCGTACGCCCGCTACGAGTCGGACGGCCGAGCCGACGCGGTGGCGACGGCGCTGCGCGCCGCGGCGCGCAAGCGGGACGCGGCCGTCAAGGTGACGGTCATCGGCGGCGAGGTCTACCTGGCGAAGCTCTGAGGCCGGCGCATCTCCGCCACCTCGGAACCGGCCGGTCAGGGGCTCGAGAAGGGGCAACGTCCACCCCGGCGATGCCGGGGCGGCACGCGCGGGTATGCTACGATGGCAGCCTCGAATCGAGCCGTGAACGGAGTGTGATCACCCCATGAGCCAGATCAGGCGTCTCGTCCTCGACGTCTTGAAACCCCACCAGCCGACCATGCTTACCCTGGCCGACAAGCTCGGCGACCTCGAGGGCGTGCACGGCGTCGACATCACCCTGTTCGAGATCGACAACAGGGTCGAGAACATCAAGATCACGCTCGAGGGCGACGACATCGACTTCCAGGACGTCGCCGAGGCCGTCCAGGACAGCGGCGGAAGCATCCACTCCATCGACAAGGTGTCGACGGGCCGCGAGCTCATCGACGAGGCGGAGACGCCGCAGGACGCCGGCGCCCGCTGGATGCGCTGAGCCGGCGTCGTCGCCGCGCCCGCCCCTCGACTGAACCTCCGGTGACCTCCTCGTGAGCGTCCGGCAGAAGCCCGGCTTCGGCGCGCGCCTGCATAACGTCGCAGGGCGGCTGCGCCGCTACCACGAGATCTCCGAGGTGGGCGAGCTGGTGCGACGCTACGTCGCGCTCAACGCCTTCGACGGGGTCCTCACCACGCTCGGCATCCTCGCCGGCGGCTACCTCGGCGGCGTCGACGAGCCGCGCACGCTGCTCCTCGTCGGGTTCTCGACGGTGATGGCCATGGCGGTCTCGGGGTTCTACGGCTCGTATCTGGTGGAGAAGGCCGAGCGCGGACGGGCGATGCGCGAGCTCGAGGAGTCGACGCTGTCGAGCCTCGAGGACACGGACATCGCCGCCGCCTCGCGGTACGCGACGGTCGTGATCGCGCTCGCCGACGGAGGGTCGCCGGCCATCGCCTCGGCGTTGGCGTTCGCGCCCTTCCTCTTCGCCGGCCTGATCGGCATGACGACGGCGTACGCGGTCAGCGTCGCCATCGCCATCGTGGAGTGCTTCGCGCTCGGCGTCTTCCTGGGTCACGTCTCCCGCGAGCGCCTGGTCCTGTCGGGCCTCAAGCTCGTCGTCGCCGGCGGGGCGCTGCTGGTGATCAGCCTTCTCCTCGAGTGGTGGGTCGCGTGACGGGGGCGGGCGCCGAGGGGGCGGGCGTCGGCGCAGCCGCATCGCCCGCCGTCGAGCGCCTCCTCGCCGGGCTCAACGAGCCGCAGCGCGAGGCCGTGACCCATACCAAGGGGCCACTGCTCATCCTGGCCGGCGCCGGCTCGGGCAAGACGCGCGTGCTCACGCACCGCGTCGCCTACCTCTTGGCCGCCGGCCACGCGCGTCCCGACGAAGTCGTCGCGATCACGTTCACCAACAAGGCCGCCGGCGAGATGAAGGAGCGCATCGAGGGCCTCGTCGGCGGCGTCGCGCGCACGATGTGGGTCAGCACCTTCCACTCCATGTGCGCGCGCATCCTGCGCCGCGAGGCCCAGCGCCTCGGCTACCGCTCGGCCTTCTCGATCCACGACGCCGACGACCAGAAGCGGCTCGTGCGCCGCTGCATGGAGACGCTCGAGCTCGACACGAAGCGCCACCCGCCCGAGGCGATCGCGCGCCAGATCTCGGACGCCAAGAACCAACTCGTCGACGCGGCCACCTTCCGCGCACAGACGGGGGGCCGTTTCGGCGCGATCGCCGCCGACGTCTACGAGCTCTACGAGAAGGAGCTCCTGGCGATGAACGCCATGGACTTCGACGACCTGCTCATGCGCACCGTCCAGCTGCTCGAGCAGGTCCCCGAGCGCCGGCAGCACTACCAGCGCGCCTTCCGCTTCGTCCTCATCGACGAGTACCAGGACACGAACCACGCCCAGTACCGACTCGCCAACCTGCTCGCCGGCGAGCACCGCAACCTCGCCGTGGTCGGCGACGACGACCAGTCGATCTACTCGTGGCGTGGCGCCGACATCCGCAACATCCTCGAGTTCGAGCGCGACTATCCCGACGCCAAGGTCATCCGCCTCGAGCAGAACTACCGCTCGACCCAGGCGATCCTCGACGTGGCCAACGCGGTCGTGACGCACAACCGGCAGCGCAAGGGCAAGAACCTGTGGACGCCGCGCGGCCAGGGCGCGCCGGCGCAGATCGTCGAGGTCAACGACGAGCGCGCCGAGGCGCAGTTCGTCGCCAGCGAGGTGCAAAAGCTGCTCGAGGGTGAGGCGGGCGCCGGCGCCGAGCGCGCCTACGCGCCGCACGAGATCGCCGTCCTCTACCGCATCAACGCCCAGTCGCGCGTGCTCGAGGAGCAGTTCGGTCGCTACGCGATCGCCTACCAGGTCATCGGCGGCCCCAAGTTCTACGAACGCGCCGAGATCCGCGACGTGCTCGCCTATCTCACGCTGCTCGTGAATCCCGGCGACACGCAACGTCTGCTGCGCGTCGTCAACGTTCCCAAGCGCGGCCTCGGTGCGACGTCGCTCGGCCGCCTGCAGGCGCACGCGGCGAGCGTCGGGACGAGCGTCTGGGAGGCGGCCCGGGACCCCGAGGCGGTGCCCGGGCTGACGCCCGCCGCCGTCAACGGCCTGCTCGGCTTCGTGCGCCTCGTCGAGGGGCTGCAGGCGGGACTCGAGGGACGGCCGGTGGCCGAGGTCGTGCGCAGCGTGCTCGACGAGACGGGGTACGAGGACGAGCTCAAGGGCCAGCGTACGCTCGAGGCCGAGGGCCGGCTCGAGAACCTCGAGGAGTTCCTCGGGGTCACCGCCGAGTACGACCGCCGCGCGGCCGAGCCGTCTCTCGACGGCTTCCTGCAGGAGATCTCCCTGTACACCGACGCGGATTCCTACGTCGACACGAGCGAGCTCATCACCTTGATGACGCTGCACAACGCGAAGGGGCTCGAGTTCCCGGTCGTGTTCATCGCCGGCATGGAGGAGGGGGTCTTCCCGCACCAGCGCTCGCTGGACGAGCAGAACGTCGAGGAGGAGCGCCGTCTCGCCTACGTGGGCATGACGCGCGCGATGGACCGCTTGTACCTCCTGCACGCGCGTTCCCGCAGCCTCTGGGGCAGCGGGCAGTACAACCTGCCCAGCCGCTTCCTCGACGAGATCCCCGAGCACCTCGTCAAGCGGCACCTCGTCGGCGGGCCGGCCGGCGGCTGGGGCGGCGGCTCGTGGGGCGGGTCCGGCGGCTCGGGCTGGGGCGGCGCCGGCGGCTGGGGCGGCGACCGCGACGCCGCCGACGGCGGTCGCCGCCGCAGGCGAGGCGCCCGCGACTGGGACGAGCGCCCCGAGTCCGACGAGGACTACTCGACTCTGGGCAGCGGTCGCCGGTACACCGGCAAGGACCTGCATGGTCTCGACGCCGAGGTCGTCGAGCAGTACTTCGCGGCGGGGGAGAGGGTGCTGCACGCGACGCTGGGCGAGGGCACGGTGCTCGCCGTGGAGGCGGGCGGCATCGTTCTCGTGCGCTTCGAGGCCGACGGGTCGGAACGGCGCCTCATGGCCAGCGTCGCGCCGCTGCGCCGCCTGCGCGCGTGAGAGGCGCCGCTGCGCCGCGCGCGCGTGAGCGGCTTCGCCGCGCGCTGCGCTCACACTCTGCGATAGAGTGAGAGCAGGGAACCTCACCGACCGCGAAGGAGGGTCATCCGTGGCCGTGAACGTGGAACGGGACGGCGGCGTCGCCGTCGTGACGGTCGACCGCCCCGAGGCGCTCAACGCGCTCAACGCTGAGACCAACGCGGCGCTTCTGGCCGCCGCGTGCGAGCTCGGCGCCGACGGATCCGTGCGCGCCGTCGTCCTGACGGGCGGCGGGGACAAGGCCTTCGTCGCCGGCGCCGATATCGCCGCCATGAAGGACATGGGCGCCGAGCAGGCGCGGCGCTTCTCGGAGCTCGGCCAGGCGGTCATGAGCGCCATCGAGGCGGCGCCGCAGCCGTGGATCGCCGCCGTGAACGGCTTCGCCCTCGGCGGCGGCTGCGAGCTGGCCCTCGCCTGCGACCTCCGTCTCGCCGCCGAGACGGCCCGGTTCGGCCAGCCCGAGATCGGGCTCGGCATCACCCCGGGCTTCGGCGGCACGCAGCGCCTGACGCGCATCGTCGGGCCGAGCTGGGCGAGCTTCCTCGTCCTCAGCGGGCGCCAGATCCGCGCCGACGAGGCGCTGCGCATCGGTCTCGTCACGGCCGTCCACCCCAGGCAGGAGCTGAAGGCCGAGGCGCTCAAGCTCGCCGCCGACCTCGCCGCCAAGAGCCCGCTGGCGATGCGCTCCTGTAAGCGCGCCCTGCTCGCCGGCCTCGACGTGGACATCGCCAACGGCCAGGTGATCGAGCGCGACCTGTTCGCCCTCTGCTTCGCGAGCGCCGATCAGAAGGAGGGCATGGCCGCCTTTCTCGAGAAGCGCGCGCCGCGGTTCACGGGAGAGTAGCGAGAAGGTCGGGCGCGCGAGCACGCCCGCGTCTTCAAGAGAGACCGCGGCCATGCCGATGACTTTGGTATGGCGACTGAGCAGCAGCACAGACGGGCGCAGGACCCGCGCGGCCGGTCGCGCGACGCGCCCGCCGATCCGTACCTGAAGTCCATGCTCCTCGGACTGATCGAGGACAGCTACCTGCACACGGGCACCTTCACGCAGTTCGCGGCGGAGGTGCTGCAGGTCATCGCCTACGCGGTCGTGGTACCGGTGGCCTTCACGGAAGGCTTTCTCCGGGCCTACCTCTCCATCGACCGGGTGGTGGAAGAGGACGACGGCCGTATCAAGATCGTCCCCAGGGGCGACGCGAGCATCGAGGACATCATCCGCGACGTCGACGAGATCACGGCGCAGGTCGACCCGGGCGCCGTGTTCAACCCGGTGGTGCGCGGCAAGCTCGACGCCGTCCACGAGACGTCGAGCAGGGCGATGAAGTGGGACCTGAACCAGCTGTCGCACATGGGCGACGACGAGTTGATGGACGTGCTGCGGCAGATGCAGGCCGAGTCCGAGCGCCTGGCCGGCGAGGACCCGCCGCCGGACGCCGCCGCCGACGCGGTGCGCGCCAAGCTCGACACCATCCGGCGCAACGTGCGCCAGTTCCAGGCGCGGCAGAAGGCCGATGCCGGCGCTTGACCCGTACCACGCGATGCGATAGTCCTGCGGCGAAGACGCGCGCCGCGAAACGACGGCGCCCGTGGAAAGGACCTCGCGTGGAACACTTCTCGGACAGGCTCGCGGCCTCCGTCATCGACCGGCGCAGCCTGGTGTGCGTGGGGCTCGACCCGGCCCTCGAGCGCATGCCGCCCGCCCTGCTGGAGAAGCATCGGCCCTCGGCGACAGTGGACGAGGACGAGGCGGTCGCCGCCTGCTTCGCCGAGTTCTGCGCCGGAGTGATCGAGGCGGTCGCGCCCGCCGCCGCTTGCGTCAAGCCGCAGGCCGCGTTCTTCGAGCAGTACGGCGCCGCGGGCTGGCGCGCCCTTACCGAGACGGTCGCCTGCGCTCACGCACACGGTCTCCCGGTGATCCTCGACGTCAAGCGCGGCGACATCGCCTCGACCGGCGCCGCCTACCGGCGCGCCGCCTTCGGCGGGGCGCCGGGGTTCGCGGCGCCGGTCGCCGGCGCCGGCGCCGACGCGGTGACGGTCAACCCATACCTGGGGGACGACGCCCTGGCGCCGTTCGTCGACGCGTGCGCCGAGGGTCGCGGCGTGTTCGTCCTGGTGCGCACCAGCAACCCGGGCGCCGCCATGCTCCAGGAGCTCGAGGTGGAAGGGAGGCCGTTGTACCTGCACGTCGCCGACGTCGTCGCCCGCCTGGGCGCGGCGCACGTCGGCGCCCGGGGGTACAGCGACGTCGGCGCCGTTGTGGGCGCCACCGCGCCGGCGGCACTGCGCGCGGTCCGCGCCGCGCTGCCGCGCGCCTTCCTCCTGGTCCCCGGTGTCGGCGCCCAGGGAGGAGGTACCGACACGCTGGGCGAACTGAAGGTGGGCGACGCGGGCGGACTCGTGGTCAACGCGTCGCGCTCGATCATCTACGCATGGCAGCAGGGCCAGAGCGACTTCCAGCGCGCAGCCGCGGAAGGGGCCGAGGCGCTGCGCCGGGAGCTGGGGCCGCCGGCATGACAGACCGGGACGACAGCCGACGCGGGGCACGAGGGCCCGGAGAAACGCCCGAGCCCGGCGCGGGCGACCCGGAGGAGGCGCTCCGTTCGCTCGAGCGGCTCGAGGCCCTGGCGCGCGGGGAGGAGCCGCCGCCGGCCGCGCCGGTCCCCGGACCACCCCCACGCCGTACCCGTCCGCGACTCTCGGCGCCGTCGCGGTCGGCGCAAGCTTGGGCGCGTATCGCGGCGCCGGTCGCCTTTCTCGTCGCGGTCATCGTCGTCGTCTCGCTCGCCTTCCAGTCTGGCGTCGTGGGCGGCGGCGCACCGGCCGACGGACCGGCCAAGCCGACGGCGAAGGCGTCGCCGAAGGCCTCCAAGCCGGCGAAGCCGACGAGCACGCCGAAGGCCACCGAGTCGGCCACGCCTGGGGGCACCAGGACCTACACCGTGAAGCCGGGCGACACACTGTCGGGTATCGCCGCCCGGTTCGACACGACGGTCACGGCGATCGAGGAGCTCAACGCCGACAAGGACCTGACCACACTGCAGCCCGGGCAGAAGCTGACCGTCCCGCCGCGGTAGCCCGGACGGCCGGGGGCACCCCGGTAGCACACCCCCGGCACCCCCGCCCACTCACACCCACAAGCTCACCTGCGAGTCCGGCCGTCCCGGCCTTGGCGCGCGGCCGGCACGACGGTCGGACCGCCCTTGCGCCGCCCCGCCCGCGCTCCGCGTCCCCGTCGTCCCTTCAGGACTCGAAGTGGAGCGAGTGTGTATTGAAGTGTTGCAAAGTGGGGAGGAGTGGGGTAATGTGGCGCGCATGCAGCGGCCGGTCCTGGTGGGGGAGTACGAGTGCACCCTCGATGCGAAGAACCGCATCGCGGTGCCGGCGCGCCTGCGTCCCGCGTTCTCCGAGGGCATCTACGTGACCCACGGCCACGAGGGTTGCCTGGCCGGTTTCACCCCCGAGGGCTTCGCGCAGTACCTCGACGAGCAGATGCGCGGGACGTCGCCGCGCAGCAGCAAGGCGCGCGCGCTGCGCCGGTTCACCGCCGGCGCGGCCATCTTCGAACAGCTCGACGGGCAGGGGCGCGTGACGCTGCCCGCCCGTCTGCTCGACTTCGCCGGCATCACCCGGGAGACGACCGTCATCGGGGTCCAGGACCAGATCGAGATCTGGGACAGGGCCTCATGGGCCGAGTACCTGGCTCACCTGGAGGAGGGGGCCGATGCTACCGCAGACGAGCTTGCGACTTAGCGAGTACGAGATGGTGCTCGCGCACACGCCGGTCCTGCTGGAGGAGCTGATCGAGCTCCTCAGGCCCGAGGCCGGTGAGGTGGCGATCGACTGCACGTTCGGCGCCGGCGGGCACGCCGAGGCGGTCGCCGCGCGCCTCGGCGCCGACGGCCTGCTGCTCGCCTGCGACCGCGACCCGCACGTCGCCGAGTACTACCGCGACGTGGAGCGCGCGGCCCCGTGCGAGACCCGCCTGTACCACGGCAACTTCGCCGACGTGCTGGCGCGCATCCGCGACGCCTCAGCCGACATGATCTACATGGACCTCGGCGTCTCCTCGATGCAGTTGGACCGCCGCGAGCGGGGCTTCTCGTACGCCTACGACGCCCCGCTCGACATGCGCATGGACCCTGAATTGCCGCTGACCGCGGCCGACCTCGTCAACACGCTGGGCGTCGACGAGCTCACCGACGTGTTCCGCCGCTACGGCGAGGAGCGCTATGCCAAGAACATCGCCCGCGGTATCGGCGCCGCGCGCGAGAAGAAGCCGCTGGAGACGACCGGCGAGCTCGTCGAGATCGTCAAACGCACGATCCCGACGCCGGCGCGCTTCGCCGCCGGCAATCCGTCGCGCCGGGTGTTCCAGGCCCTGCGCATCGTCGTCAACGACGAGCTCGAGTCGCTGGCTCGCGGACTCGAAGAGGCCTATCGCGTGCTGAGGCCGGGTGGGCGTCTCGCCGTGATGAGCTTCCACTCGCTCGAGGACCGCATGGTCAAGGAGTTCTTCCGCGGCCATGCCGCGGGCTGTATCTGCCCTCCGGGGCTGCCGCAGTGCGTCTGCGGCCACGAGCCGACCATGCGGGTGCTGACACGGCGCCCGGTCGTCCCGCGCGTGCAGGAGATCGACGCGAACCCGCGCAGCAAGGCGGCCAAGCTGCGCGTCGCGGTCAGGCTGTAGGAGGCGGGCGGGTGGCACGTTCGGCAGTGGCGCCGCGGACGGCGCCGCGCCCTGAGCACCGGCCGCGCGTCGCGCGGCCGCAGGCGCCGGTGCGGCGCGCCTCGCAGGCGCCGTCGGCGCTCCGCGTGCGCGTCGCGCGCATGTTCTTCGTCTTCGTGGTCTGCCTCGCCGTTCTGGGGGTCGGGCGCGTCGCGCTGAGCTTCGCCGTCGTGCAGAAGAGCCTTCAGACCGACAGGGTCCAGACGGAGTATCGCGCCTTGCAGGCCGAGAACGCGGACCTTCAGGCCGAGGTCACGCGTCTCAGCTCCAGCTCCAGGATCCGCTCCATCGCCCAGAGCCAGCTCGGGCTCGTCCCGGCCGGCCGGCCCGTCTATCTGGAGGTCGCGACCGCGCCCTCCACCGCGCCGGGAGACCCGGGACACTGATGAAGAGCCGGGCCGGAGGGCGACGGGCCGCCGCCCGGAGTGGTGCGAAGCGCCGCAGCGGACGTCGGCCGGTCGCCCGCGGTGACGGCCGCATCCGCCTCCTGCGCGTCCTCGCCGTCGTGGCCTTCCTGCTGGTCGGCGGGCGCGCCATCGCCCTCGCCTCGTCTGCCGGCGACCTGACCAGCATCGCGGCCGGCCAGCAGCAGAGCACGCACACGCTCCCCGCGCACCGCGGGGCCATCTACGACCGCGACGGCAAGGAGCTCGCCGTCGGCGAGCAGCGTGAGACCGTGTACGCGACCCCCTACCTCGTCGACGACCCCTACGAGGTGGCCGGCGACCTGTGCCGGGTGTTGAAGATCCGCTCCCGCCCGGAGCAGCGGCGCATCGTCGAAGAGCTGTCCGACAAGGGCAGCGGGTTCTGCTTCATCGCGCGCAAGGTCGACCCGGCGCGAGCCGCGCGGGCGGTCAAGCTCGACATCCCCGGGGTCGGCAGCTACGCGGAGGAGAAGCGCGTCTATCCTCTGAAGGGCGTGGCCGCCCAGGTGATCGGCTATGCGGGCATCGACAACGTCGGCCTTGCGGGCGTCGAGAAGCAGTACGAGGCGACCCTGCGCGGCGGCGACGGCAGCGAGACGGTCGTCCGTGACACCGAGGGCCGGACGATCAGGGTCCTCGAGACGAAGAAGTCGGCTGCAGGGTCCAGCCTGCGCCTGACCATCGACGCCGACATCCAGTACGAGGCCGAGCAGGTGCTGCGGCGAACGGTGACCGGGTTCGCCGCCAAGGCGGGGATGGCCGTGGTGCTCGACCCGCGCACGGGCGAGGTCCTCGCCATGGCGAACTACCCCCTCGTCGAGGACAACGTCTACGGTGCCGAGCCGGCGTACGAGCGAAATCGCCCCGTCACCGACGCCTACGAGCCGGGATCGATCTTCAAGGCAGTGACCATCTCGGGGGCGCTCAGTGACGGCCTGACGACGCCGCGCACGAAGTACCACCTTGCGCCGACCATCAAGGTCGCCGACCGCGAGATCCACGAGGCGCATGCGCGCGGCAGCGTCACGTACACCACGCGCGACATCCTCGTCCACTCGTCGAACGTCGGCGCCGTGACCCTCGGCCTCGACATGGGCAAGACGCGTCTGCTCAAGTGGGTCGACAAGTTCGGCTTCGGCAAGCCCACCGGCATCGACTTCCCCGGGGAGGTCGCCGGCATCGTCCCGCGCGAATGGTCAGGGTCGACGATCGGCAACCTCCCGCTGGGCCAGGGCATCGCCGTCACGCCGCTGCAGATGGCCGTCGCGTTCGGCGTGCTGGCGAACAGGGGCATGTGGGTCCAGCCACACCTGACGGCGCAGATCGACGACGACGTCCTGCCGAGGGCCAAGCGTCGCCGTGTCGTCACCGCGAAGGTCGCGCGCCAGATGCTGAGCATGCTCACCGACGCGGTCGACGAGGGCACGGGGACCGAGGCGAGGATCGCCGGCTATAAGGTGGCCGGCAAGACGGGCACCGCGCAGAAGCCGCTGGCCGACGGCAGCGGCTACTCGAAGTACGCCTACGTCGCCTCGTTCGTCGGGGTGATGCCGGCCGATCACCCCAAGCTCGTCGTGCTCGTATCGATCGACGAGCCGCATCCGATCTGGGGCGGCGTGGTGGCGGCGCCGGCGGTGAGGCAGATCGCCGCCTTCGCCCTCACCCACCTCGAGATCGCCCCCTGACGCGCTTCGGCTGAGGCCGGACCGCTTTGGTAGAATCCTCCTGCATGGAGCTCGTCTGCCTGGCCGAGGGGCTCGCCGGCGCCGAGGTGCGCGGCGACCCCGCCGTTCCCGTCCGCAGCATCGCCTACCACACACGCGATGTGGGGCCGGGCACCCTGTTCTTCTGCGTGCCCGGCGCGAGCAGCGACGGGCACGACTTCGCGGCGCAGGCGGTCGCCGCGGGGGCGGCGGCGGTCGTGTGCGAACGCGAGGTGGACGTACCGGCGACGCGGCTGGTGGTGCCTTCGGTGCGCGCCGCGATGCCGCGCATCGCGGCGCGCTTTTACCGGCACCCGTCGCGCGAGTTGACCGTCGTCGGGGTCACGGGCACGAACGGCAAGACGACCACGGCTCATCTCACGGCGGCGATCTTCGCCACCGGTGGCGTCTCGGCCGGCCTGCTGGGCACCGTGGGGACGCGCGTCGGCGGCGAGGAGTCGCCGGCGTCGCTGACTACGCCCGAGGCGCCCGACCTGCAGGCTCTCCTGCGGCGCATGGTGACGGCCGGCGACGAGGCATGCGTGATGGAGGTCTCGTCGCACGCCCTGGTCTTCGGCCGGGCGGCGCAGATCGAGTACGCGGCGGCGGCGTTCACGAACCTGTCGCGCGATCACCTCGACTTCCACCGCGACATCGAGGGCTACTACGCCGCCAAGCGGATGCTCTTCCTGCCCGCGGAGGGTCCGCGCCCTCGTCTCGCCGTCGTCAACGTCGCCGACGAGTCGGGGGTGCGCCTGGCGCGCGAGTGTGCGCCGGCCTACGGTGACGACCTGTGGACCTTTGTGGTCGCCGACGGGGCGGGCGTCGTCGAGGCCGGCACCGGCGCTGCCGGCCTGCCGGCCGGCGCGCGCGCCGAGGATCTCGACCTGCGCGCCGACGGCTCCGCCTTCACGCTGCGTGTGCCCCGGCTGAGCCTGGAGACCCGGGTTGACCTCGGTCTCGCGGCCCGCTTCAACGTCGAGAACGCGCTGGCCGCGGCGACCATCGCGCTCGCTCTCGGCTTGCCGGCTGAGGTGGTGCGCGAGGGGCTCGCCGGCGCGCGCGGGGTCCCCGGCCGCTTCGAGGCGGTCCGCGCGGGGCAGCCGTTCACCGTGCTGGTCGACTATTCGCACACCCCGGACTCGCTCGAGAACGCGCTCCGGGCGGCGCGCGCCGTCGCCGCGGGGCGCGTGCTCGTCGTCTTCGGGTGCGGCGGCGATCGCGACCGCGGCAAGCGCCCGCTCATGGGGGAGATCGGGGCGCGTCTCGCGGATCGCTGCTACGTGACCTCGGACAACCCGCGCGGCGAAGACCCAAGTGCGATCATCGCCGAGATCGTCGCCGGCGTGCCCGACGTGGCGCGCGGCCACGTCGCCGTCGAGCCCGACCGGCGGGCGGCGGTCGAGCGCGCCCTGCAGGACGCCGGCCGGGGCGACGTCGTCGTCATCGCGGGCAAGGGGCACGAGCAGGGCCAGATCGTCGGCGGGCGCCGCCTGCCGTTCGACGACTGCGAGGTGGCGAGAGACGTTCTGCGCGACCTGGGCTGGGAGGCAGCGCCGTGATCCCCATGACGCTCGAGGAGGTCGCGGCCGCCTGCGAGGGCTCGCCGAGCGACTGCGAGCCGGGCGCCGCCGTGCGCGGGGTGTGCACCGACTCGCGCGCCGTGCGGCCCGGCCACCTCTTCGTCGGCTTGCGCGGCGAACGCTTCGACGGGGACGAGTTCGCCGTCCACGCGCTCGACCGCGGCGCGGTGGCCGCGGTCGTCCGGGCCGAGACGGCCGTCGAGTTACGCGGTCGGCCCACGATCGCCGTGCGCGACGGGACCGTCGCCCTCGGCCTGTTGGCCCGGGCCGTCCGCCGCCGCTCGAGGGCGCGGGTCGTGGCCATCACCGGGAGCACCGGCAAGACGACGACCAAGGACATCCTTGCGGCGCTCGTCCGGCCCCTGTGCGAGGCGGTCGCCACCAGCGCGAACCTCAACAACGAGATCGGTCTGCCGCTCACTCTGCTCGAGATCACGCCGCGCACGCAGGTCGTGATCGTCGAGCTGGCCATGCGCGGCCCCGGCCAGATCCGCGAGCTCGCGCGTCTGGCGCTGCCCGACATCGCCGTGATCACGGCCGTCGCCCCGGTGCATCTCGAGTTCGTGGGTACCCTCGAGGGCGTGGCCGCCGCCAAGGCCGAGCTCATCGAGGAGCTCGAGGGCGGGACCGCGATCGTGCCCGCCGCGGCATCGCTGCTTGCGCCACACGTGCGCCGTCACGCGGGCCGGGTCGTGACCTTCGGGACGCTCGAGAGCGACGTGCACTTCGTCGCGACCGAGACGCGCGAGGGCGGCACCCACGTCTTGGCCGACGCCTTCACGCATCGCGCGGCGCTCGACTTCAACTTCAGCGGCGACCACTACCTGCACGATGCGCAGGCGGCTCTGGCCGCCTTCGTCGAGCTGGGGTTCCGGCTCGACGAGGCGCGGCGCGGCGCCGGCGAGGTGGTCTTCTCCGCGATGCGCGGCGAGACGCTGGAGCTCGACGACGGCGGCCTGCTGCTCAACGACGCCTACAATGCCAACCCGCTCGCCACGCAGGCCGCGCTCGACCACCTCGTCCGCCTCGCCGGCGGGCGCGAGGCCGTCGCCGTGCTCGGCGACATGGCCGAGCTCGGACCCGGCGCGCCCGCCTATCACGGCGCGGTCGGCGAGCATGCGGTGCGGCTCGGCGTGCGCGTGGTGGCCGTCGGCGACCTCGCCCGGCACTACCTGACGGGCAGCCCCGGCGAGCGCTGGTTCCCGACCGTCGAGGAGTGCCTCGAGAGGCTCCCCGAGGTCGTGGGTCCGGGGCGCGCCGTCCTCGTCAAGGGCTCGCGCGCGATGCGCCTCGAGCGCGTTGCCGAGGCGATCGGCGACGCGGCGACGCATCGCGCGGCAGGTGGCGCGTCGCCGGCGGAGAATGGGGAGCCCGGCGGGGTGGATGGAGACGCCGGTGCGTCCGGGGACGGTGCGCTCTCCGGACGCGACGAGGAGGACGAGGATGCTTAGGGCCATGGGCGCCAGTGTCACCGCGATGGTGCTCGTGCTCGTCATCGGCCCGGCGTTCATCCGCTGGCTGCGGGGCAACGAGTTCGGCCAGAACATCCGCGAGGAGGGGCCGGAACGGCATCAGTCGAAAGCCGGGACGCCCACCATGGGCGGCCTGCTCATCTGGTTCGCGGTGCTCGTCGCCTACGTCATCTACAGCCGCTTTTCGGTGGCGTCGGTGACCGTGCTCATCGCCACCTTGGGCAACGCGTCCATCGGGTTCGTCGACGACTGGATGAAGATCGTCCGCCGGCGCTCGCTCGGCCTCTCGGCACGGTACAAGCTGCTGCTGCAGCTCGCCCTGGCCCTCTTCGTCGGCTTCATCGTCCTGCACTTCGCGGGGCTCGACACGAGCATCGACGTGCCGTTCACCGACGCGCGCTTCGACCTGGGGACGGTGGGGTTCTACGTGGTCGTCTTCCTCTGGCTGGCCGGCTTCTCCAACGCGGTCAACCTGACCGACGGTCTCGACGGCCTGGCTGCCGGGGCGTCGGCCATCGTGCTCGTGGCGCTGGCCGGCGTGGCGTTCATCATCGGGCGCAACGCGAACGACCCGGGTGTGACCGACCTCATGGTCGTCGCCGGCTGCGTCGGCGGGGCGTGCCTGGGTTTCCTCTGGTACAACTCGTTCCCCGCCGACGTGTTCATGGGTGACACCGGCGCGCTCGGGCTGGGCGGCGCGATCGCCGGCATGGCGATCCTGACGCGCACGGAACTCGCCCTGCTGGTCATGGGCGGCCTGTTCGTGGTGGAGGCCGCCTCCGTCGCCCTTCAGGTCGCGTCGTACAAGACGACGCGCCGGCGCATCTTCCTCATGGCCCCGCTGCACCACCACTTCGAGCTGAAGGCCTGGTCGGAGACGAAGATCATCGTGCGCTTCTGGATCGTCGCGGCGATCTTCGCCGGGGCGGGGTTCGTCGTCTACTACGCGACCTTCTGATGCACGGCGCGGGTGCGAGGCAGGAGAGTGTCTCGACGCGGGGTGAAGGCGCGCCCGCGGGCGAGGCCACGGAGGGCTGCCGATGACCGACATCCATGACGTCCGTGGGCTCGCCGTGCTCGGCTTGGGCCGTAGCGGACGGCCGGCGACGCTGCTGGCGCGGCGCCGGCTGCCGGAGGCGCGGGTGTGGGCGATCGACGAGGGCGCCGTCGCCGGCGAGGTCCGCGCGGAGCTCGAGGCGGCCGGGGCCACCGTGCTCGCCGGCCCGGACGTGTCCGGGGCCGGCGGCGCCGTCCTGCCGGCCGCCGCCGAGCTCCTCGTCGCGAGCCCCGGCGTGACGCCCGCCAGCCCCGTCCTGCAGGAGGCACGCCGTCGGGGGTTGCCGGTCTGGAGCGAGGTCGAGTTCGCCGCGCGCTTTCTGCCGAACTGGCTCATCGCCATCACCGGGACCAACGGCAAGACGACGACGACCGCGCTCGCCGGGCGGATCGTCGCGGACGCCGGGCTCCCCGTCGCGGTCGGAGGCAACATCGGTCATGCTCTCGCGAACCTCCCCGATGCCGTGCCTGCCGAGGCCGTCGTCGTCGCCGAGCTGTCGAGCTTTCAGCTCGAGAACATCGAGGCGTTCCGTCCGGACGTCGCCGTGCTGCTCAATCTGACCGAGGACCACCTCGACCGTCACGGCGGGTACGCGGGGTACGTGGCCGCCAAGTTGCGCGTGTTCGAGAACCAGCGGCGGGGGGACCTGGCGCTGCTCAACGCCGACGACCCGGGCACGCTCGTCGCGGCGATCCCGGGTGGCGGCCGCCGGGCGTGGTTTGCCACCGGCGACGGCGTCGAGGGGCAGGTTGCCGGCGTCAGCGGGGGCCGCCTGTGGGTGGAGGCCGGCGGCCGCCGTCACGACCTCTGCGCCGCCGGCGAGCTCTCGCTCAAGGGAGAGCACAACTTGCAGAACTCGCTGGCCGCCGCCGCGGCGACCGCCGCCGCCGGCGTTGCGCCCGCCTCGATCGCCCGCACCCTGCGGACCTTCCCGGCCGTCGAGCACCGCCTGCAGGTCGCAGGGGTCGTCGGCGGGGTCACCTACGTGAACGACTCCAAGGCCACGAACGTCGACGCCACACTCAAGGCCCTGACCGCCTACAGCGGCCAGGTCTTCCTGATCCTCGGAGGCCTGAGCAAGGGGTCGGCCTTCGACGGGCTCGCGGTCGCCACCGAGGGCCTCGTCAAGCAGGCCGTGCTCATCGGGCGCGCCGCGCCGGAGTTCGAGCGCGCCTACGCGGCGCGGGCGGCGGCGAGCCCGGGCAGCGCGGTGCCCTTCGTGACGCTGCCCGGGCTGGCCGCCGCCGTCACCTGGTGCGCGGAGCGCGCCCGGCCCGGTGACGTCGTCCTGCTCAGCCCCGCCTGCGCGAGCTTCGACCAGTACAGGAGCTACGAGGAACGGGGCGAACATTTCCTCAGGCTGGTGAGCGAGCTGCAAGCGAGGACCGACGGGGCGTGAGCGGGAGCAGGACGAAGGCGCGGGCGACGGAGCTTGAGCCCGTGCCCTGGGTCAACGCGCCGTCCGAGCGGCGCGTACGCGCAGAGCGTCGCGTGGGCCTTGAGCGCCGCGCCGCGGACCGTCGCGGCGCACGGCGCCGGGACGACGAGGCCGCCGCGGTCGCCGAGCGCCGGTCGGGAGAGCGCCGCGCGGGCGCGCGGAGGGTCGCCGAGGGCGCTCCATCGGCCGCCCAGGCTCCGGGCTTCGTCGAACGCCGCGTGCTCGTGCTCGCGACGCTGCTCCTGCTGCTCTACGGCCTGGTGATGGCGTACAGCGCCTCGACGGCGCAGGCCTACTTCACGTACGGCTCGGCCTCGTACCTGCTGCTCCGTCAGCTCATCTTCGCCTTCATCGGCGTCGGCGCGATGGTGGTGCTGGCGCGCGTCGACTACGCGGTATGGCGGAGGTTCGCCGGTCCATTCTACGCGGCGGCCGGGGCGCTCTGTGTGCTCGCCCTCGTTCCCGGCATCGGGATGGAGATCCGCGGCGCGCGCCGCTGGCTCGACGTCGCCGGGCAGTCCCTGCAGCCGAGCGAGATCGCCAAGCTGGCCGTCGTCTGCTTTCTCGCCGCGACGATCGCCCGTGTGCCGCGCACGCTGGGCACGGCGGGCGGGTTCGTGCGTCTCGTCGTCCTCGGCGTGTTCCCGTTCGCGATCGTCGTCGGCCTCCTCCAGAAGGACCTCGGCACGACGCTCGTGCTCTGCGTGGGCGCCGTCGCCGTGCTGATCGCCGGCGGCGCGCGCTGGCGGCACCTCGTCGCACTCGGTCTGGCGGGCCCACTGCTGGTCGGCGCGCTGATCCTCGCGGAGCCGTATCGCATGGAGCGGATCGTGGCGTTCATCGACCCGTGGGCCTACGCACAGACCAGCGGGTTCCAGGCGACGCAGTCTCTCCTGTCGATCGCCTCGGGACGCGTCTTCGGTGTCGGCCTCGGCAACTCCGTACAGAAGTTCGGGTACCTGCCCGACCAGACGACCGACATGATCACCGCCATCATCGGCGAGGAGCTCGGCCTCGTCGGCCTGCTGGTGCTCATCGGCCTCTACGTCTTCCTCGCATGGTCGGCCTACAGGGTCGCCCTGGCCTGCCGCGAGCCGTTCGGCAAGCTTCTGGCCGTGGGCATCACGAGTCTCATCGTCGGGCAAGCCTTCATCAACATCGGCGCCGCTCTCAGCGTGGTCCCGCTCACGGGTGTGCCCCTGCCGCTGGTCAGCCTCGGGGGCACGAGCCTCGTCCTGGTCCTCGCCGGGATCGGCATCCTGCTGAACATCGCCACCAACCGGAGGAGTCACATTGTCGTCAGCACTCGACGGAGCGACGGTCCTGCTCGCCGCGGGGGGGACAGGCGGGCACCTGTCGCCGGCGCTGGCCGTCGCGGCTGAGGTCGCGGGGCGCGGCGCACGCGTCGCCTTCGTGACGACCCCGTCGCAGGCCGACCTCGTCCCCGGGGGCTACGCGGTGCACACGCTGGAGCTGCGCGGCTTCGAACGCCGCCTCAGCGCGGCGCGGCGACACGCTACCACCCTTCGTCTGCTGGCGGCGGCGGCGCCGCGCGCCTGGCGGATCGTCAGCGCCACGCGCCCGGCCGCCGCCGTCGGCGGGGGCGGGTATGCGAGCGGGCCTGTCGTCGCGCTCGCCGGCCTGCGGGGCGTGCCCGCCCTGGCGCTCGAGGCCGACGCGCACCTCGGGGTCGCGAACCGGCTCCTCCGACCGTTCGTCGACCGGTTCTGCCTGAGCTTCCCGATCCCCGGGCTCGGGACGCCGAAGTACGTGGTCACCGGGCGGCCGCTCACCGCGGCGCAGGTCGCGGCGACGCGCGAGGAGGGACTGCGGGCCTTCGACCTCCGTGCCGACCTGCCGGTGCTGCTCGTCTTCGGCGGCAGCCAGGGTGCACAGACCCTGAACCGCGCCTGCATCGACGCATTCGCGGGTGCTCAGGCACCTGCCGCCGACCTCGACCTGCAGATCGTGCACGTCTGCGGGTCGCGCAACCACGGGGAGGTACGTGCGGAACTCCAGCGCCGCGCGACCCGGTTTGAGCGGTACCGGCTGGTCCCGTACACTTCGCAGCTGGCCCATGCCATAGCGGCCGCCGACCTCGTCGTCGCCCGCGCCGGCGGCTCGGTCGCCGAGTTGGCGGCCCTCGGGCGGCCGGCGGTCCTGGTCCCATACCCGTACGCGACCGCCGACCACCAGCGCAAGAACGCGCAGTGGATGGCGTCGGCAGGGGCGGCGGAGATGGTCGCCGACGCCGAGCTCGACGGGGCGCGCCTCGCGCGCCTCGTGCGCGAGCTGCTCGGCGACCCCGCGCGTCTCGCCGCGATGGCGGAGGCGAGCCGGCGCGCCGGCAGACCGGAAGCCACACGGCGCGTCGCCGACGAGATAGAAGCGCTGGTCGCGGCCCGCCTCCGGCGGCCGCGCCGTCAGACCGGAGAGAGATGACCCCACACGGCGACGAGAGCAGCTTTCCCCAGCCCGTCCACTTCATCGGGATCGGGGGCACCGGCATGAGCGGGATCGCGCTGGTGCTTCACCAGCTCGGCGTGCGCGTGCAGGGCTCCGACCTCAAGGAGTACCGCTACACGCGCGCCTTGGCCGGCGCCGGCGTCCCCGTGACCATCGGCCACCACGAGGACAACCTCGGCGACGCCGCCGTGGTCGTCGTCTCGTCGGCGATCCCGCGGCACAACCCGGAGCTACGCGCCGCCGAGCAGCGCGGCATCCCCGTCCTGCGGCGGGCCGAGATGCTCGCCCGGCTCATGGCCATGCGGCGCGGCATCTCCGTGGCCGGCACGCACGGGAAGACGACGACCTCGTCGATGGTCTCGCACGTGCTCTACTGCTGCGGCCTGGAGCCGACCTACGTCATCGGCGGCGAGCTCAACGACATGGGGTCGAACGCCGGCGCGGGGCAGGGCGAGTGGCTCGTCGCCGAGACCGACGAGAGCGACGGCAGCCTCCTGTACCTGCGGCCAGAGGTGGCGGCCGTCATGAACCTCGAGATGGACCACCACGCGAACTACAAGACGCTGGACGAGATCCGTGACGTCTTCCGCCGCTTCGTGGCCCTGCTGCCGGAGCACGGCCGCCTGGTGCTCGTCGAGGGCGACGACACGGCCTTCCTGCGCGCCGAGACGCGCGCCAAGGTCGTCACCGTCGGACTCGGTGCCGGCGACTGGCAGGCCGAGATCGCCCGCGTCGACGCCGTATCTGCCGAGTTCGCGGTGCGGCGCGACGGCGAAGAGCTCGGCGCGGTGAGGCTCAAGGTCGGCGGGGAGCACAACGTGATCGACGCGCTCGTCTGCCTGGCCTGCGTCGACCACTGCGGGGTCGCGTTCGCCGAGGCGGCGCGCTGCCTCGGCGAGTTCAGCGGGGCGGCGCGCCGCTTCGACGAGATCGGACGTCCGCGCGGCGTCCTCGTCTACGACGACTACTCGCACCACCCGACCGAGGTCGCGGCGGCGATCAAGTCGGCCAAGCTCGGCGAGTACAAGCGTGTCATCGCCGTCTTCCAGCCTCATCTCTACTCGCGTACGCGGTACTTCCAGCGCGAGCTCGGCGAGGCCCTCACGCTCGCCGACGAGGCGGTCGTCACCGACGTCTGTGGGGCGCGCGAAGAGCCCGAGCCCGGCATCACGGGCAAGCTCGTCGTCGACGCCTACCTCCATGCGCGCCCCGGCGGGCCGGTCTTCTACATGCCGCGCAAGAGCGACGCCGTCCGCTTTCTCGCACGGCACGCCGAGCCGGGCGACCTCGTTCTCACGCTGGGGTGCGGCGACGTGTACACGATCGCCGACGACCTCGTCGCCGAGCTGAGCGACGGCGGCGCGGGCCGGCAAGGAGATGCCTGCGCCCGCGGCGAATAGGCTGCCGAGATCGTTTCTCCGACCCCGGGTCGAGCGCCATGACGAGACGTGGCGGAGCGCGCCGCTTCCGCGTACGCATGCTGCCGTCGGTGCTGCTGACGGTGGCCATCCTGCTGGCTCCCGCGCTGCTGTACGCGTGGGGACGCCAGGCCGACGCTTTCGCCGTCGAGCGCGTGAAGGTCGCGGGCGAGCGCCGTATTCCCGAGAAGCAGGCGCTGCGGCTCTTGCGAAAGGCCTTCGAGGGACACAACCTCTTCACGGTGACGAACGCCGACGTGGTCGCGGCCCTCGCGCCGCTCTGCTATCTGGCGTCGGTCGAGGTGGACCGCGACTTCCCGACGACGTTGCGCGTGCGTCTCGTGGAGCACAGGCCCTTGCTCTACGTTCTGGCCGGCGAGCGGTGGTTCCTGCTCTCCGAAGCTGGGCACGTGATCTGCGAGGTCGGGGCGAAGAAGGGCGCGGGCGCGGAGGGGGCCGGCCCGTCGCCGCGGCCGTCGGCGTCCGCTCGACCTGAGACGGCGGCGTCCCCGTCAACGACGGCTCCCGCCGGGGATGAGGGCGCCGCCGGGGATGAGGCCGCCGGCGGCGTGCAGGGCGGCGAGGCAGAGGCCGCCGACCCGGCGGCCGTGGCCGCCGCCCTCGCGAAGGGCCCGCCGAAGATGAAGCCCAAGCTGCCCCGCATGGCGATGGCGGCGCCGCCGAAGGCGGGCGCCGCGGTCCGCGACGGGCGCGTCCGGCTGGGCCTGCGCGTCCTCGCTGCGCTGCCCTCGTCGTTGCGTGCCCGGGTCCGCGTCCTGAGTGTGGACGACGAGGCCCAGGTGAGCCTCGACCTCGAGAGCGGGCCGCTCGTCGAGCTCGGCGGGGAGGACCGTATCGCGGCCAAGGTCCTCTCGCTCAAGGCCGTGCTCGCCGCCTATAGGCGCGGCAACGTCGCCCCGACCACCATCGACGTGTCGGCCCCCGACCGGCCACTGGCGCGACCGCGTCTCAGCTCGTAGTCGAGGGTGGCCCCAGGTCTGCATGAGACGGCGCTGCCCCGGGAGGTCGATTGACACTCCTTCCGGGGCGTCAGTATGCTAGGCCAACGCTTCCGGCTCGACACGGACTGCAGGGTTTGAACCGCACGAAGTCCCTGCAAAGCCGGGCGTCGGGGGACGAGAAGGCGACATCGCCGGGCGACCTTCAAGTACAGGTCGAGTGTTTTGGACAGGGCCTTATGGCGAGTGTCGGCCGCGACAGGAGGGTGGAGAGATGATCGACGGCTCCGCGAACTACCTCGCCGTGATCAAGGTCGTCGGCGTCGGGGGCGGCGGCACGAACGCCGTCAACCGAATGGTCGACGCCGGGTTGCGCGGGGTCGAGTTCATCGCCGTGAACACCGACGCCCAGGCGCTGCAGATGTGCGACGCCGACGTCAAGATCCACATCGGCAGCAAGATCACTCGCGGCCTCGGGGCCGGGGCCAACCCGACGATCGGCTACCAGGCCGCCATGGAGAGCAAGGACGAGCTGCGCGACGCCCTGAAGGGCGCCGACATGGTCTTCGTCACGGCGGGCAAGGGCGGCGGCACCGGGACTGGCGCCGCGCCCGTCATCGCCGAGCTGGCCAAGGAACTCGGCGCCCTCACGGTGGGCGTCGTCACGCGGCCCTTCGCCTTCGAGGGAAAGCGCCGGGCGCACCAGGCCGAGGACGGCATCCAGAACCTGCGCGAGAAGGTCGACACGCTGATCATCATTCCGAACGACCGCCTTCTTCAGGTCGTCGAGCGGCGCACGTCGGTGATCGACGCCTTCAAGGTCGCCGACGACGTGCTCCGCCAAGGCGTGCAGGGCATCACCGACCTCATCACGGTGCCGGGCCTCATCAACCTCGACTTCGCCGACGTGCGCACCATCATGAAGGACGCCGGCTCGGCGCTCATGGGCATCGGCGTCTCGGGCGGGGAGAGCCGCGCCGTCGAAGCGGCGCGGGCGGCGATCAGCTCGCCGCTCCTCGAAGCCAGCGTCGAGGGCGCGCGCGGCATCCTGCTCAACATCACCGGCGGCGACGACCTCGGGCTGTTCGAGATCAACGAGGCGGCCGAGATCATCTCGAGCGCCGCCGACAGCGACTGCAACATCATCTTCGGCGCGGTGATCGACCCGTCCTTCAGCGACGAGGTGCGCGTCACCGTCATAGCGACGGGCTTCGATCGTCCGGTGTCCGCGGGCGAGTCCGCGCCGGCACGCGAGGCCAGGGCCGAGCCGAAGGGGACGCCGCTGTTCGCCGACGAGGCGCGGCCGTCGTTCGACGTCGACGACGACGTCCTCGACATCCCCAGCTTCCTCAAGGACCGCTGAGCCGCGCGGCGTCGCCGCGGACGCGGCTTGCCGCGGTGTGGCTCCCTGGGATCCGTCCGGCGCATCGGCGCGAGCGCGCCCGGCGTCTCGCCGCGCACGGCTCGTGCGCGCGCCGCTCGAATTGCGTGCGTGCCGGCAATCCGCTAGGCTGTTGCGCCTGAAGGGCCCGCCGGGCCCTCTTCGCTGACGGGAACCGTGCGCAGATACCGCAACTGGATCATCCTCGCCTTTGTGGCCGCCCTCGTGGCGGTCTCGGTGCACTTCATCTATCCGCCGGGCGAGAGCACGAAGCTGGGGCTCGACCTGCAGGGCGGTGTCGAGGTCGTCTACACGGCGCGCACATCCGAGGGCGAGGCGCCGTCGCAGGACCAGCTCGATCAGACGATCGGCATCATCGACCGGCGCATCAACGGCCTCGGGGTGACCGAGTCGCAGGTCCAGCAACAGGGGACCGACCAGGTCGCCGTGGCGCTCCCGGGTATCGACGACCCGGACCAGGCGCTGGCCATCATCGGCAAGACGGCGCAGCTCGAGTTCTTCGAAGACTACGACGACGTGCGCCTGGTCGCCGGCGCCGCGTCGCGCGAGGCGGCGATCGACCAGGCGGCCGACGCCGGCGTCCCCAAGGCCGATGTCAAGGAGCTGCGCGGCGGGGCCAACAACACCGACGACTTCGCCCTCGTGCTCGCTCCGCCCGGAGCGAGCTCGCTGGGCAACGAGGCCGAGGCCTGGTTCGTGTACCGGCGTCCGCCGGCCATGACCGGCGCGGCCATAGACAGCGCCAAGCAGAGCTTTGACCAGGCAGGCAACCCCAACGTCGAGTTCACGCTGACCGACGAGGGCGCCGAGCAGTTCCAGGAGATCACCGCCAAGCTGTACGACGAGGGCCTCTTCAGCGGCGTCTCGCAGACGTTCGCGATCGTTCTCGACAACCGCATGGAGTCCGACCCGCGCATCGACCACACCGACCCGGGGCTCGCCGACGGCATCGGTGGGGGTCAGGCCGAGATCACCGGCGACTTCACCGTGCAAGAGGCCAAGGACCTCGCCCTGGTGCTCAACACCGGCGCCCTGCCCGTCACACTCGAGGCCACCTATCAACAGCAGGTGTCGGCCACGTTGGGCAAGGACTCGCTGCGCGCGGGGCTGATCGCCGGCCTGGCCGGTCTCGGGCTCGTCCTCGTCTTCATGCTCGTCTTCTACCGCTTCCTCGGCTTCATCGCCGACATCGCGCTGATCATCTACGGTATCTACCTCTGGGGTCTGTACTGCGCCATCCCCGTCACGCTCACGCTGCCCGGCATCGCCGGCGCCATCCTCACCATCGGCATGGCGGCCGACGCGAACGTCGTGGTGTTCGAGCGCATCAAGGAAGAGGTGCGCCGCGGCAAGACGGTGCGCTCCGCCGTGAGCTCCGGCTTCGCGCGCGGGTTCCTCACCATCCTCGACGCGAACATCCTCACCATGCTCACCGCGGCGGTCCTGTTCTTCTTCGCCACCCAGCAGGTCAAGGGCTTCGCCCTGACGCTCATCATCGGGACGCTTGTCAGCATGTTCACCGCCGTGCTCGCCATCCAGGCGCTGCTCGGCGTGCTCGCCGAGTTCAAGTTCTTCCGCAACCCTGCCTTCATGGGCCTGAGCTCGGCGCAGATCGCCGAGGCGACCGCGGCCGCGGGCGGCGGCCCGACGACCGCGCGCCGGGCGCAGGCGGCGCCGGCAGAGAGCGGCGCGACCGCGGCCGGTGCACGGCCGGCGGCGCCGGCCAGGCGCCCGTCGACGGCGAAGAAGAAGCGCAAGCGGCGGTAGGGGACGAGGGGGACACGACACCGACATGAGCTTCCTGCGCCGCATCTACAGCTTCGACTTCATGGGCCACAAGAAGTGGTACTTCCTGCTCTCCGGCATCGTCATCGGCATCGGACTCGTCAGCCTGTTCGTGCGCGGCGGCGGCGACCCGAGGGACGGTCTGCAGTACGGTCTCGAGTTCAGGGAAGGAACTCGCATCGAGGTCGCCTTCGAGCAGCCCGCCACCGTCGCCGAGGTGCGCGATGTGATAGGCGCTGCCGGTCACGCCGAAGCCCAGATCCAGGAGTCGTCGGCGGTCGGCGGCACGAGCCTCCCCGGGTTCCAGATCCAGATCGAGACGCTCGCCCCGACGGAACAGGTGGAGCTCAAGAGCGCGCTGGACGAAGCGTTCACCATCGCCACTGAAGGCGGCAGCGAGGTGTACTCGCTGCGCACCGTCGGCCCGACGTTCGGAGGCGAGGTGGTGACCTCGTCGTACAAGGCCGCCCTGCTCGCCCTGCTCCTCATCGTCGCCTACGTCACCTTCCGCTTCGACTGGAAGTTCGCCGTCGGGGCGCTCGCGGCGGAGTTCCACGACGTGCTCGTGCTGGTCGGCGTCTACTCGCTCTCGGGACGCGAGGTGACCACGTCCACCGTCGCCGCCGTGCTCACGATCCTGGGCTACTCGCTCTACGACTCGGTGATCATCTCCGACCGCATCCGCGAGAACTCGACCAAGTACTCGCGCCTGCCGTACGGCGAGATGGTCGACCGCTCGCTGTCCGAGACGCTGACCCGCTCCCTCATCACCTCGTTCACCACGCTGCTCCCCGTCCTCTGCCTGCTCTTCTTCGGCGGCACGACGCTCACGGACTTCGCCTTCGCCCTCATGATCGGGATCATCTCGGGCGCCTACTCGACGATCTTCATCGCCTCGCCGATCGTCACGATCCTCAAGGAGCGCGAGCCCCAGTACCGCAGGCTCGCGGCCAAGGCCGAGCAGGCCTGAGGGCCGCGCCGAGACCGCCCGCGCCTCGACCACGGGGTGAGGGTGCTCGAGCCCGGCCTGAGGGTCGTTGAGGCTCCCGCAGAGGCTCAGCGGCGAACCTCCCAAACCCCCCTGCGAGGCGGTTTACAGCCCCGGCCGCCTGACGTAGTGTCGCGCCTGTTCGCAGGGGGCGGCCGGGTGCCCGCGACGTCTCCACGAGGGTCGACGGGGGGCAGATGGCGAGGGATGGAGACGGGTCGGGGCGCAGGCAAGGCGACCCCGTTCACAGGTCCTCGCCGCGCGTCCGGCTCGAGCTCGAGAAGGGGCGCGACGGCGCGAGCGGCGTCGCCGTGCTTCGTCTGGGCGGGGAGTTCGACATCGACACCGTCCCCGAGATCGACCGCTTTCTGCGCCGCCGCGTCGGGCCGCTCTACCACCGCCGGACGCTCGTGTTCGACCTGCGCGACGTCACGTTCGTGGACTCCACCTTCATCGGCTTCATCGTGCGCCTGGCGGGGGAGGAGCGGCGGGGGCGGGGCGAGCTCGTGCTCGTGGGCCCGGTCGGCCGCGTGCGCGGCCACCTGTGCATCGTCGGGCTGCCGAACCTGGTGCCGGTGTACGAATCGACCGACGACGCCCTGCGCGCCCTGCGCGAGGCGTCGTCGCCGCTGATACCGCCCAGCGTCAAACTCGCCGGCTGACACCTCGAACGGGCCGCCGCGCCGGGGCGGGAAGGGCGCTCAGCTCGCCCGGCGGGCGCCGGCGACGCTCGGGTCGCCGACCCTGCGGGCGGCCACGACCCGCGCCTGGAAGGCTCGCATGCGGCAGGCGTCGCTGCAGTACCTCTTCGCGGGGTTCGTCGTCGTGAACTCGCGCCCGCAGCCCTCATACGCGCATCGCCGCGTGATCTCGTCGCGCCGCACGGCCTTGCGTGCGCCGTGATCGCCGGCGTTCTGCCACGCCCCGTTGTGCAGGGCGCACACGTCCGAAGGGTTATACGCCGAGAGGCGGGTCCCGCAGCCCTCGACGGCACAGACGCGTCCCAGGCCGTATGTCTTCGTCTTCAGCATGTGCTCTGACGGGCGAGAGAGCCTGCGACCCCTGAGAGCGGTACTGCTGCGCGACTCCATCGCTTCGTCACGCCCCCTGCGGCCGCCGCCAGGCGGCCGGCCGGTCTGACGCTGCGCGGCCGCGCCGGTCAGGCGCCGGCCGCCTTCACGGCCTCGTCACGCGTCGGATAGATGCCGAAGATGCGGTTGAGGCCGGTGATCTCGAAAATGCGGATGATGTTCTCGTCGGTACAGACGATGTCCAGGTTCCCGTTACGTGGCCGCACGCGTTTCGCGCCGCTGACGAGGACGCCGAGAGCGGTCGAGTCGATGAAGGACACCGCGGTGAGGTCGACGATCACGCGCTGGGCGCCGTCCTCGATGCCGTTCAGCAGCACTTCCTTGAACTGCGGTGCCGAGTAGATATCGATCTCGCCTTCGAGGACGATGACGCCGATGCCCTCGGCCGGCTTCTCGAGATCGACGCGGAACTGGGGCCGTTCCTCCATGCGCTCCTCCCGTGTCTCGGCGGGGCGCGCCATGAGAGGCGCCCCGAACCGTGCAACGCAACGCAGGGATACTTTCCGACCCCGGCGCGGGCTAAACCAAAGCCACGCTCGCATGAGCACCTTCGCAGGCACGCCGGCGCGGGGCGTCGCGACACTCAGTCGGGGGCGGTCGGCAGGAGCTCCTCGCTCTCGTCCGCGCCACGCATCGCGTACGCGGCGATCATGCGATCGGTGATCCACTCGACGGGGGCGCGGTCGTCGGTCCAGGGGCGAGCGACAGCGCTCGCCGGGCGAAGCTGGGCGGCGAAGAGCCGCGCCGCCGGCAGGATGTCGACCGGGGTCTCGAGCAGGCGCGCCCGCAGGCGCGCGGCGGGTTGCGGGGTGGCGAGGCCCACGACGAACTGGTTGAAGCGCAGGGCCTGCCAGGTGACGACCTGCGGGAACTCGGCGGCGAGCGTGCCGGCGATGGCCTCGGCGAGGCGCGTGTCGCCGGGCACCGTCGAGACGTTCAACGCGATGACGCCGTCGTCCGTCAGGCGTTCGCGCGCCAGGGAGAAGAACTCGCGCGTCGCCAGATAGAAGGGCACGTACGGCTGCCGGTAGGCGTCGATGAGGATCAGGTCGTATCGGCGGGTGGAGGACAGGAGGAAGGGGCGCGCGTCGGCGGTGTGGACGGTCACGCGGGGGTTCTCGGCGAGGCCGAACCACGCGCGGCCGACCTCGCTCACCGCGCCGTCGATCTCGACGGCGTCTATGCGCGCCCCGGGGTAGTACGCGCCGTAGGCGCGCGCCGTCGTCCCCCCGGCGCTGCCCAGGATGGCGACCTCGCGCGCCTCGCGGCCGAGCAGCGGCGGCGCACACAGGAACATGTCCCACTCGCCGCCCGTGAGCGGTGTGGCGGCGCGCCAGACCGAGTGGATCGCGTGCCCCTCGTTGAGGTACAGACGCCGCTCGTCGCCGCGCTCGACCACCTGGATGAACTGGTAGGTCGACTCCTCCTCATGGAGCACGCCCGGTGTCGCCTTGACCATGCCGGGCGGCACCAGCAGGAGCGCGGCGATGGCGAGCGGGACCACGGCCCAGCGCCTGCCCAGCACGGGCACTGCGCCGGCGGCGATGACGGCGGCGGCGCCGATGAGCGTCCGCTGGGTGCCGACGAGCGGGATCGTCACCAGGGCCGGCACGAACGTGCCGAGGAGGCTGCCGACGGTCGACAGGGCGAACACCCGTCCGGCGAAGCTGCCGGCGTCGTCGACGCCGGAGACCCCCAGGCGGACGGCGAAGGGCGTCACCATGCCGAGCAGGACGACCGGGGGCGCGAACAGCGCGAGCGAGGCGACGAACGAACCGACGACGGCGCCGACCGAGACGCTGTCGATACCGCTGACGGCCAGCTCGAGGAACGGCGCGGCGGCGAAGGGCACCAGGGCGACGAGCGCGGCTCCGGCCAGGACGAGGCGGCCGAGGAGCGCCGGCGACGGACGCCGGTCGGCGAGCCGGCCGCCGATCCAGTAGCCGACCGAGAGCGCCGCGAGGACCAGGCCGATGATGTTCGCCCACACGACGGTCGACGAGCCGAAGAACGGGGCGAGCAGACGGGAGGCGCACATCTCGGTCGCCATCGAGCCGATGCCGGCGAAGAAGACGAGCACGAGCAGACCCGCCGGCCGGAGGGAGGTCGTCGACGTGGGGCTCGCAGACGAGATCGAGCCGGCGGCGGGGCGGCCGGTGGTCTGCGCTTCTGGCTGTTCGGGCTTGAGTCTCACGTGTCCGCGTAGTCTCGCAGCCGCATGTACGTGGGGACAACCTCCGGCGTGGCCATGCGGTAAGCTCACCGCTCAGGAGGCCCGCGGACGTGCGGGCACGGCACATGTCGCACCTGAAATGGATCGTCATGGGGCTCACCCGCCGCCTGTGGGTACGGGCGACGCTCTTCGCGGCGGCCGGTGTCGTGACGGCGTTCATCGGCGTCATCCTCGGTCCGGCGATCCCCGCCGGCTGGTCGCCCGAGATGGGCGCCGACTCCATCGACAGCATCCTGCAGATCCTCGCCTCGAGCATGCTGGCCGTGACGACCTTCTCGCTGGCGACCATGGTCTCGGCGTACGCGAGCGCGTCGAGCTCGACCACCCCGCGGGTCGTCGAGCTCCTCATTCGGGACAGCAGCGCGCAGACTGCGCTCGCGACCTTCATCGGGAGCTTCCTGTTCAGCCTGGTGGGCATCATCGCGCTGAGCGCCGGGGTCTACGGTGAGGGCGGCCGCGTCGTGCTGTTCGTGAGCACTCTCGGAGTGATCGTCATCATCGTGGCCACGCTCTTGCGCTGGATCGACCTCCTGACGCGCTTCGGGCGGGTCGGGGACGCGATCGACCGCGTGAGCGCCGCCGCCGAGCAGGCCATGCGCGCGCGCGTCGCGAGCCCGTGCCTCGGCGCACGGATGCGTCTCGGGCCAGGGCCGGCGACCGGGTCGGTGGCGAGCCTCAAGGTCGGGTACGTGCGGCACGTGGACGTCGCCGCCCTTGAGCGGCTGGCCCGTCGCGCGGGCGGCGAGATCCACGTCGAAGCCGCTCCGGGGGCCTTCGTCGACACCGTCGGTCCGATCGCGCGGCTCGACTGGGCCCCCGACGAGGAGGCTCGGCGGGCGCTACGGGACGCGTTCGACGTCGGCGCGCGGCGGACGTTTGACCAGGACCCGCGGTTCGGGGTGGTGGCGCTGTCGGAGATCGCCGCCAAAGCGCTCTCACCGGCCGTCAACGACCCGGGCACCGCGATCGCCACCCTCGGCGCCTTGGTGAACGTCCTCTCGATCCTGGCCGACGCTCCGGATGGCGACGGCGACGTGCCGCACCCGCACGTGTACATCCCGCCTCTCCATGTCGACGACGTCTTCGACGATGCCTTCTCGCCCATCTCCGAGGCCGGGGCCGGTACGCTGGCAGTCGGGATCAGGCTGCAGAAGATGCTGCTGTCGCTCTCCCGCCTCGGCCGCCCCGGCGTCCAGGCCTCGGCGCGCCGGCAGTCGCGACTGGCACTCGAGCGCGCTCGCCGAGCTTTGCCGTTGGAGGAGGATGTGGCGCGACTCGAGGGGCTTGCGGCTCAGTTCTGACGGGCCGCAGCGTGTGACGAGGGCGCACGGTCCGTCTGACCGGCAGAAAGTGACCGGCGTCACCGCCGCTGGCCGCCCGGCCTACTGGGCCAGGTGAGCACGTACGATTGGGGCTGCCCGGACGGCGGGGGTGCCGACGAGGTCGGCGGTGATGGTGGAGGTAAGGGGATTCGAACCCCTGACCTTTTGGCTGCCAGCCAAACGCTCTCCCAGCTGAGCTATACCCCCACCGATAGGATGCCGGCGGCGCCGGCGGAAGCGAAAGTATAGCAACGGCGCCCCTGAGCGGCAACGCGGGCGCGCGCCACACGGGGCGGACGAGGGCGGGGCCATCTCGCCTTGCGCGTCGTACAATCGTGGCGTGGCCGCACCTGCTTTCCATCGTGGCATCGCTGCACGCCTGCGCGGCGCGCTGAGGGCGGCGGCGCCCGCGGCGCTGCGGTTCGGCCTGCCGGTGGCGCTCGCCGCGCTCGTCGTCGCGTCGAGCGCCGCCCTGCTCGCACCGGCGAGCTACCGGGTCCCGACCGGCGCGGTCGACTTCGAGCTCCAGCCGGCGTGGCCGGGCGGCCGGCTGATCCTCCCGCTCGGCCCGGCCGGCGTCCTCTCGGTGCGTGCGCACGCCATGCCCGCGGACGTCGTCGTCGCCTACCGGGTCACCGGCGATATCGCGTCGTTCGAGGAGGCCGAGCAGCTCGTGGAGGAGATCCCCGCGCTCGAGGCGAGCGTCCGCGATGCCTTCGCCGACTTCCTGTGGAGCCGCCTCTGGCCGCTGCTCGTGATGGGTGCGGCCGCCGGCGCCCTGGTCGCCACCGCATCGGCAGCTCGTCCGTCGCACCGGCGGCGTGGCTGGCGCCGGCCGGCCGCCGGCGCCGGTGCCGGGCTCGCCGTCGCGGCGGCTTTGGGCCTGGGCTTCGCGGGACTGGCGCTGGCGACGGTGGACCCCGAGCCGCAGGTCGAGTACAGCGGCCTGGCGCGGAACGTTCAGCGCCTGCTCCCGCTCGTCCGTCAGCTGCGCGCGTCAGAGGAGGACGGCCTCGGCCGTTTGCAGGCGCACCTGGACGGGCTGGAGATCGTCGCCGCGCAGCTCGCCGGCGAGACGGCACGACCGCCGCGCGAGCGTGTCACCCGTCTGCTTATCGTCAGCGACGTGCATATGAACGCCTACGGCGCTTCCCTGGCCTCGAGCATCGCCGCCGGCGAGGGCACCCCGGTCGACGCGGTCGTGCTCGCCGGCGACATGACCAACTTCGGGCGCAGGGTCGAGGCGCGACTGTTCGTCGAGAGCCTCGACCCTTCCGGTGCTCCGGTCCTCATGGTCGGCGGCAACCACGAGGACGCGCCGGCGATGGCGGCGTTCGAGGACGCGGGCTACCAGGTGCTCGAGTTCGCCGCGGCGACGGTCGGCCCCGTGGAGGTGTACGGAGTCAGCGACCCCGTCGCCTCGTCGCCGGCGGTCGAGTCCGACGTCGTCGCCCTCGAGGAGCAGTCCAGAGAGCTTCGGCGTCGCCTGGAGGAACGTGCCGACGCGCCCGACGTGCTCGCCGTGCACGACGGCCGCCAGGCGGCGGACGCGGTCGAGTGGGCGGCCGAGAACGACCTGCCTCTCACCGTCGTGTACGGCAACTCCCACGTGCCCTCGATCAGCCACGAGGGTCCCGTGGTGCTCATCGACGCCGGGACGGCGGGCGCCTCAGGATACGAGCAGATCGGCGCGCAGCGCGGCGACTGGTACACGTTCGTGCTGCTGGACTTCCCCCGCGACGGCGGGTCGGGCCTGGTGGCGGTCACGACCCTCTCGTACTCGGTCGACGGCCGTTCGCGGGTCGAGTACCTGCCGCTGGCGCAGTGACGACGGCCGCGGCGGCGGGCGATCACGCCGCCGGCCGCGGACGGCGGGGCGGGCGGCCGCGCCGCGGGCGGTGACGTATACTGCCCAGCGGCGAGCCGCGAGCGGCGCGGCCGCCCGTCGATCGAGCCCTACGAGAGGAACCCATGGACCGCCGCTACGATCCGCACGCCGTCGAGGCCAAGTGGCAGCGCATCTGGAAGGAGCGCGACGCCTATCGCACGCCGGACGAGTCCGGCAAGCCCAAGTTCTACTGTCTCGACTTCTTCCCGTACCCCTCCGGCGACGGTCTCTCGGTCGGCCACTGCCGCAACTACGTGCCCACCGATGTCGTGTCCCGCTTCTTCCGTATGCGGGGCCACAACGTGCTGCACCCCATGGGCTGGGACGCGTTCGGGCTCCCGGCGGAGAACTACGCCCTCAAGATGGGCGTCCACCCGCGGGTCACCACCGAGCGCAACATCGCGAACTACCACCGCCAGATGGACATGATCGGGCTCTCGTTCGACTGGTCGCGCGAGATCACGAGCAGCTTGCCCGACTACTACCGCTGGACGCAGTGGTTCTTCCTCCTCATGTACGAGCGCGGGCTCGCGTATCGGGGGACCGGCCAGCAGTGGTGGTGCCCGAGCTGCAAGACGATCCTCGCCAATGAACAGGTCGAACAGGGGCGTTGCTGGCGCTGTGGCAGCGACGTAGGCAAGAAGGACCTCGAGCAGTGGTACTTCCGCATCACCGACTACGCGCAGCGTCTGCTGGACGACTTGGCGACGATCGAGTGGCCCGAGCAGATCAAACTGATGCAGACCAACTGGATCGGGCGCAGCGAGGGCGCCGAAGTCGACTTCGCCCTGCCCGATCGCGACGAGCCGTTGACCGTGTTCACTACGCGTCCCGATACGCTCTTCGGTGCGACCTACATGGTGCTCGCCCCCGAGCATCCGCTGGTCGACGAGTTGACGACGCCGGAGCGGCGTGCCGCGGTCCTGGTCTACCAGGACCAGGCGCGCCGCCAGTCCGAGATCGAGCGCCTCTCGACCGAGAAGGAGAAGACGGGCGTCTTCATCGGCGGGCACGCCCTGAACCCCGTCAACGGGGCAGAGGTGCCGATCTGGATCAGCGACTACGTGTTGATGGGCTACGGCACCGGCGCCATCATGGCGGTGCCCGCGCACGACGAGCGTGACTTCCAGTTCGCGACGCAGTTCGAGCTGCCGATCGTCGAGGTCATCGCACCGCCGTCGGGAGCACAGGGCACGCTGAGCGAGGCGTACATCGGCGACGGGGTCATGGTGAACTCCGCCGGATTCGACGGGCTGGCGGCGCCGGGCGAGGCCTTCGCGGCCGTCGTCGACTGGCTCGGCGAGCGCGGCCTCGCCCGGCGCAAGGTCAACTTCAAACTCCGCGACTGGCTCATCAGCCGGCAGCGCTATTGGGGCGCCCCCATCCCCATCATCCACTGCGAGCAGTGCGGCCCGGTGCCCGTGCCGGCCGACCGCTTGCCGGTCTTGCTTCCCGACCTGGAGGACTTTCACCCGACCGACGACGGGCAGTCGCCGCTGGCGCGCAGCGCCGAGTTCGTGAACGCGGCCTGCCCGAAGTGCGGCGGGCCGGGACGCCGCGAGACCGACACAATGGACACCTTCGTGTGCTCCTCGTGGTACCACCTGCGCTACGCCTCGCCGCGCCACGACGTGGCGGCTTTCGACCGCGACAAAGTCGACTACTGGCTTCCCGTCGACCTCTACGTCGGCGGCGCCGAGCACGCCGTCATGCATCTGCTCTACGCACGGTTCTTCTGCAAGGTGCTGCAGGACGCCGGTTACGTCGACTTCGGCGAGCCGTACTCCACGCTGCGCAACCAAGGCATGATCCAGGCCGAGGACGGCCAGAAGATGAGCAAGTCGAAGGGCAACGTGGTGACGCCGGACAGCGTCGTCGAACTTCACGGCGCCGACAGCCTGCGCGTCTACGAGTTGTTCATCGCGCCCTTCGAACAGAGCGTCGCCTGGAGCGACCGCGGCGTACAGGGCTGTTCGCGCTTCCTCTCGCGCTACTGGAACCTGGCCGCCGAGGTCGTGGCCGCGCAGGGTATCGGGGTGGCTGCCGGCGGAGCCGAGACCGAGCGGGGCCGGGCGCTGTTGCGCAGCCTCCACAAGACGATCCGCAAGGTGACGCGCGACGTCGAGTCGTTCCGCTTCAACACCGCCGTCTCGGCGATGATGGAGCTGCAAAACGAGGCCCTGGACGTGTGGGCGGGCGCCCGCGGCGCGCTGAGCCTCGCCGAGTGGCGCGAGCTGCTCGCGACGTTCACCCTCCTGCTCGCGCCGATGGCGCCGCACGTCGCCGAGGAGGTCCACGAGCAGTTGGGCGGCGAGGGCTCCGTGCTCGACGTCGCGTGGCCGTCCTGGGACGACGAGCTCGCCGCCGACGAAGTGGTGACCGTCGTGGTCCAGGTCAACGGCAAGCTCCGCGACCGCCTCGCGGTGGCCGTCGACGCTGAGAAGGACGACGTCCTCGCCGCGGCGCGCGCCGGCGCCAACACGCAGCGCTTCCTGGACGGCAAGCAGGTCGTCAAGGAGGTCTACGTGCCCGGCAAGCTCGTCAACTTCGTCGTGAAGTAGGCCGGCGCGACGCGGCCGGCGGACGTCCGCTCGGTCGCGCCTCGACGTCCACTCCGCCGCGCCCGGCGCCCGGGCGAGGCTCGCCCGCTCCTACAGCTCCTTGCGGCGAAACACGGCGACCGCACCGGCGACGCAGAGCGCGGCGATCGCCAGGGTCGTGCCCAGCGGCCACGCGAGCGCCACGTCGCGGCCCATCAGCAGCTCGTCGCCGGCGGCCATCAGTCCGGCTGGGGAGTGGTCGCGCAGAAGAGGGAAGGCCGTCATCGCGAAGAGCGCGACCCAGACGGTGACCCCGGCGCCGGCCGCGGAACCTTGACGGAGGGTCGCCGCCGAGAGCAGCACCATGAGGGCCGTGAACATCGTCGCGAGGGCGAGCCACAGGCCGACGGACGCGGCGAAGGCGGCGACGTGCGAAGCGTCGAACAGCAGGACGGTCCCGACGACGCATACGGCGGCGCCGATCGCGGTGGCGACGGCCAGCAGCATCACGCCCGACACGGTCTTGGCCAGGATGAAGGCGTCTCTCGTGAGGGGCTTGGTCAGCATGAGGACGTCGGTGCCGGCGCGCCGCTCCGCCGCCACCGCGGCGCCCGTCGTGATGATGACGACGAGCAGCACGATCTGCATCAGGTCGCCGAGGAACTGCACATAGGCGTCGCGGGCCACCGGCGTCGGCACCTCGATGACGACGCCGGGGCTCTGTCCGGCGGTCGCGCGAAGCAGCGCCGGCGTCACGGCGGCGAGCACCGGGGAGGTCAGTCCCAGAAAGACCAGGACTCCGGGCACGACCCACAGGCGCCACGTCTTGCGTGTCTCGCGGAACTCCTTGGCGACGAAGGCGCGGAAGGCGGTCATGTCGTCCCTCGGCCCGCGCCGGCGGGCACCGCCGCCCCCTGGACGAGATCGACGAAGACCTCTTCCAGCGAGACCTCGGCGGCCTCGAGGCGGCGCAGGGCGAGGCCCTGCGCCGCGACCACCGCCGGCAGCTCGCGAAAGGCAGTCTCGAGGTCGGGCGCCTCGAGCACGACGTCGCGGCCCTCGTGCGCGACCGACGCCAGCCACGCGGCGCCCTGAAGGGCCTCGACGAGCTGGTCGGGGCGGTCGACGTCGACCGTGATGCGGTGGCCGCCGCCGTGCCTCGCCTTGAGCTCGTCGATGCCGGCCTGCACCACCACGCGACCCCCCGCGAGGATCGCGACCGTGTCGCAGACGCGCTCCACGTCGGCCAGGATGTGCGTCGAGAAGAAGACCGTGGTGCGGCCGGCGAGGCCGGCGATCATCTCGAGCAGCTCCCTGCGGCCGATAGGGTCGAGGGCGCTGGTCGGCTCGTCGAGCATCAGCAGGCGCGGCGCGTTGATGAGCGCCTGGGCCACCCCGAGCCGTTGCTTCATGCCCCGCGAGTAGCCGCCCACCCGGGTGGTCACCCCGGTCAGTCCGGCCAGGTCGAGCAGCGCCGTCACGCGTTCGCGCAGGACCGCGCCCTCCAGGCCGAACAGGCGACCCGACAACGTGAGGAAGTTTTCGGCGGTCATCCACTTGTAGAAGCCGGGGACGTCGGGCAAGTAGCCGATGAGGCCGTGCACGGTGTCGGCCCGGGCGACCACGTCGTGGCCCAGGACGGCGGCACGGCCGCTCGTCGGCCGCGCCAATCCGGCGAGGATGCGCAGCGTCGTCGTCTTGCCGGCGCCGTTGGGCCCGAGAAATCCGAAGACGGAACCCTGCGGCACCGTGAGGTCGACGCCGTCGAGCGCCACGACGTCGCCGTAGCGCTTGGCCAGGCCGTCGATGACGACGGCCGGCGTCTCATCACTCACGACGGCGGGGGAGGCTGGACGGGGTCGCCGCCCCCGTGCTGCGGGCCGCCACTGGGCCCGTACAGGAGGTCGGCCGCGGCGGTCGCGCGGTCACGCGCCCCTTCGTCCGGCGACGGCGTGTCGTCGCCCGCCGGAGCCGGCACCCGTCCCACGGCGAGGTAGACGACCGGCCCGATGAGGTTGAAGAGGAGGACCACGACGACCCACATCCATTTGCGGCCGCCGAGGACGGTCGGGCGGCGGGCGATGTCCACGAGACAGACGACGATCAGGGCGAGCTCGACGACCCCGAGCACGACGACGGCGACCAGGACGCCTCCGCTGATCGGCGTCTCGGCGGCCAACGTGCCGGGCATGGGTCCTCCTTCGTACGGGTGGCCCCAAGCTTATCGAGGCCGCGGGGTCAACGTCATCCCCGCTTCTCCTCCCGGCGGGGGGAAGACCCGCCATGGAGGCCGGCGTACGCTGCCGCCAGGCAGCGCGCGTCCGCCGGCCAGTGCGCGGGTCGCGCCGACGACCGTGGAGGTGTCCGTGCAGCTCACCCGCCGCCAGATCTACGCGTACGTCGCTCTCGCCGTGGTGGTCACCGCGCTCGGCGTCAGGTACCTCGTTCTTCCCCGTCAAGCGGGCGCCGGCGCGACCCCGGCGCTGATGCTCTCGGCGGCGTCCACGATGCCGGCCCCGTCGCCGACGGATGCGTCGCTCGCCGCTGAGGTGGTGGTCTACGTGTGCGGCGCCGTCCGCGACCCCGGCGTGGTTCATCTGCCCGCGGGGGCCAGGGTCGGCGAGGCGCTCGAGCTCGCCGGCGGTCCCACGGCCAAGGCCGACCTGTCGGCAGTGAATCTCGCGGCGAAAGTCGGTGACGGCCAGCAGATCGTCGTCCCCGAGAAGGCGGCGGGCGGCACGGCGGCGACCGGCGCCGTCGCCGTCGCGGCGGGCGGCGCCACGGCGGGAGCGCCGGCCGTGCCGGCGGCGAGCGGGCTCGTGAACCTCAACACCGCGTCGCTCGGCGAGCTCGACTCCTTGCCCGGCGTGGGTCCGTCGACGGCGCAGAAGATCATCGACTACCGCTTGGCCAACGGAGGGTTCACGAGCGTCGAACAGCTGCTCGACGTCCCGGGGATCGGCGACGCCAAGTTCGCCGAGCTCAAGGGCGCCGTCAGCATCTGAGGGCGCGGTGCGCCGTCTCGCGCCGCCGCACCTCCTCCTGGGCGCGTACTGCACCGGGCTGTGCCTGGCGACCGTCTGGCGCCCCGCGGTCGTCGTTCTGGTCGCCCTCGCCGTCGCCGGGGCTCTCGCCGCCACCGCGAGCGGCGTCAGGCCGGAGATCGCGCGGCGGCGCTGGGGCCGAGCGGCGCTGCCGGCGGCCCTCGCGGCGCTGCTCCTCGCGGCCGGGCTCAGCGTGGGCGCGGCTCGTCTCGGCGCCCTGGCGGAGTCCGACCTGGCGGCGCGCATCGGCGACACGGTGGCCCTCCGCGCCACGCTCGTCGACCTGCCGGTACAGAAGGACGAGACACTGGACGTCCCCGTCCGCGTGACCGCCCTCGACGGGGCACCTGTCGAGGAACCGGCGCACCTCAGCCTGCATCTCGACGACGAGGACCCGGTCGCGATCGACCACTGCGGCCCGCTGACCGAAGGGGCGCTGCTCGCCCTCGACGACGTTCGGGTCGAGGCACTCCCCGAACCTCCAGCCGACGGCGGCTTCGACTACGGGCGCTACCTTGCGCGCCGCGGCGAGCACGTGCGGCTCACCGCGGCGCTCGACGACCTTCGCCTCGCCGGCCGCCGCGGCGGCATCCAGGGACTCGTCGACAGCCTGCGTCGCGCCTCGCGCACCCACCTGTACCGCGGCCTTCATCTCCCCGTCTCCGAGGTGCTTCAGGGCATGGTGCTCGGCGACGACGAGGGCGTCTCCGACGAGATCGTCGACGACTTCCGGCGCAGCGGCCTGCTCCACATCATGGCGGTCTCCGGCGAGAACGTCGTCCTGCTGTGCGCCATGTGGTCCTTCGCGCTGATGCTCTTCGGCGTCCCGCGCGTCCCGCGCACGCTGGCGCTCGTACCGATCGTCGCCGCGTACGTGCTGCTCACCGGCGCCTCGCCGTCCATCGTGCGCGCCGGGATCGCCGGCATCGCGGGGCTGGCGGCCGTCCTCGTGTCGCGACCTGCCGACGGGTGGCTGGTCTGGCTCATTCCCGGATGCTGGCTGCTGACCGCCAATCCGTACAACCTCTTCGACGTCAGCTTCCAGCTGTCGTTCGCCGCGGTCGCCGGCCTGCTCCTCCTCGCGCGTCCCCTCACGCGCGCGCTGCGCTTCCTTCCCGGGCCGCTGGCGGAGCAGGCCGGGGTGACCACCGCGGCCAGCATCGCCACGACGCCGGTCTCGATGCTCGCCTTCGGCTCTACGTCGGTGGTCGCCGTGGCCGCCAACCTGGCCGGGGGCTTCGTCCTCGGACCCATCATGTTCCTCGGCATGCTCTCGCTGCTGGCGGGGTTCGTCTCGGGGTGGCTGTCGCTGCCGCTCAATCTCCTCGCCGGGCTCTTCATCGGCTTCCTGCTGGAGGTCTCCGGGTTCTTCGGCCGCCTCTCGTTCGCGGTCTACGAGTGGCAGGGGCCCACATTGGGCCTGCTGCTTGCCGCGGTGCTGGCGGGCGAGCTGGCCGTCTTGCGGCTGCTCGCCCGCCAGCGCGGCCTGAGCACGGCGGCCTACGCGGCGGGCCGGCGGCGCCGGGCGCGCGTCGCCGTCGTCACCGCGGCACTCGTCGGCGCTGCGCTCGTCCTGGCACCGGTCGCCCCGGGGGCGCCGTCGGCGCCGGCGCTGCGGTTCCTCGCCGTCGGCGAAGGCGCCGCCGCGCTTGTGCAGGCGCCCGACGGCACGACGGTCCTCATCGACGCCGGTCCCGACCCTCTGGGGATGCGCCTGAGGCGACTCGGCGTGGACCACGTCGACCTGCTCGTCCTCTCGCACGGGCACGCCGACCACGTGGGTGGCCTGCCCGACGTGCTCGACCGCCTGCCGGTCGGCGTCGCGCTGCTGCCGGTGCCCCTCGAACCGTCGGCGGCGCTGCAGGCGCTCGCCGCCGACCTGACGGCGGCTGGTGCCGAGGTCTCGACCTGCGCAGCCCCGCTCGTCTTCAGCGGCGAGGGCTGGCGCCTGCGCGTCCTGCCGACCAGCCCGCCGCCCGGCGCCGCGGGCAACCAGGGCGAGAACGACGCCGCGCTCGTCGTCGTGGTCGAACTTGGCGCGCAGCGCGTCCTCGTCCCGGGCGACGCCGAGGGCGAGGTCCTGGCGGACCTCGACCTGCCGCCGTGCGACGTCGTCGAGCTGCCACACCACGGGAGCCGCGGCGGCGTCGACGAGGCGCTGCTCGAGGAGCTTGACCCGTCGCTCGCGGTCATCTCGGTGGGGGAGAACCGCTTCGGACACCCGACGCCGGAGATGCTGACCCTGGTGTCGTCCCTGGGCATCCCGTGTCTGCGTACCGACCAAGCGGGCGACATCGTCGTGAGCGCCGACGACGAGGGGCTCGCGGTCGTCACCGCGGGCCCCTGAGCCGTACCCGCCGCGTGCTATCCTTCGACTGAGCATGGCCGAGCGCAGCCCCCTCCGTCCCGCATACCTCATCTTCGGCAGCGACCGCGTCAAGGTGCGGCGCGCCGTCGCGAGACTGCGCCGGCGCGTCGTCGACGAGTCCGGCAGCGACCTCAACGTCACCGTGATCGACGTCGGCAGCGCCGAGGCCGAGCAGCGCGCGGCTGCGCGGCGCCAGGAGGCGCTGGCCCAGACGCTCGCCGCCCTGGAGACGCCGAGCTTCGCCTTGGGCACGAGGCTCGTCCTCGTCACCAACGGCCACCGCTGGACGGCCAAGGAGCGTCAGCCCTTGGTCCAGTACTTGCGCGAGCCGATGCCCGACACCGTGCTGGCAGTCGAGGGGGAGACGTTCGGCAGGGACGACGCGCTCGTCAAGGCGCTGGGCGGCGTCAAGGCGGGCAACGACCGCGTGCTCAAGTTCGACCTCCCGAAGCAGTACGAGCTCGCGGGTTGGGTGGTCGCCACGGGCAAGGCGCACCGGCTTGTCGTGGGGACCCGCGAGGCGCGCCATCTGCTCGCCGTCGCCGGGCAGCAACCGGAACGGCTGGAGCGCGAGATCGAGAAGCTCGCCGCGTACTGTCGCGGCGAGCCCGTCACCGTCGAGGCGATCGACGCGGTCTGCTCACCCGCCATCGAGACGCGGGTCTTCGACCTCACCGATGCCGTAGGCCACCGGGACAGGTCGGCGGCGATGCGCTGCCTCGAGGAGGTGTTCGCCCTGGGCGAAGACCCGCAGCGCGTGTTCTACGCGTTGCTCCGGCACGTCCGCAGTCTGCAGATGGCCCTCGAGGCAGGGCCCGAGGTCAGCCCATCCGACCTCGCCAAGCAGATCGGCGTCCATCCCTTCACGGCCAAGAAGGTGCTCGAGCAGCGCCGGTCATACGACAAGGCGAAGGTCGGGCGCGCCCTGAGGGCGCTGGCCGACGCCGACGCGGCGATGAGGGGGCGGGCGATCGTCAGCTTCGAGAGCTCGGGCGGTGTCGATCACGGCGGGCGCTTCGCCCTCGAGTTCGCCGTGTCGCGCATGTTGGCCTGACGTCGGGGGGGGGCTCGCCGAAAGAGGGACGGACCCGGGGCGGCCGCCTCACGGGCGGCCGCCCCGGGTCCGTCGTGCGCGGCTTAGTCGCCATCGCCGCGCCCGGGTGAGTCTCAGAGCCGGGCGAGCGTGTGCGCGACGCGGCTCTTCTTGTGGGCCGCGTTGTTCTTGTGCAGGATGCTCTTCGCCGCCGCCTGGTCGATGCGCTTCACCAGCGTCGTGGCGAGGGCCTTGGCCTCGTCGCCGTCCTTCGCCTCGACACTCGCGTCGAGCTTCTTGAAGAGCGTCTTGATCGTCGACTTGGCGTGACGGTTGCGCAGCCGCTGCTGTGCGGCCAGCCGGATGCGCTTCTTCTGCTGCTTGATGTTGGCCACAGGATCCCTTCGCTCAAGGTACCGTCGTGAGTGTCCAGGTGCAGTGGGGACTGCGATGGGACGCGCGATGCTACCACAGGCTCGCCGAGCCCGGCAACTCGAGACGGCGACGCAGGCGGGCGCTCGGTGACGCGCCCCGTCGCCGTTTCGTCAGACGGCCGGCGCGGGCCGGCGAGCGCCGGCCACCGGAGCCGCCGCGTCGACGCGAACGACGGCGAGCACGCTCTCGACGAGCGCCGCTGCCGCATCCTCCGTGAGGTCGCGCGCGTACATGAGCTCGCTGGCGAGGATCCGCTTGGCCTTGGTGAACATCTGCTTCTCGCCGGTCGACAGGCCTTTACAGGCGTTCAAGCGGGCCAGGTTGCGGACGACCTCGGCGACCTCGAAGATGTCGCCCGTCTTGAGCTTGTCGCGGTTGTGCTTGTAGCGGTGGCTCCAGCCCTTGGGCATGGCGCTGGCTTCGTCGCGCAAGACGCCGATGACCTGCTCGGTGACGTCGGCCGCGACGACCTTGCGCAGGCCGGCGCGGTCGGCGCTCTCGACCGGGACCATGGCGACCATACGGCTGTGGAGGATCTGGATGGTGAGGTACTCGCGCCGGCGCCCGAGGACTTCCTTCGGTGCGATCTTGAGGATCTTGCCGGCGCCGTGGTGCGGGTAGACGACCTTGTCTCCGACTGCGTACATGCTCAACTCCCTGCCTGGTGGCTGGGCGCCCTTGCGGCCGACCCGGGCACGCCCTCGCGGAGGAGGGAGGCGAGGATCCCGCCCACGCAGACACGGCCTGTGGCCGCCCGGCCGGGCGGCTCGAGACGCGCAGCGGCGGGAGTGGCAGCAGGTCGGCCGACCGCGTGGCGGTCTGACGACTGTCTCCGATTATAGTCGAAACGCGTGCGCGTTGCATGCGGGGCGGCCACCCGGCGGCGCGGTCCCCCGGTCGTCGATCGAACGGCGCCGGAAGAGATTTGCCGTTCGCGGTCGAATGAGAGGGGTATGAGCGAGAGGACGAGAAAGCTCGCGTGGGCGGCGGTCATCGTGGCCGCGGCGACCGGTCTGTCGCGCGTCGCCGGGCTGGGGCGCGAGGTGCTCGTCGCCGCCGTGTACGGCGTCGACCCCGCGTACAACACGCTGGTCTCCGTCAGCGTGATCCCCAACCTCGTCCAGCAGCTGTTCGCCGACGCGGCGCTCAGCGCCGCCTTCGTCCCCGTCTTCACCGCTCTGCTGGTCGCCGGGCGGCGCGACCGGGCGTTCGAGCTCGGCGCCGAGCTGCTCGGGTTCATGTGTGTCGTCGTCGGGGGGCTCGTCGCCGTGCTGTTCGTCGTCGCGGGGCCCCTGGCGGGCGCCGTGTTCCCGGAGCTCACCACGACGGCGGCAGGAGCCGACCTCGCCGCCGACCTGTTGCGCATCCTCTTGCCGAGCGTGCTGTTCCTCTCCATCGCCGGGGTGATGAGCGGCGTCCTTTACTCGCTCGAGCGGTTCACGATGCCTGCCGTCGTGTCGATCGTCTGGAACCTGGCGATCATCGCGGCGATCCTGCTCCTCGAGGAGCGGATCGGCGTGAACGCCATGGCCTGGGGCATGCTCGGCGGCACGGTCATCCAGGTCGCGCTCTTGCGCCTTGCCCTGCCGCGGGCGGACGGCTGGATGCTCCCTCGCTTCCACTTCGGCGACCCGGAGTTGCGACGCGTCCTTCTGCTCATGGTGCCGATCACCATCACGCTCGGGATGCTCAACTTCAACGCCCTCGTCGGGACGTACTTCGCGCAGTTCGTCAGCGACGGCGCGGCGGCGGAGATCGGCTACGCCTTCCGCCTGTATCAACTGCCCCAGGGCATCTTCGCCGTGACCATCGGGACCGTGCTGTTCCCGTCGCTGGCGCGCTTTGCCGCGGCGCGCCGTGAAGAGGAGTTCCGCGGGACGGTCTCGCTCGGCGTCCGCGAGATGGTCTTCGTCTCGCTGCCCTTCGTGGCCTGGTTCGCGGTGATGCCCGAGGCGTTCGTCCGTCTCATCTACGAGCGCGGGCAGTTCGACGCGGCGGCGACGGACGAGGTCGCGGCCGCGCTCGCAGCCTTCACCGTCGGGCTCGTCTTCGCCAACGCGAACATCATGCTCAACCGCTCGTTCCAGAGCCTGCAGCGGCCGTGGCTCCCGTTGTGGGTGGGGATCGGCAACCTTGTGCTCAACGTCATCCTGTGCTGGGCGCTGCACGGACCGCTGGGCGTGCCCGGCATCACGCTCAGCATGGCCCTGGTCTCCGTGGTCAACTGCGCCGCGCTGCTCGTGTTGCTGCGCCGCGAGGTCGGGCGTGTGGACGGACGACGCATGGCGTCGTCCGCGGGCCGCGCCCTGCTCGCGGCCGCCGCTCTCGCCGGCGTCAGCTACGGCGTGTGGCGAGGGCTCGGCGACCTCGCCGCCGGCGGCTTCTGGGGCTTGCTGGCCGCCGTCCTCGCCGCGGTCGCCGCCGGCGCCGTCGCCTACGTCGTCCTCGCCCGGCTTCTGCGCCTCGAGGAGCTCACGCTGGTCTGGCGCGCCCTGCGCCGCCGGCAGCCGCCCGCCGACGTGGCCGCCGGCTGAGCCGCCGGCCGCGCCGTGCTACCCTTCGCGGTGGCCATGAGCGACCTCGCCCACATCCGCAACTTCAGCATCATCGCCCACATCGACCACGGCAAGTCGACGCTGGCCGACCGCATCCTCGAGCTCACCGGCACCGTCGCCAAGCGCGACATGAAGGAGCAGCTCCTCGACAAGATGGACCTCGAGCGCGAGCGCGGCATCACGATCAAGAGCCAAGCGGTGCGCATCGTCTACAAGGCGCGCGACGGCCAGCGATACCAGCTCAACCTCATCGACACGCCCGGCCACGTCGACTTCACGTACGAGGTCTCGCGCAGCCTTGCCGCGTGCGAGAGTGCCGTGCTGCTCGTCGACGCGACGCAGGGCGTCGAGGCGCAGACGGTGGCCAACGCCTACCTGGCGGTCGACAACGACCTCGAGATCATCCCCGTCCTGAACAAGGTCGACCTCCCGGCGGCCGACGTCGCCGAGGCGGAGCTGGAGCTGCACGAGCTCACGGGCGCGACGCACGACGAGACGCTGGTGGTCTCGGCCAAGACGGGGGAGGGGGTGGAGGACGTCTTGGAGGCGGTCGTGGCGCGCACGCCGCCGCCGTCCGGCGACCCGGCGGCGCCCGGGCGCGCCCTGATCTTCGACAGCGAGTACGACCAGTACCGCGGCGTGATCGCCTACGTGCGCGTCGTCGACGGTCACTTCAGCCGGCATCAGGTCGTCACCATGATGAGCACCGGGCAGGAGGCCGAAGTCGAGGAACTGGGCTACTTCGGCCCCGACATGAAGCCGGCCGAGCGCCTGGAGACCGGTGAGGTCGGCTACATCATCACCGGCGTCAAGGACGTGGCGCAGGTCCGTGTCGGTGACACGGTGACCGACAAGAGACGCCCGGCCGGCGAAGCCCTGCCGGGCTACAAAGTCGTCCAGCCGATGGTCTTCACCGGCCTGTTCCCGACCGAGGGCGACAAGTTCGAGGAGCTGCGCGACGCGCTTGAGAAGCTCAAGCTCAACGACGCCGCACTAAGCTACGAGCCGGAGTCGTCGAACGCGCTCGGGTTCGGCTTCCGCTGTGGCTTCCTCGGCCTGCTGCACATGGACATCGTCCGCGAGCGCCTCGAGCGCGAGTACGACCTCGAGCTGCTCACCACGCTGCCCAACGTCGAGTTCCACGCCTACCTCACCAACGGGACGATGCAGGTCGTCCGCAACCCTGCCGAGATGCCCGACCCCGGACACATCGAGCGGGTCGAAGAACCCTTCGTCAGCGCCTCGGTCATCGTTCCCAGTGACTACGTGGGGGCCATCATGGAGCTGTGTCAAGGGAGGCGCTCCGAGTTCGTGGACATGAAGTACCTCTCGCCGCACCGCGTCGAGATGCACTACAAGCTGCCGCTGAGCGAGATCGTCCTCGATTTCTTCGACCAGCTGAAGTCGAAGACCCGCGGGTACGCCTCGCTGGACTACGAGTTCTGGGGCTACCGCGAGAGCGATCTCGTCAAGCTCGAGATCCTGCTCGCGGGCCAGCCCGTCGACGCGCTCTCGTTGATCGTGCCCCGCGAGCGAGCCCACCTCCGCGGCCGGGCGCTCGTCGAGAAGCTCCGCCAAAAGATCCCCCGGCAGCTCTTCGAGGTGCCGGTGCAGGCGGCGATCGGCAACCGGGTCGTGGCGCGCGAGACCATCAAGGCGAAGCGCAAGGACGTGCTCGCCAAGTGCTACGGCGGCGACATCACCCGCAAGCGCAAGCTGCTCGAGAAGCAGAAGGAAGGCAAGAAGCGCATGAAGCAGCTCGGCGTCGTGGAGGTGCCGCAGGAAGCGTTCCTCGCCGTGCTCGAGCTGGACGCCGGCGGCAAGGAGAGATGATGGGCGGCCGGGGCGGGGCGGCGGCGCAGGCCGCCGCCTTCGCCGGCCGCCTGCGCGGCCACGCCTGAGGTCGCGCGCCGAGCGCCGATTCGGCAGCCGCATCGCCCTTGCGCCGCGCCGCGAGCGGCCGGTATGCTTCCCCGTGGGGCCAGGGAGGTGTGCGCCGGTGTTCCGGTCCGGTGACATTGTCCGTCAGCCGCGTCCTGCGGAAGCGCGATCTTGGCCCTTCCTCGATCATCCGCCTCAACTTCAGGCCTGTTCCCGCCTCCCCTTCCACCTCGTTCCGACAACAACGCCGCCCGCCGCGCGGCGGGATCCGTGTTGCGCACGACCGCGTCGTCCATCGGGGGGAGGTGACGGTCCAGCGACGCCGTCGGCTTAGCCTGTCACTGTCTCGAGAAGGGAGAGCACATGCACGTGAGAACTCGAGGTGTCTTGTTGGTCTTCCTCTGCGCGCTGCTGCTCGTGGCAGCGTTCGCCGCTCCAGCGGCCGCCAAGAAGGGAAATGCGAAAGCCGACACGGTCTACTTGAACGGTGACATCTACACCGTGGACAAGCAGTTCCACCGGGTCTCGGCCATGGCCGTGAAGGACGGCAGATTCCTGGCGGTCGGGCCAAACCAGATGATGCGTGGCTTCATCGGCAAAGACACTGAGGTCGTCAACCTGCACGGCCAGACGGTCTTTCCGGGCCTGTGGGACGCCCACCTGCACTTCGCGAGCTACGGCACCTCGCTCACGCGTATCAACCTGAACGGGCTGCAGAAGGACGAGGTGCTCGCCAAGGTCCAGGCGGCGGTCGAGAGCGCGCTCCCCGGCGAGTACATCCGTGGCTTCGGCTGGAACCAGACGCTGTGGACCGATCAGAGCGGCCTCGTGCAAGGCATGCCCACGGCCGCCATGCTCGACGAAGTCGCGCCCAACAACCCGGTCAGCCTGTCGCGGACCGGTGGTCACTGCAGCTGGGCGAACAGCTACCTTCTGCAGTTGTCGGGCATCACCAAGGACACGCCCGACGTCACGGGTGGCACTATCCTGCGGTATCCGGACGGGACGCCGACCGGCATCTTCCTGGACTCGGCGTCGTCGCTGCTCAAGAGCGCCCCGCCGGCGACTGAGGAGCAGACGCGGAGAGACTATCTGCTGAGCCAGGCCGCGCTGCTGGCGTTCGGCAACACTAGCGTCGGTGACATGGGCGCCGGTGTGGCTCACGTCGAGCGCATGAAGGACATGTACGCGTCGGGCGAGATGAAGATTCGCGTGAACCAGTACATCTCGCCAAGCGCCGGCGGTACCTATTACGCGCAGCCCAAGTCGGAGCGCGTCGGCCTCTTCGACGACCGCTACACCATCAACGGCGTGAAGATCGTCGACGACGGCACGCTCGGCGCGGCGGGAGCTTGGATGCTCACGCCGTACAGCGACAACGAGCTGCTCGGGCGGGCCCTCGACTGGGTCGGGTTCCCGACCTGGGGCAGCTACTACGACGCGGACGGGAACCCCGTGCTCGTGCCAACTGTCGAGGAGAACGCGCAGGCGCTCGCGGAGACGCTCGCACCCGCCGTCGAGGCCGGCTTTCAGCCGGCCGTGCATGCCATCGGCACCGCCTCAAACCGCGCCGTCCTCAGGACAGCTGAGATCCTCGAGCAGGCCTACCCTGACCTCACCGAGGACTTCCGCTTCCGTGACGAGCACACGCAGATCGTCGACGTCGGAGACCTGGCGCTCTTCAAGCCGCTCCAGGTGATCCCGTCGATGCAGGCCCAGCACGCTACTCAGGACCTGACGATGGCCGAGTCGCGGGTCGGTCCCGAGCGGATCAAGGGCGCCTACGCCTGGCGGACGCTGATCGACAACGGAAACATCGTTGCGAATGGCTCGGACGCTTCGGTCGAAGTGCCGAACCCGTGGTGGGGCCTGTTCTCGTCGATCACGCGGATCAACAAGTACGGCTACAACGACGGGGAGCCCTGGTACCCCGAGCAGTGCATGACCCGCGAGGAAGCCTTGCGCTCCTTCACGATCTGGGCCGCCTACGCCGCCTTCGAGGAGAAGGACAAGGGCTCGATCGAGCGCGGCAAGCTCGCCGACTTCGTCGTGGTCGGGTATCCGGATCCATCAGACACCGACTTCATGACCATGGACGAGATGGACATCCATCTGATGTTCTCGCAGGCCACGGTCGTGGGCGGAGAGGTGGTCTACACCGCGCCGGGCTTCGAGCTCTGAGCCGCTCGTCGTCTTGAACGACTCGGACGCCTGACGTCGGTGTCGAGGGACGGGGGCCGGAAGGCCCCCGTCCCTCTCTTCCTGACTATGATGGGAGTCATGGAAGCCTTCGCCGGCCCCGTCCGCCACGTCTACATCCATGTGCCGTTCTGCACCGCGCGCTGTGACTACTGCGACTTCGAAGCGGAGCCCGTGGGCGCGGCGGGGCCGGCTGAGCCGGCCGTCGCCGCGCTCTTCGAGCGCTACGTGGCCGCGGTGGGCGCCGAGTGGGAACGCGAGCGCGCGGCGTGCGACGTGCGCCGCGTCGCGAGTCTCTACCTCGGCGGCGGGACGCCCGCGCTGCTCGGGCCGGCGCGGCTGGAGCGGATCGTCGCCGGCTTCGATGGCCATCTCACGCCGCGCGCCGAGATGACCGTCGAGACGAACCCCGACGAGGCGGACGCCGCGTTCGCGGCGTGGGCCGCGACGCGGGGCGTACGGGTGTCACTGGGCGTTCAGAGCTTTGACCCGATGCTGCGGGCCGCACTCGGGCGGCGCCCCGCCGCCGACCCGGCGGCGGCCACGCGCCGGCTCCGTACGGCCGGCGTTCGCGACCTGTCCATCGACCTCATGCACGGGATCCCCGGGCAGACCACGAGCGATCTTGACGCCGACCTCGGCATGGTCGACGACCTCGCGCCCGACCACGTCTCGTGGTACGAACTGGATGTCAGCGCGGGGACGCCGCTCGCGCGCCGGCTTCGAGGCGGACATGGGCCGCGGCCGCCGGCGCGGGCCGGCGAGGACGAGCGCGCAGCGCAGCATCGGCACGTCGTGTCCGGGCTCGAGTGCCGCGGCTATCGCTGGTACGAGGTGAGCAACTTCGCGCGTCCGGGCAGGCAGGCGCGCCACAACGTGGCGTACTGGCGCGCCCGCCCATACCTGGGCCTCGGCCCCGGCGCGGTGAGTACCGTCGGGCGGCGGCGGTGGCGTAACGCGCCCGGCGCGGCGGCGTACGGCGAGGCCCTCGCCGCGGACCGGCTGCCGCACCGGCACGTCGAGACGCTCGACGCGACGACCCTGGCCCGCGAGCGGCTCATGCTGGCGGCGCGCTGCGGCCTCGCCGTGCCGATCGACGAGGTGGCCGCGGCGATCGACGCGGCGGCCCTCGCGCCGCTCGGCGCCGCTGGATTACTTTCCCTGCACAGTGGTACAATCCGCGTGACGCGAAAGGGGCGGTACGTGGCCAACGAGGTCTGCGTCCGTCTGTTTCGCGCTTGACGTTTAACGACCCGATTGGATCTACGCAAGGGAGCGACGTGGCGCTCAAGGCGCGTCAAGAGCAGGTCCTTCGCCTCGTGGTCGAGGAGTACATCGCCACGGCTGCGCCGATCGGCTCGCGGCACCTGACCGAACGGTATCCGCTGGGTGCCGCAGCCTCGACGATCCGCAACGACCTCGCCGAACTCGAGGATCTCGGCATGCTGGCGCATCCCCACACGTCGGCCGGCAGGGTGCCCACCGACGCCGGCTACCGGCATTACGTCGATGAGCTGCTGACGGAGGGCGGCGAACGGGGCGGGACGGTCGCGGCGCCTTCGATCACGCTCGACCGCGCGCGCAGCGAGGTCGACGAGGCGCTGCGCGACACCGCTGAGGCGCTCTCGCGCGTCACGCACCTGTTGGCCGTCGTGTCGTCGCCTGCCCTCACAACGTCGACCGTGCGCCATGTCGAAGTGCTCGCGCTGCAGCCGCGCGTGGTCATGGTGGTGCTCATCACGACCTCAGGGCAGGTGACGAAGCGCGTCTTCACCTTCGACGACCCGGTGGACGAGGGCCTCGCGGAGTTCGCGCGCGTCTACCTCAACGAGCGCCTCGTCGGCGCTCAGCTCGGGACACGTCGCGCGGCGGCGGCGCTCGAGAGCCCCGAACTGCACAGCAAGGAGCGCGCCTTCCTGGACGTCCTGCGACCTGCGTTCGAAGGTGCGGGGCCGGGCGACGCCGAGAGCCTGCATCTGGGGGGCGCGAGCCGCCTGCTCGAGCATCTGAGCCGCGAGGGCGCCACGCACCTCAACGACCTGCTCGCCATGCTGGAGGAGCGCTACAACCTGCTCGAGCTGCTGTCCGGAGCGCTGCGCGAGGACGGCGTGTACCTTCGCATCGGTCACGAGATGCCCGCCCCATCGCTGCAGGCGTGCTCGCTCGTCGCGGCGAACTACGGGGTGGCCAATCGCAATCTGGGGACGGTCAGCGTCCTCGGCCCGACGCGTATGGACTATCAGAGCGTGATCGCCACCGTACGGTCGACGGCGGACGATCTGAGCAGCTACCTCGAAGAGATCTGGTGAAGAGGGACTACTACGACGTGCTCGGCGTCTCGCGCGACGCCGGGCCGACCGAGATCAAGAAGGCGTTTCGCAAAGAGGCGCGCGCCTGCCATCCAGACGTGAACCCGGACGACCCGGAGTGCGAGGCGCGCTTCAAGGAGCTTGCCGAGGCCTACGAGGTGCTCAACGACGCCGACACGCGCGCCGCCTACGACCGCTACGGCTTCGACGGTTTGCGCGGGCGCCCCATGACCGACTTCGACCACGCGTCGTTCCAGGACCTCTTCAGCGTCTTCTTCGGCGGCAGCATGTTCGACAGCGCGTTGCGCAACGCGGGCGCGGGCGGCGGCTGGGGCGCCGCCGGCGCGGCACCGGCGCCGCGGGGCGACGACGTCGAGGTCGAGGTCGAGCTCACCTTCGCCGAGTCCGTCTTCGGCGCGGCGAAGGACGTCGTCGTCGAGGGCGACGTCCCGTGCGAGACGTGCGGCGGCAGCGGAGCCGCCCCCGGCACGGGGCGCGATCAGTGCCCTCAATGCAAGGGCAGCGGCCGCATGCGCGAGGTCTCGAGCCTCGGCGGGTTCGGCCAGTTCATCCGCACCAGCACCTGCTCCGTGTGCCGCGGCAGGGGGACCATCGTGGCCGAGCCCTGCACGTCGTGCCGGGGGACGGGGCGCGCGCGCGACACGCGGACGGTGAAGGTCGAGGTCCCGGCCGGCATCGCCCACGGCCAGCGGCTTCGCCTGGGCGGCGAGGGCGGGGCGGGGGCCCAGGGCGGCCGAGCCGGCGACCTCTACGTGCGAGTGGTGGTCCCCCCGGACGAGCGCTTCGTGCGCGACGGCGACGACCTCGTCTACCGCCAGGACATCACCATGGTCGATGCCGCCCTCGGCACGACCGTCCAGGTGCCGGCGCTCGACGGCGACATCGAGCTCAAGCTCCCCGCGGGCACCCAGCCGGGCGAGGTGAAGATCTACCGCGGTCGCGGCGTGCCGAGGCTGCAGGGGTACGGGCGCGGCGACCTCAAAGTGGTCGTGACGGTCCAGGTGCCACGCCACCTGACCGACGAGCAGCGCGACGTGCTGGAGCAGTTCGCGGCCCTCACGGGCGAGAAGAACTACGAGGCGGACCAGAGCTTCCTGGACAAGGTCCGCGCCGTCTTCGGCGCGTGAAGAGCCAAGCGTTCGTCCGCTACACGTTCCACCCTGCCGTGCGTGGAGGGGAGGACGACCTCGCCGTGCGTGACCTGCTCACGGCCCTGCAGCCCGCCGGCTGGCAAGAGGACGACGACGATCGCACCGTCAGGTTCTGGCTCCCCTCCGGCGCACGCGCCCCCGAGCAGGAGGCTCGCCTCACCCGGCTCGCGATGCTGGGCGCGCTCTCGTCCGAGGCGCAGGAGAGCGGCTGGCTCTACGGGTGGCGGCGGTTCCATCATCCCGTCACCGAGGGAGTCGTACGCATCCGGCCGCCGTGGTACCCGGCCAAGTCCGGCTGCCTCGACGTCGTGGTCGACACGGGGATGGCCTTCGGCACTGGTTCGCACTTCACGACGAGGCTGTGCCTGCGCGCCCTGCAGGACGTCCCCCTCGGGTCGCTTGTCGATGCCGGGACAGGGTCGGGTGTGCTGGCGCTGGCGGCGCTGCGTCTGGGGTTCGACCCGGTGTGGGCGATCGACAACGACCCCGTGGCGGTCGAGTCGTGCGCGCGGAACGCAGCCGTCAACGGCCTGGAGCCGCACGTCTTCCTCGGCGATGTGACCGACGCGCGCACGGCGCTTCCCGCCGCCGACGTCATGGTGGCGAACCTGCTTCGCGGCCCGCTCCTCGAGTTGGCGCGCAGGCTGAGGGCAGCGGACGCCGGCGCATGGGCGCCGACGCGCCTTCTGCTCTCGGGCCTTCTCGAGGAGCAGGGCGACGAGGTGCTGGACGCCCTCGAAGGCTACGCGCTCGTGCGCCGCGCGGTCTCCTCGGGGTGGCTGCTCCTGGACTGCGCGCGCAGGGTGTGAGCCGCTGATGCGCGTCCACGCCGCGTTCGTCGGCTGTAAGGTCAGCCAGGCCGACTGCGAGGCGGCGTTGGCGGAGCTGGCCGCCGCCGGATTGCAGCCGGTGCAGGACCCCGCCGACGCCGACGTCTGCCTGCTCTCGACGTGCTGCGTCACCGCCGAGGCGGAGCGCAAGTCGCGCCGCCTGGCGCGGCGTCTCGCCCGGGACGGGCGGCGTGTCGTCGTCGCGGGCTGTGCCGCGACGCTGCGCGCCGCGCAGTTCGACCACCCCGGCGTCGAGGTGCTGGGCGTGGAGAGCTGGCTCGGGTTGGCGTCGCGCCTGGCGGGCGCAACGGGGTCGGCGGCGGACGGGACGCGGGCGGCGAGCGCAGAGGACGGCCCCCGGATCCGGCCGCGACGAGCCCGCACGCGCTTCACGCTGAAGGTGCAGGACGGCTGCGCTGGGGTGTGCAGCTACTGCGTCGTGCGTCTGGTGCGCGGGCGGCCGCGGAGCACGCCGCTCGCGGACGCCGTCGCGGCCGCCCGCGAGGCGCTCGCCGCGGGCTGCGGCGAGGTCGTGCTCAGCGGGATCGACCTCGGCGCGTATCGCGACCCAGGCCCTCCCGCGGGCGTCGCCGAACGCGATGGGCGCGAGGCGTCCCACGAGGCCGCCGACCTGGCCGGCCTCGTGCGAGCGCTCGTGGACCTGCCCGGCCTCCGGCGCCTGCGCCTCTCGTCGATCGAGCCCCAGCACCTCGACGATCGTCTGCTCACGGCGCTCACGCATCCGAAGGTCGCCCGTCACCTGCACGTGCCGCTGCAGTCGGCCGACGACGGCGTACTCGCCGCCATGCGCCGGCGCTACCGAATGGCGGAGTACCGCGCCACGCTCGCTCGCGTGCGCGGGCGCCTTGGCGACGTCCTGGTGAGCACGGATGTGATCGCCGGCTTCCCGGGCGAGGACGAGCACGCCTTCGCGCGCACGCTCGCGCTCATCCGGGAGGGCGTGTTCGGGCGCGTGCACGTGTTCGCGTACTCCGCCCGACCCGGAACGGAGGCGGCGGTTCTGGAGCCCTTGCCGGCCGCCGTCGTGCGTTCGCGCGCGGCCACCGCGGGCGAGGCGGCGCGGGAGGCGCAGCGCCGTGCCTGCGAACGAGCCCTCGGCCGGCGCGCCGAGGTCCTCGTCGAGGAGCGGCGCGACGGCCTCTGGAAAGGGTACAGTTCACAGTACGTGCGCTACGCGCTGGTCGGCCCTGCGCGGCCCGGCGAGCTCGTGTGCGCCGTCGCCGACGACATCGCCGGCGACGGCGTGAGGGGGCACATCGTGCCGGAGTGTGTCTGCGGATGAGCGCGGCCCCCGTGGCGCGTGTGGGCGCGGGCGTCGCCACGACGAGGCGGGGCCGCGCCGGGCGGCGAGGGCAGACTGACATCGGCATCGAGCGCGTGCGGAGTGGCGTGGATCACACGCCGCCCGTCGCGAGGGGCCGTCGACTGGGAGAGTGACATGAGAGAGCTGGGCGCGATCGAGCAGCGCGTCAAGGACGACGCCACGGCGGCCTTGAAGGCCGGCGACAGGCGGCGCCGCGAAGCGCTGAACCAGTTCGTCGCGGCGCTCAAGAAGGAGCGCATCGACAGCCGCAAGCAGCCGACCGAGGCCGACGAGCTCGTGGTGCTGAAGCGCGAGCGCAAGCGGCGTGCCGAGGCGCTCGAGCTCTACGAGCAGGCCGGCCGTACCGACCTGGCCGACCAGGAGCGCTTCGAGGCCGAGTTGCTGGCGGGATACATGCCGGAGGAACTCTCGACCGACGAGCTCGCCAGCATGGTCGACGAGGCCATCGCGGCGGCGGGCGCGGCGTCGCCGAAGGAGATGGGCAAGGTCATGGCTCAACTCATGCCGAAGGTCGCGGGGCGCGCCGACGGCAAGGCGCTGAGCGAGCTCGTGCGGCGAAAGCTCGGAGGCTGAGCGTGTCGGACCGCACGCGCACCGTCATCGACCTCGACTCGAACGCCGACGCGCTGGCGCTCGCCGGCGAGCACGACGCGCACCTCAAGATCCTCGAGGGTCGCCTCTCCTGCGCCCTCACGCTGCGCGGCAACGTGCTGACGCTCGACGGCGACGGCGACGCCTGCGTCAAGGCCAAGGCGGCCATCGACGAGCTGCTCACGGTGATCAGGAGCGGCCGGCCGCTCAGCCCGGCGATGGTCGAGTCCCTCATGGACATCGCTGTGAACGCGGCCGGTAAGCCCTCCGAGGTCTACGGCGACGTCGTCTGGACGCATCGCGGGCGCCAGATCGGCCCTCGTACGGTCAATCAGAAGCTCTACGTCGACGCCATGCGGCGCAACACGATCACGTTCGCGATCGGCCCTGCCGGCACGGGCAAGACCTACCTTGCGACGGCGATGGCAGTCAGCGCCTTCTTCGCCAAGAGCGTGGGGCGCATCATCCTCACACGGCCGGCGGTCGAGGCGGGGGAGAGCCTCGGCTTCCTTCCCGGCACGGTGTCCGAGAAGGTCGACCCGTACTTCCGCCCGCTCTTCGACGCCCTCTACGACATGATCGACGGCGAGAAGCTCGCCGCGCTGCAGGAGAAGGGTGAGATCGAGATCGCCCCGCTCGCGTTCATGCGCGGACGCACGCTCAACGACTCGTTCATCATCCTCGACGAGGCGCAGAACACCTCGCCCGAGCAGATGAAGATGTTCCTCACTCGCCTCGGCTTCGGCGCCAAGATGGTGGTCACGGGCGACGTCACGCAGATCGACCTGCCGGGCGGCAGGCGGTCCGGGCTCGTGACCGTGCCGGAAGTCCTCGGCGATATCACCGACATCGCCTTCGTCGAGTTCGACGGCCACGACGTCGTGCGCCACAAGCTCGTGCAGCGCATCGTCAACGCGTACAAGGACCATGGCGACCGCGAGCAGGCGCGGCGCGAGGCCACGGGCGAAGGAGGCGCCGCGTGACGAGCGCGGTCGAAGTCGTCAACTCGACCAGGGTGGCGATCCACCCGGCGGCGGTCGCGGCCGCCGTCGACGTCGTGCTGGCGGCCGAGGGCGCCGCCGGCGCCGAGGTCGGAGTGACCTTCATCGGCGAACGGCGCATGCGGGCCCTCAACCGGGAGCATCGCGGCAGGGATCAGGTGACGGATGTGCTGGCGTTCCCTCTGGAGGAGGCGGACGAGGTCGCGGCCGCCGAGGGGTCCGCGACCGCCGACGCGGTCGAGGGCGCCGGGCCGCCGCGGCTGCTCGGCGACGTCGTCATCTGCGCGCGCCAGGCGCTGCGCCAGGCGCGCGCCACCGGCTTGCCGCCCGGCGTCGAGCTGGCCGTGCTGCTCGTGCACGGCACGCTGCACCTCCTCGGCTACGATCACGAGACCGACGCGGGGAGGATGGCGCTGCGCCAGGCGGGACTCCTCGAAGAGGTGCGATGGGAGGCCCTCGTTGGCGCGCCGGACTAACCTGCTTCAAAGCTTCAACTGGGCCTTCGAGGGCGTCGTCCACGCGCTGCGGCGCGAGCGCAACATGTGGATCCACTTCGGCGCCGCCGTGCTCGTGCTGGTCGCGGCGCTCTTCTTCTCGCTCGCCCGGCTCGAGGTGGTCGCGCTCTTCGTCGCCATCACGCTCGTCCTCATCGCCGAGATGATGAACACGGCGATCGAGCACGTGGTCGACCTCGTCACCGACGAGCTGGACCCGCGCGCGAAGATCGCCAAGGACGTCGCCGCCGGCGCGGTGCTCGTGGCGACCCTCAACGCCTTGGTCGTCGCCTACCTCGTCTTCTACGACAAGCTCACCGGCACGCCGTACTCGGTCCTGCGCAAGCTCCGTACGTCGCCGATCGACCTCGTGGTCATCATCCTGGTGCTGGTCATCCTGGCCGCCGTCATCATCAAGGCGATCACGCGCCGGGGGACGGCCTTCCACGGCGGTCTGCCTTCGGTGCACGCCGCGGTCGCCTTCGCGGGGTGGGTCGCGGTGACCGTCTTCGGCACGCAGACGGCGTACGCCCTGCCGATCTCCGCCATCGGCCTGTTCATGGCGGTGCTCGTCGCGCAGAGCCGGGTACAGGCCGGGATCCACTCGACGCTCGAGGTGGCGCTAGGCGCTGCGCTCGGCGTCGGGATCAGCGTCCTGGTGTTCCAGGTGTGGTACCCGCTGTGAACGACCGGGGACGGGCGCCGAGCGCCACGGAGCGCGCCTTGCTGGCAACGGCGGCTCAAGTCGCGGAGCGTGCCTGGGCGCCGTATTCGCGCTTCGCCGTGGGGGCGGCGGTCGTGGGACCGTCCGGACACGCCTACCACGGAGTCAACGTCGAGAACGCCTCGTACCCGGCAGGCCTGTGCGCCGAGCGTGTCGCTCTGGGCGCCATGGTGACCGCCGGCGAACGCGACGCGGTCACCGTCGCGGTGGCCACGGCCGACGGCCGTGACGCAGCACCGTGCGGCCTGTGCTTGCAGGCGTTGGCCGAGTTCGGCGACCCCGCGGTCGTCTGCCGGATCGGTGGGGAGGTGCGGGCGGTCGCGCTTCACGACCTCCTCACCACGCCGTTCGCGACGCCCTCGGGCGCGGCGGACGCCTCGGGCAGCGAGACGGAGTCGTGACGGGCCCGGCGAAGCCCGCGCCCACGGGTTCGGACGCCGAGGCAGCGCCGCAGTTCCGCTCGGGGTTCGTCGCCGTGCTTGGGCGCCCCAATGTGGGGAAGTCGACGTTGGTGAACCGTCTCGTCGGCCGCAAGGTGAGCATCGTCTCGGACCACCCACAGACGACGCGGCGGCGCATCACCGGCGTGCTGGGCCTGCCGGGATGCCAAGTCGTCCTGCTCGACCTCCCCGGGTCGCAGCGCCCCTTCGACTCGCTCACACGACGGATGCAGAGGGCCGTGGAGGAGGCGCTCGATGAGGTGGACGCGGCGCTCGTCGTGCTGAACGCTTCGGAACCGTTCGGCGGCGGCGACCGCTATGTCCTGCAGGCGGTCGCCGCCGCCGGCCTTCCCGGGTCGATCGCCCTCAACAAAGCGGACCTGGTGGACGGGCGCCGCCTCGGCGCGCGCCTCGAGGAGGCGCGCGCCCTCGCGGGCGGCGCCCCGGTCCACGCCGTGAGCGCGCTGCGCGGCGAGGGCCTGCAGCCGGTGGTCGACGCCCTGGGCGCAGCCATGCCCCCCGGGCCGCGGTACTTCCCCGAGGGCCAGTCCTCCGACCAGCCGCTCGAGCTGCTGGTGGCCGAGTTGGTGCGCGAGCAGGCGCTGCACCGGACGCGCGACGAGGTGCCGCACGCCATCGCCGTCGAGGTCGGGTCGATCACGGAGCGCAGGGACCGGCCGCTGGTCGAGATCGAGGCCTACGTGATCGTGGAATCGGACTCGCAGAAGGCCATCGTGGTGGGCAAGGGCGGTCGTGTCGTCAAGGCGGTCGGCAGTGCCGCCCGCGCCGAGATCGAGGCCGTGCTCGGCGTCCAGGTGTTCCTTGACCTGCGCGTCAAGGTGCGCCGGCGCTGGCGCCGCGACGACCGGTACGTCGAGCGCCTGCTCTAGCGCGTCCAGGGCCGGGCGCCCGAGGTGCCGCTGGTATACTCAGAGGCGGCGCCGACGTTCGTTGCACACTCCGTGGACAAGGGGAAGGTCCGTGCACGTCGAGGAACTGGCGAAGACCATCGATCACACGCTGCTGCGTCCCGACGGGACGGCCAGGGACGTCGAGCGGCTCTGCCGCGAGGCGGCCGACTACCACTTCGCGACGGTGTGCGTCCTCCCGTACTACGTGCCGCTGGCCCATGACCTGCTCAAGTCGGCCGACGTGAAGGTCTGCGCGGTGATCGCCTTCCCGTACGGCGCCGAGGGGGCGCGCACCAAGGTGGTCGCCGCCGAAGAAGCGGTCAGGCGAGGCGCCGACGAGCTCGACGTCGTCATGAACATCCCCGCCATGCTTTCCGGCGACTTCGGGCGCGTGCGCGACGAGCTCGCCGGTGTGGTTCGGGCCGCCAACCTGTGTGCCGTGAACAGCGGCACGGGCCCGGTCATCGTCAAAGGCATCATCGAGACGTGCTACCTCACGCGCAAGATGAAGAAGCTCGCCTGCGCCATCGTCGAGAACGCGGGTTGCGACTTCGTGAAGACCTCGACGGGTACCGGCCCACGTGGAGCCACGGTGCAGGACGTCCAACTGCTCCGCGACTGCGTCGGGGCGCACGTGGGGGTCAAGGCGTCGGGCGGCATCAGGACCTACCGCGACGCGGCGCGCATGATCAACGCCGGGGCGGCGCGCCTGGGTACCAGCGCCGGCGTCGCGATCGTCGAGGACTACCTCGCCGGCTCCGTGACCACGTCCTCCGGGGACCGGCTGGGGACATGATGCAGGCCGACGAGCTCCTCTCGCACGTGCGGTACGGTCCGGGCGGCCTCGTGCCGTGCGTCGTGCAGGACGCCGACAGCGGCGAGGTCCTCATGCTGGCCTACGGCACGCCGGCGTCCCTCGCCGCCACCCTGGCGACGGGCGAGGCCCACTTCTGGAGCCGCAGCCGCGGCGAGCTGTGGCACAAAGGGGCGACGAGCGGCAACGTCCAGCGCCTGGTCGAGTTGCGCCTCGACTGCGACCACGACGCGGTCCTCATGCGCGTCGCTCCGGCCGGGCCCGCGTGTCACACAGGCGCGGTGAGCTGCTTCCGTGACGAGGCATGCGGGGCGGCGTGCTGCGGCGCGGGAGAGGCCGGCTCGCCGGCCTGAGTCGCGCTATCTGGTGACGGCGTAGCTGATCAGCCCCGGCGGTATCGGCAGCCAGAAGTTGATGAGCCGGTAGACCAGCACCACGGCGACGGCGATCGCCGACGGCACCCCGAACCCCGCGAACAGGGCGATCAGCAGGCCCTCCACCGCTCCCAGGCCTCCGGGTGTCGGTGCGAGAGTCCCCACGGCGTACGCGACGACGTAGGCGAGCACGAGCTGCATGAGGCCGATGCGGTAGTCGAAGGCGAGGAAGGTCACGTAGAGGCAGAGCAGGTCGAAGGCCCAGTAGCCGAAGGCGTAGAAGGTCGTCCGCCGGAAGGCGCCGCGATGCGACGTCATGCGGCGCATACCGGCAAAGAGGTTGTCGAGCCAGTCGTCGATGTGCTCTTCCTTCACCGTCTCCCGACGCGTCAGCCTGTTGACGAGGGCGGCGATCTGCCCGACCCGGCGGCGCATCTTCGTGCGGTGGTGGTACAGGTAGACGCCGTAGCCCGTGAGCCAGAGCAAGAGGGCGATCAGCACGATGGCCGCCAGGTAAGTCGCGACCGACTGGCCGCGAGCGACGATCAGGTAGACGAGCGCGAAGGCGAAGAGAGCCCAGAGGACGACGTAGTTGAAGAACTGCTGCGCGGCGATGGCGACGAACACGAGCCCGTGGGGCACCTCGCGGCGGCGAAGGGCGTTGTAGGTGACCACCCAGCCGGTGACCCCGCCTGCCGACAGCAGGTGGCTGACAGCCAGGCTGCCGAGCGTGACCGAGAGGACCTCGTACAGCCTCATGCGGATGTCGAGCACGCGCAGCACGTAGCGCGTCAGGTTGGCGTAGCCGAGCAGCGCGCAGATCTCGAGGGCGAGGGCGAGGGCGAGCAGGGCGTACTCCGCCCCGCCGACGAGCGCCAGCGTCTCCTCGGTGTCGACCAGCCGCGGTAGCAGCAGGTACAACGCGGCCGCGATGAGGCCGAAGACGATGATGTTGCGGAGGGTCTTGCGGATGGCCGTCCTCCCGCGCAGGCTGCGGACCAGCCCCGAGCCAGCCCTGAACCCTACCACACGGGCGTCGTCGGGCCGTCTCGGCAGCAGGGATGGGCGGCCCGTGCGAGAATGCCCGCACGAAGCCGGCACGACCAGGCGCGAGATCGGAGGATCATGACACGGCAACGCAAGACCCCCCACGGCGAGGTGGTCCGCGCGATCGGCGTGCTGACCAGTGGCGGCGACTCCCCGGGCATGAACGCCGCCATCCGCGCGATCGCGCGGCGTGCGTACTCCAAGGGGTGCCGCGCGGTCGGGTTCAAGTGGGGCTTCCGCGGGCTGATGGATGGTGACACGATCGAGCTCGAGAGCCGCACCGTCGGCGGCATCCTCGACCGCGGCGGCACGTTCCTGGGCACTTCGAGGAGCAAGGAGTTCGCCACGGAGGCCGGCCAGCGACGCGCTCTCGCGACCCTCGAACGTGTGGGTGTCGACGGCCTCGTCGTCATCGGGGGTGACGGCTCGCTGGCCGGGGCGCATGCACTGGCCGCCGCCGGCCTGCACGTCGTGGGAGTGCCGGCGACCATCGACAACGACGTCGGCGGCACCGATTCCACCATCGGCTTCGACACCGCGCTGAACACCGTCCTCGACGCCATGTACCGCATCCGCGACACCGCGTCGGCCCTGGACCGCGTCTTCGTCGTCGAGGTCATGGGGCGGACCTCGGGGCAGCTGGCGCTCACGGCTGCCGTAGCCGGGGGAGCCGATCTGGTGGTGATCCCGGAGATCCCGTGGGACGAGAAGGAGGCGGGGCGGGTCACGGCTGAGGGGCGCCGCAACGGCAAGATGCACACGCTCGTCGTGGTCGCCGAAGGTGCCGCCTCGGGCGACGAGGTGGCGCGGCTTCTGTCCGCGTACGTCCCCGACATGGACGTCAAAGTGTCGGTCCTGGGCCACCTGCAGCGGGGCGGAAACCCGACGGGGATAGACCGCCTGATCGCGAGCCAGATGGGGGCGGAGGCCGTCGACCTGCTGCTCGACGGCATGACCGACGTCATGGTAGGGACGGACGGGACGAACCTGCAGACCGTGAGTCTCTCGTTCGCCGCGTCGCAGAAGTCGGCGATCAACCCGGAGCTCTACAAGCTCTGCCAGGTCCTCGCTCTCTGACGGCGGACCGGAGGGTGCCCCCGGGCGCCCGTCTGCGTCACGCGGGCGCCCGTCTGTGTCACGCCGGCGCCCGTCTGCGTCGCGCTCACGCCGGCGCCTGCCTATCTCGCATGACCCGCCGTTCGTCATCCACGGCGGGGCGTGCGCGGCGCCGGATCAGCGGCGGCGTCCGGCTTCGCCGAGGATCCGCCGCTCGAGCGCGCCGCGTCGTATCCACGCGTAGGCGACACAGCCGGGCACGCTGCCGAACAGGGGAACGGCGCACAGAGCGACCCAGCCCCATGCGCGGGCGCGGATCGTGACGTACAGACCGTACACGTACGTGGCCACCGCGCCCCCCAGCCACGAGAGCTGCACCATGCCGAAGACGATCCCCGGCAGAACGTCGTGGAGCAGGGCACGAGCCGCAGCGTCGCCCACCACCAGGACGAGCGTGATCGACGACAAGAGGAAGAGGATGGCGAGACGCTTGAGCTCCGCCTTGACGGCAGGATCGAGCACCTCGGTGGCTTCTCGCTGGTTCCCCGCCGGTGTCTTCGTCATGCTGGTCTGGTCCTTCGTCGGCGTCGGCAGTCGCGGCCGGATTCTCGTCGGCCACGCCGCCGATGGCAACCGGTAACGCGATCATTGTACGGTCGTTCAGGCGAAGCTTCAGCGGCATTGGTGCAAAGCATCACGGAGGGCTCAGGCCGGGCTTCAGGGATGGCCTCAAGTGGTGGTCGAGGGTCGGGAACGCTGCAACGGGGTGCGGGCGAGAGGCTCGCGGAGACTGAGTCTCAAGCAGAAGTCGAGGGTTGCGCTCCGCAGCGGACCGCGGTCGCGCGAAGGACCGAACGCCACCCGCCAGGGGGCTTGCGCCGCCCTTCGGCATCGTCTTGAATGCCGAACCGAACGAGACACACCCCGGCGCCGGCGGCACCGGCCGCATACGTTCCCCCCTTCACTGCTCGACGAGTCCGGTCGCATCGGACGGGTGGGCGACGTGTGCGGGCGGGGCGGCGACGGGGCGACCGGCCCCGCGGGCACAGGCCCTGCCGCTGCTCGCGAGGAAACGCCGTCGAAAGGACAACGTGACCGGCACGAGGTTCGGGATCGCACTGCTCGCGCTCGTCATGGCCGCGGGGATGATGCTCGCCTTCGCCCCTGCGGAGGCCGATGCGGCCACCATCGCCGAGCAGTTACGCGACAGCCGCCGGGACCTGGCGCGTTCACGCGCCCGCCTGGCCGACGCCCAGACAGCGTACGCCGAGGCCGTGCTCGCTCACCAGCAGCGCGGCCTGGGCATCCTGCTCAAGGAGCTCGAGAAGGCGAAGCGTGCCGTCCGCCGCTGCAAGGCGAGGGTGCGCGTCCTGCTGGCGAAGCGCGCCGCCGCCCAAGGGTCCGGAGGGTGGCGAAGCATCATCGACCGCGCCGCGAAGAAGCGCGGGGTGAGCGCCGATGGGCTGTACCGGCTCATGATGATGGAGTCCGGCGGCAAGGCCCGGGCGGTCGGCGCGGGGCGGTACTTCGGCCTGTATCAGTACTCGCTGACGACCTGGCGCGCCGACTGGAACCCCTGGCGCGGCTGCAGCGTCTACAACGGGACCGCGCAGATCAAGGCCAGCGCCCTGGCGGTCAAGAGGGGCATGGGTCGCTCTCTGTGGGGCAACACGTACCCGGTGGCCTTCTGAGCTCGTGAGCGGTGCGGGGGCACGCGGCGCAGGCCGCGTGCCCCCGCACCGCTCCCTGGTGCGTCGGCGAGCGTCGGGGGTGCTCGCGCCTCCGCCGGGGAGGCAGTAGCATAGGGGCTCGCTCGGTGCCGAAGTGGCGGAACTGGCAGACGCGCCGGACTCAAAATCCGGTCCCGTTCACGCGGGGTGCGGGTTCGACCCCCGCCTTCGGCACCATGGTGATCGCGCGGCGACGACGTCGCTTCGAGCCCTCGTCGCGCCCGTGCACGTGGGCGCGTGGCGTCGTGGTACTGGGCCGGGTCGCGGACCGTGCCCGGCCCAGAGCTTCAGGCGGCCTTCCGTTCGGACGTCGCCTTTGGCGATGTCGAGTCGGCATGCAGCTGGGTGACCGACGCCTCGCGTCGCTGGGTCTCGTCGACGGCCACGAACGCGACGAACGCCTTGGCCAACCATGCCAGAGGTCCCGGCCAGCTCGCCTTCATCGTACGCACCTCCCCTCGGCTTGGACCGCTCAAGGCCGGAGAGGGACGGCCGACCTCCTCCCGACCCCTTCATATCAAATGTACCCGTTCGCGCCTGGGTCCTCCTCACGCCTGCCACTTCGACGGGGCGCGGCGGGCCGCTGCCGGCGCCGGTGGCCACGGCGACGGCTGTCGCGTCCGACGCCGTCTGGTAGCATTGGATGACCGCCAACCTCACAGGAGCGCGAGCGCATGACCGTGCGAGTCTTGGGGCTGAACTGCAGCCCGCGCGACAACTCAAACAGCGGCATCCTGCTCGAGGAGTCGTTCCGGCGCCTCCACGAGAAGTACCCCGGCGAGGCCGAGACCGAGATCGTCGCCCTGCGCGACCTCCACATCGAGCCATGCAAGGCGTGCAACGTCTGCGGCAAGACCAAGGACGGCAAGTTCATCCCCTGCGTGCGCGCCGACGAGGACGACGTCCAGATGGTCCTCGACAAGATGGTCGCCGCCGACGGTATGTGCGTCGCGACGCCCGTCTACTTCGGGCTGCCGACCGACTTGTTCGCCAGGTTCATCATGCGCACGCGCCCCCTGCGCCACCAGGACTTCAAGCTCGCGAACCGCGTGCTGGGCGTGATGGCGACCGCCGGTCGCCGCTCGGGCGGGGCCGAGACCGCGATCATCTCGACATGGCTGCCGTTCATCCGCAACGGCTGCCTGCTGGTGGGCAACGGCGACGGCACCTGCCAGTTCGGCGCCTACGGCTGGGCGGGTGCCCGTGGGCACATCCGCTCCGACGAGTGGGGCATGGAGCAGGGCTTCCAGGTGGCCGAGCGGGTGTTCACCGTCGCCAAGGTCGTCCAGGCCGGCGTGCGGGCCGCCGACTTCAAGAACCCGATGGTGTTCTCGTACTCGGCGGGGACGCGGCCGTAGCAGCCCCCGTCCGTGCCGGGCGCGACGCCGCACAGGCGGCACGGTGCGCCGGCGCCGGGGCAGCCGTACGACGACAGGAGACGTGACATGAGCGATGCCGAGACCATCCTCGCGTTCATCGAAGAAGAGGCCGATCTCGACGACGACGTCGAGCTCGACGCCGACACGTCGCTGTTCCGCGACCAGCTGCTCGACTCGATGAACCTCACGAGCCTGATCGCCTTCCTCGAGGAGACGTTCTCGATCCGCGTGAAGCCGATGGACATCGTCTACGAGAACCTCGACACGGTGAACCACATGCTTGCTTACGTGGCGCGCAAGAAGGCGGGCGATGCCTGAACAGGTCACGGACGCGGGCCCCGGCGGGGAGACCCCGGCCGCGGGCGGTGCGGCGCCGGAGCCGCAGGCCGACGCGGCGCCGCGCACGAGCAAGCTGTTCTACGGGCTGGGTCTGGGCGTTCAGACGTTCCTCTGGTTCCTCCTCTTCCTGGCGCTGGTCGTGGCGGTCGCCGTCGGCGGTGAGCTCACCGAGTTCCGCTACGTCGGCTTCTGAGGGCGCACCGGAACCCTGACGCGGACGATGCCGTCGCCTGATGCAATGACGCTTCCGGCGCCGCTCATGACCGACGCGATCGCGCGCCTCCACGAGCACGCCGCGGCGCAGCCGGATGCGACGCTGCTGGTCACCCGCGGCCGCGCGTACTCGTACGCCGGGTTCGCGCGGCGTGCCCAAGGCATCGCGGCCGGCCTTGCCGCGGCCGGCGTGGCCCGCGGCGAGCGGGTGGCGCTGGTGCTCGAGGAGTACGACAGCTTCTTCCTCGCCATGGTGGGGGCGTGGCTGGCGGGCGCCGTCGCAGTGCCGCTCAACGTCAGCCTGCCCCAGCGCGACGTCGACTGGCTGATCGCCAAGGCCCGGCCGCGCGCCCTCGTGGTGCCCGACGCCGCCGCGCCCTCCGGCGACCGCCCTCTGCGGCTGGTCGTGACCGCCGACGCGGACGGCCTTGTCGACGGGGTCAGGCCGGCGACGACGGATGGAGCACGTGCACCGGCCGCGACCGCCGGGCCGGCGCCGGTGCGGCCCGACGAGCTGGCCATGATCATGTTCACGTCGGGCACGACCGGCGTGCCCAAGGGCGTCTGCCAGACCTTGCGCGCCACGTCCGAGAACCCCGGCCTCGTGGCGCAGGTCCTGGGGCTGACCGCCGCCGACCGCATCTTCATCAACACGCCGCCGTACTTCACGAGCGGCATCTGCCACTTCCTCACGATGATGGCGCACGGGGGCGGCTTGGCCGGGCAGCTCGGCTTCTACTTCGGCGAGGGCCTGCTCGACGAGATGGAGACGCTCGGCTGCACGGGGTTCGGCGGCGCGCCGGCGCACCTGGTCCGCGTGGTCGAGCCCATGGACACCCCCCGGCAGCATCCGTTCCGCTTCTGGGTGAGCTCGGGCGACCACCTCCCGCTGCACGTCATCGAGAAGGCGCGCCGCGTGCTGCCCGGGATCGCGCTCTTCAACATGTACGGGCTGACGGAGGTCTCGGGCCGGCTCTGCGTGCTGCGGCCCGCCGAGCTCGACGAGCGCGAGGGCTCGGTGGGGCGCCCGATCGGGAGTATGGAGGTGACGGCGCGCGACGCCGGCGGGGCGGCCCTGGCGGCCGGCCAGACCGGCGAGCTGTACATCACCGGTCCGCTGCTGATGCAGGGCTATCTGGATGAGCCCGAGGTCACGGCACGGACGCTGACCGGGAACGGCCTGCGCACCGGCGACTTCGGGCGCGTCGACACCGACGGCTACGTCTGGGTCGCGGGACGCAAGGACGACATCATCAAGCGTGGCGGCGAGAAGGTCTCGGTCGTGCACGTCCAGGAGGCCCTGCTCCAGCTCGGCCGCTTCGACGACGTCGCCGTCATCGCCACGCCCGACGAGATCCTCGGCCATGTCCCCATCGCCTTCGTGGTCCCGCGCGAGCCGGAGGGCTTCCGCGGCAGCCGCGTGTTGCGCGAGCTGCGCGACGTGCTGCCCTCGGCGTCGCTGCCGAGCCGCATCGTCGCCGTCGGGCGCATCCCGCGCACCGGGTCGGGCAAGGCCGTGCGCGCCGAGCTGCGGCGCCTGCTCGAGGAGGGCGACGGGTGAGGCGCGCGTCCGCGCGGGGTCCGCGCGCCGCCAGCTTCGCGCGCGGCTTCCGCAACCGCCACCCGCTCGTGCTCGCCGCCGCGCTCGCCCTGCTCCTTCCCGCGCTCCTCGGTCTCGAGTACTTCTTCACCAGCGGCGCCTGGTCGGACGTCGCGCTCAAGTACTGGCTGCGCAAGTCGAGCGACGACTACACGTTCGTGTCGTGGACCATCGGCCGGAACCGGCAGGACCCGCCGGACGAACCGACCATCTACATCCTCGGCGGCTCGACGGTGCGCGAGTCGATCACGAGCAACGACACGCTGGAGGACGCGATCGAGCGGAACGGCGGCCCCGACACCGAGGTCTACAACCTGGGCTCCATGAACCAGAACTTCGCCCAGAGCCTGGCCGTCGTCGACAACGTGCCCGACACGCCGGCGACGGTCATCGTGGGTATCAACGTCGGCCGCTTCACGCCCTCGCGCGGCGACAACCAGAAGCAGGCCGAGGGGCGCGAGTTCCTGCTGAAGAGCACCGTCCTGCGCGAGTACGTGAACCGGGAGTCCGGCAAGTACCGGTACACCTACACGATCCTGCCGGGCATCTTCGCCTACTTCACGAGCTACGCGCAGCAGCATCAGGACGAGCTGCTCTCGTTCACCCTCCCGACGCGCAGGTACGGCCAGCACCGCTACAACCTCAAGGGCATCCACACGACGGCGCAGAAGGAGCGCATGGTCGAGCGCTGGAACAAGAAGCGCGCGCCCATCTTCCGCCGCAACATCGACTACAACATGGCGATGCTCGACACGTTGCTCGCGCGGGCGCGCGAGCGCGGCGTCGACGTGATCCTTCTGGAGATGCCGTGGAACCGCGAGATCGTCGGCGACGAGTTCGACCACGCGCAGGAGATGTACCGGCCGCGCGTCCGCGAGCTGGCCGCGGCCTACGGTGTCCCCTACGTCGACTTCAACGAGGAGCTCCCGCTGCGCAACGGCGACTTCCAGGACCTCTCGCACCTGGTGGAGCCGGGACGCGTGATCTGGGAGGAGCGCCTCGCCGAGGAGCTCGCGCGACGGCTCGGCGCGGCCGGTCCGGACAGTTCGGCCGGGGCGCGGGTGGCGGCGGGCGGCGGGTCGGCCCGCGACGCCGCGGGACCTGAGGCGGCCATGCCGTGAAGATCTACTTCACCTGGTATCTGATACCGGTGGTGGTCGCGGCGCTGCCGTTGTTCTGGCTCGTCCTGCGGCGCGACACGTGGCGGCTCGTCTTCGCCCTCGTCGTCTCGGTCGCCGCGCTCGCCATGCTGCACCCCGTGTTCGCGGCCATCGCGCTTGGTCTCGTGGCCGTCGCCTGGCAGATCGTCGAGGTGCACAAGGCCGGACGACTCTCGGGCGGGCGCGCCGTGCTGCTGGTGGTGACCGTCGCCGTCGTCACCCTCGCGATCGGCAAGTACGGGCAGCGCAGCGCGGTCGCCGTGTGGGGCCAGGGCGATCCCATCGTGAGCTACCTGATCATGCCGCTGGGCATCTCCTACTTCGCCTTCCGTCTGCTGCAGTACGTGTTCGACCACCTGCGCGGCGTGATCACCGACAACTCGTTCCTGCGCATGGCCGCCTTCATCATGTGGATCCCGACGTTCCCGGCAGGGCCGCTCGAGACGTACCAGGGCTTCTACGGGAAGCGCAGCACCACGTTCGACAGGCAGCTCTTCTACGAAGGGCTCCGGCGCATCGCGCTGGGCTACTTCAAGAAGGTGTTCGTGGTCGACTTCTTCATCGCCACGTTCTTCGGCACCGTCACGGGCACGGTCGGCAAGCCGTTCTTCGACGCCAGCGAGACGAACCCGTGGTGGCCGCTGGCGTTCGTCGTCATCGTGTTCGTGCGCGCCTACTTCGACCTCTCGGCGTACACCGACCTCGCCATAGGCTTCTCGCGCCTGTTCGGCTTTCGCATCATGGAGAACTTCCACTACCCGTTCTGGAAGGCCAACCTGGGCGAGTTCTGGCGCGGGTGGCACATCTCGCTGTCGAGCTGGGTACGTAACAACGTGTACTTCCCGGTGTTCGGGCTGACGCGCAAGCCGTGGCTGGGTCTCTACCTGAGCATGCTGACCATGGGGCTCTGGCACTACGTGAACGTGAACTGGACGCTGTGGGGTCTGTGGCACGGGACCGGCCTCGTCGTGGTCGCCTGGTGGGAGCGGCGCAAGAAGGCGCGCCGCAAGGCGCGCAAGAAGGCGGGCAAGGCGCCGGCGGCGGGCTATGAGCGCTGGATCGGGTGGCTCGGCTATCCGGCGACGTTCCTGTACGTCGCGCTTGGGTACGCCTTCGTCGCCACGCACACGCCGCGTCACGCCCTCAAGATCATGGCGCTCTGCGTCCTGGGGCCGCTGGAATGGCTGGTGAACCTGATCACGTGAGCGGCGGGCGCGCCGGGGTGGGCGCCGCGCGCAGCGCGGCGCCGGGTCGGCGCGCCTCGTCGGGGCGCGCCACTCTGCGGCGTACCTCGTTCCGGCGCGGCTTTCGCAGTCGTAGCCCCCTGGTGCTCGTCGCCGCCCTTGGCCTGGCGGCACTGACGCTGCTGGGACTCGAACTGCTCGTCGGGGCCGGCGTCATCACCAAGGTGCCGGAGGGGCACTTCGTCCGCCACCGCCACGACGACAACGGCCACGTCACCTACGTCCTCGCCAACCTGCGCGCGGCGCCGCCCGCGACGCCGACCGTCTACCTCACCGGCGGTTCCGCGACCATGGAGTGCTTCCTGAGCGAGGAGTCGCTGGGCACCGCGGTCAGCCGCAGGGCCGGCGAGGTCACCGGCGTCGTGAGCCTCGCCGCCCACTCGCAGAGCTTCGCCGAGTCGCTGGCGCTGGTCGAGAACCTGCCCGAGGGCGAGGCGCTGATCGCCGTCGGCCTCGCCCCGATGCGCTTCACGAACGGACCCGGCGACGACGCGGGCCTGCTCAAGGGGGAGCCGTTCTTCCTGCGCAGCGCCCGGGTCCGCCGGCTGCTCGAGACAGAGGCGGTGAGCCTGGCCCCGGTGGATCTCGTGTTCCCGGGGGTGCTGCGATTCATCGCCGGCTACGTTCGCGAGCGGCGCACCGACCGTATCTCCCTGCTCGCCGAGATCGAGTACCAGAAGCACTACACGATCGACGGGCCGCTGCGCACCGCCGCGCAGAAGCGCGAGATGGCGGAGAGCGACATGGCGGCCGACAACGCGACGTACGCCGCCTACGCCGACTACAACTTCGCCGTGCTCGAGGAGCTCGTGCGCCTCGCGCACGACCGCGGCTTCGTGGTGGCGTTCTTCGACCAGCCCCTCAACGAGCACGTGCTGGGTCCTGGATGGGACGGGGTCGTCCCGAGCTACCAGCGGCGCGCCCGGGAGATCGCCCGCGGGTACGGTGTGGCGTACCTCGACGTCGCGCAGCGGGTCGAGCTCGAGGACGCCGACTACCTGGACGTGTACCACCTGGTCGTCGACGGTCGTCTCAAGTGGGAGCCGGAGTTCGCGCGCCAGTTGGCGGAGGCATGGGTGGACGCGAAGGGCGGTGTCGCGGAGCGGTAGCATGGGCCGGGGCCCGTCGGGACGGGCGCGACGACGCGGGGGCGCGGTATGAGGTCTGGCGTGGATGGCCGGGAGGACGGTGTCACCCGGCGGCAGTTCCTGATCGGCGGCGGCCTGGCGCTGGGCGGGCTCGCCGTCGCCGGCGTCGTCGCCCAGCGTACGCTGCCGCTGCGTTCGTACTGGTACCAGTGGACGGGTCAGTGCGGGCCGGAGGAGCCCGCGCCGGCTGATCTGGCCAAGCCGGCGTACGGCACGTTCCGGTCCGACGTCCTCGGCGCCGAGGTCGAGTACGGCCTTTGGGCGCCATCCATCAGCCTTCTGCGTGCGGACTTCGAGTTCCCGGTGGTCTACTGCCTGCCGGGCCGCGGCCAGGACCCGCACTGGGTGCTGGACTCCCCGATGTATCTGGCGGACTACGCCGCCGTGAAGACCCCCGGCGGCGGCATACCCGTCCTGGCGCTCGTGGCGGTCGACGGCAGTGACACCTTCTGGCACGAGCGCGCGAGCGGCGAAGACCGCATGGCGATGCTGCTCGACGAGTTCATCCCGTGGTACGAGAAGCGTCACGGCGTCGGCGGGTCGCGCGAGCGGCGCGCCGTGATGGGCTGGTCAATGGGCGGTTATGGCGCGCTGCTCGCCGCGGAACGGCGGCCGGACATGTTCGCCGCCGTCTGCGCGGCGAGCCCCGCCCTGTGGCGCGCGTACGATGACGGCGTCGGCGACGCCTTCGACGACGAGCAGGACTTCGCCGAGAACGACGTGTTCGCCGGCATCGGCGAGCTCGCCGGCACGGACGTGCGCATCGACTGCGGCAAGGCCGACGCGTTCCACGACGCGGCGCGCGACTTCGCCGCCCGCTGCGAGGAGCAGAGCGGGCGGCCGGTCGCGGGCGACGTCGCCGGCGGCGTCAAGGGCTGCCACGACCCCGACTACTGGCGCCGCGTCGCCCTGGCCGAGCTCGGCTTCGTCCGCGCCGCGCTCCACGGGTAGACTGGGTCGCGACGCACGAAAGGAGCGCCCTTGTTGTTCGAACGCATCGAGTCACCGGGACTCGCCCACTACTCGTACATCGTCGGCGACGAAGGCGAAGCCGCGGTCGTCGACCCGCGCCGCGATGCCGGAGTCTACGTCGACCTTGCGCGGCGCCACGGCTGCCGCGTCACGACCATCTTCGAGACGCACCGCAACGAGGACTACGTGATCGGCTCGGCCGAGCTCGCCGCGCGCACCGGCGCCGAGGTCTGGCATGCCGACGGGCAGCTCGACTACAACTACGGCCGGCCGGCCGAGCCGGGCCACACCTGGGGCGTCGGCCGCTACCGCATCGAGGCGCTGCACACCCCCGGTCACACACCGAACGGGCGCAGCTACCTGCTGCGCGACACCGACGGCGCGCCGTGGACGGTCTTCACCGGCGACACCCTGTTCGCCGGCGAAGTCGGGCGCACCGACCTCGTCGACGCGTCCCGCAGTCGCGAGATGGCCGCGCTCCTGCACGAGAGCCTGTTCGGGACGCTGCTGCCACTCGGCGACGAGGTCATCGTGGCGCCCGGTCACGGCGCCGGCTCCGTGTGCGGGGCGGCGATCGCGCAGCGGGCGTGGACGACGATCGGCATCGAGCGGCGGAGCAACGCCAAGCTCCAGATCGCCGGCCGGGACGCCTTCGTCGACGCCGCCGGCGGTGTCGGCGACCGCCCGCCCTACTTCCGCCGGGTCGAGGTACTCAATCTCGAGGGCGCGCCGCTGCCGCACGGGCTGCCGGCGCCGCCGCCGCTCACGCCGCAGGCGTTTGCCGCGGCGGCGCGGGACGCGGTTGTCGTGGACACGCGCTGGGAGACCGCCTTCGCGGCGGCGCACGTCCCCGGTTCGCTCTCCGTCTGGCTCGACGGTCTGCCGCAGTGGGCAGGGTGGCTCCTTGACTACGACACGCCGATCCTGCTCGTGATCGACGGCGACGACCCCTCGGAGGCGGTGCGCCGCCTCGTGCGCCTCGGCTACGACGACATCGCCGGGTTCCTCTCGGGCGGGATGTGGGCGTGGCACACGGCCGGGCTCGCCAGCGCCGGCGTGCGCACGGTCACGGCCGACGGGCTCGCCGGGTACGTCGGAAGGGGCGACGGTCCGGCGATCCTCGACATCCGCGCCGGCCACGAGGTGGAGAGCGGCGGCGTGATCGACGGCGCCCTGCACATCCCGCTGGGCGAACTCCCGGGGCGCCTCGCCGAGGTGCCGCAGGAGGGCCGGGTCTGCGTCGTCTGCGGCGGCGGCTTGCGCTCCATGACCGCCGCCAGCCTGCTCCGTGCCGGCGGTCGTGACCAGGTGTCGGTCCTGCTCGGCGGCCTGAGCGCCTGGAAGTCCGCGGGGCGCCCGGTGCGCCTCGCGGCGCCGAAGGACCCAGGGGCGACGTGAGCCGGGTCGCCAGGACCGCGCTATGGGTGGTCGTCGTCCTGCTCGTGGGGTTCGGCGCGATCCAGCTCGTGCCCTACGGTCGCGACCACACGAACCCGCCGGTCACGGCCGAGTACCAGTGGACCTCCGCGGAGGCCCGGACGGTGGCGCGAAAGGCGTGCTACGACTGCCACAGCAACGAGACCGTCTGGCCCTGGTACGCGAGCGTCGCGCCGGCCTCGTGGCTGGTGGCCCGCGACGTCAACTCGGGACGGGACCACCTCAACTTCTCGGAGTGGCCCGAAGGCTCGGCGATCGTCACGAAGGCGATCGGCGCCAGGATCGCCGCTGTCGTCGGCGAGGGCGAGATGCCGCCGCTCCAGTACCGGCTGCTGCACGGCGAGGCGCGCCTCTCAGATGCCCAGCGGCAGGTGATGGTCCGCGAGTTCGGGGACACGCCGTAGCGCGTCCAACCCCGTAGCCGGACGAGCCGTGTCAGGCGCGTGGCACAAACAGTTCCGGCGTCCAGTCCTTCGCGAGGCGCCGCGTCAGCGCGGCGGCGAGCAGCGCACCGGCCTCGGCGTCGTCGGGCTGCATGACCTCGAGGGGCGAGTGCATGTAGCGCACGGGGATGCTGAACGAGAGCGTGGCCGCGCGGCCAGACGACATCAGCTCCTCCGCGTCGGTCTGCGTGGCGCCCGGCATGGCCTTCACCTGGACGGGGATCCCCTCGTCGGCGGCCAGCTGGATCGCGTAGTCGGTGATCGCCAGGTTGCCACCGGCGCCGCGGTGGATGACCGGTCCGCAGCCGAGCTTGACCTCGCCCCCGAGCTTCTTGGGGTCGACCGAGGGATCTTCGCTCGCGAAGTCGACGTCCACGACGACGATCACGTCGGCGTCGAGGCGGCGCGCCATGGCCTTGGCGCCCATGAAGGTCGTCTCTTCGTGCACGGTGGCGAGGGCGGTGAGCTTGGCAGCGGCGGGCTGCGCGCGATAGTGCTCGAGAGCGCGGAAGGCGACGTAGACGCCTGCCCGGTTGTCGAAGGCGGGCGAGCCGTAGCGGCCGCCGGAGAGCGCGAGGAACGGTGCCTCGAAGGTCACCGGGTCGCCGACGCGGATACGTTCCAGGGCTTCCTCGCGCGACGACGCGCCGATGTCCATGAACTGGTCGTGCAGCTCCGGGGCCTTGCCGCGCTCGTCCTTGGGGATGATGTGGGTCGGCTTGCGGCCGACGACGGCATCGACCGGACCCTTGGGGCCGTGGATGACGAGGTGGCGTCCCGGGAGGAGCTGATTGTCGACGCCGCCGACGACGTCGAAGAAGACAAAGCCGTGTTCGTCGACGTAGGTCACGATGAGGCCGATCTGGTCGTTGTGAGCGGTGACGACGACGTGGGGTGCGCCCTCGCCGGGCACCTCGGCCCAGAGGTTGCCGAGCGGGTCCGCCTGCGCCTGGGCCTTGCCCTCGAGGCGCCGGCGAAGGACCTCCTGCGCCGGCGCCTCGAAGCCGGTCGGCGCGGGCGCGCCGCAGAGCGCGCGCAACAGGTCGATGTCGGTGCTGATGCCCTTGATGTCCGCCGTGCTGCCGCTGGTCGCCATCACTCCTCCTTGGACGTCCGTCGAATCCTACAGGCAGCGACGGGCCCGGGCATCCGCGTCCCGCTCAGTACCGCACCATGAGCTTCTTCACGGCTGCCGTGAGACCGTCGACCGTCAATTCGTACATGGGGAAGACATCGCGCACGAGGCGGATGGTGCCCGCGCCGTAGGCCCGGTCCCACTCGTCGGCCGGGATCGTGTTGAGCCAGACCGAGTGGTCGAAGTGGCGGCGCAGGCGGCGCAGCCACTCGATGCCGGGTTCCTCGTTCATCTCGCCCCACCAGATGATGCCGTAGCGCGACACGAGCTCGCTGTGCGCCATGGCCGCGTCGCCGACGAGGATGAGCTTGTAGTCGGCGGGGAGCTCGTGCAGGACGTGGTTCGTCGCGACCGCCGACCGGTTGACCAGGCGCGCGTCGGTGTAGAGCCAGTCGTACACGCAATTGTGGAAGTAGGAGAAGCGCAGGTCCTTGAAGTGCGTCGAGCGGTTCGCGGCCGTGAACAGGTTGCTGCACAGCGTCGCATACCTGTCCATCGAGCCGCCCACGTCCATGAGCAGCAGCACCTTGACGGCGTTCTTGCGGCTCTTGCGCCACACGAGGCTGAGCCGGCCGGCGTTGTCGGCGGTCTCCTCGATGGTCTCGTCGAGGTCGAGCTCGTCGGGGAGACTCTCGTTGCGCGACGAGAGCTGGCGCAGGCGGCGCAGGGCGAGCTCGAACTGGCGCGTGCCGACCTCGACGTCGGTGCGGTAGCCACGGTAACGGCGCTCGGCGGCGACCTTGACGGCCGTGCGGCTGCGGCTGCGGCCGCCGACGCGGATGCCGCCCGGATGCACCCCGCCGTGGCCGAACGGCGAGGTGCCGCCGGTGCCGACCCAGCGGCTGCCGCCGTGGTGGGCCTCGGTCTGCTCGGCGAGGCGCTCCTCGAACAGGCGCCGCAGCTCGTCGAGGTCGACCTCGCCGAGCGCCTCCACGAGGCGCCGCCGCTCCTCCTCGGTGAGGCCGGGAAAGGCCAGGGGGTCCTTGAACCACTCCCAGACCTCGTCGGCGATCTCGGCCGGCGTCTCGATGCCCCCGAAAGCGGCGAGGAAGGCCTGGTCGTACTGGTCGAAGAACGCCTCCGACTTGACGAGGACGGCCCGCGCCAGGCTGTAGAAGCGGTCGAGGTCGTTCAGGGCAAGGCCGGCGGCGAGGGCGCGCATCAGGGCGAGCCACTCGGTGACGGTCACCGGCACGCCGTAGGCGCGCAGCAGGAAGAAGAAGCGGGTGAACACCGCTAGCGGCGGTTCCGCTCCAGCGCCTTGACCGCCAGCTCGACGTCGCGGTCCTTCTTGAGAAGGACGCCCATGAACGGCAGGCGGCGGCGGATCTCCTTGGGAGGCACGCCGCCGCCGGCCAGTACCTGCACCCAGTCGATGAGCTCACTGGTCGAGGGCCGCTTCTGCAGGCCCGAGATCTCGCGCACCCAGTAGAAGGCCTCGATCGCCATGTCGAGCAGCGTGCGGTCGAGGTCGGGCACGTGCACGCGCACGATGCGCTCCATCATCGCCTCGCCCGGGAACTCGATGAAGTGGAAGACGCAGCGCCGCAGGAAGGCGTCGGGCAGCTCCTTCTCGGCGTTCGACGTGATGAGCACGATCGGCCGGTGCACCGCGGCCACGTTCTCGTGCGTCTCCGGGATGTAGAACTCCATGCGGTCGAGCTCCCAGAGCAGGTCGTTGGGGAACTCGAGGTCGGCCTTGTCGATCTCGTCGATGAGGAGGACGACGCGCTCGGGACTGGCGAACGCCTCGCCGAGCTTGCCCAGCTTGATGTAGCGCGCGATGTCGGCGACGTCGCCCTCGCCGAACTGGCCGTCGTAGAGGCGCTGGACGGTGTCGTAGACGTAGAGCCCGTCCTGCGCCTTGGTCGTCGACTTGATGCTCCAGGTGATGAGCGGCACCTGCAGCCCCTGCGCGATGCTCAGGGCGAGCATCGTCTTGCCTGTGCCCGGCTCGCCCTTGATGAGCAGCGGCCGGCTGAGCTGGACGGCGACGTTGACCGTCTGCATGAGCTCGGGCGCGGCGATGTAGTCGCCGGTGCCGGCGTAGACGAGGGAAGCCGGAGAAAGCGGCGCGGAGGTCGCGGGCGAGGCGGGGGAGGGATCGGACGGCTGGCTCGGCTGGCTCATGGCGTGCGCTTTCGGTCGCTGACTGGCGGTGGGGGCGCCGGGCGGCTGCGCGCGCGGCGCCCGCGGCAGTGTACCAGAGCGGACAGGGCGCTGGACCCTCTGGCCGTCATGTGGCAGAGGCAGCGGCGGGCGCGGGTGACTGACCGAGCAAAGTGCAGGCGACAGGGGCACAGGCCTGCCGCGCGGCGGCCTTCGCGGCCAGAGGATGCGCGCCCCATTGTCGCACCCGCGCCCGCCTTGGACTTCACTCCCAGTTTGTGGGTACCTCGCCGGTCGCCAGCTGCCGCAGAAGCGCCGAAGTCTTCTCGACGCTGAACGCGGCCGGGTCGAACACGTCGCCGTACCACTCCGCGAGCTCGGCGTGCTCGGGATGGTCAGGGTCGGCCATGGCCTCCTTGAATCCCTCGAAGCCGGGCGGGCCGCCGCAGTCCTCCGGAGGGCATGTGCCGGCGCCGCCCGTGCAGCGCGGGTAGAAGACGCCCTTCTGCGCCGGGCCGATGTCCTCGATCTCTACGGTGTGCCACCAGTCGTCGCCGAAGTCGTACCAGTAGGCGAAGTGGCGGTCGCCAGAGCGGGCCACCTCGCCGATGACGAGGTCCTGCTCGGCGAGTGTCGCGTCGGCTTCGGCGGACATGTCCACGCCGTCGCCGTACCGCTTGCCCGCGACCTCGAACTCGTGCAGGTGGAGGTCAAGCCAGCCCATGGCGACGTTGAGTGCCGGGTGAAGGCGGTCGAAGCCGTAGTCCGCGGGCACCTCGAGCCGTCGCCAGACGCGCGGCTCGACGTCGTCAAGCGAGATGGTGAGCGTGACGATCTCGCGGCTCATGTGTCCCACAGCTAACCTCCCCGGTCTTCGGTCGTGCCATCCTACCGCGGGGATTCCGTCGCGCCAGTCGCTAGAATGGGGCGACGGCGGCCGCCCAGCCGCCGTCCCTCGACGTCGGGAGGGGGCGTTGGCGACGAAGCGCGCGAAGAAAGCCAATGGCGAGCCGCTCGGCTTCGAGCAGAAGCTCTGGGCGGCTGCCGACAAGATGCGCGGCCACATGGACCCGGCCGAGTACAAGCACGTGGCGCTCGGCCTCATCTTTCTGAAATACATCTCGGACGCCTTCGAGGAGCGCCACGCCGCGCTCACGGCCGAGGCCGAAGCTGAATGGCAGCGCGCGGCCGAGCAGGCCGCCGCTCGCGGCGACGATCCCGACAAGCTGCGCGAGTCCTGGGCCTGCGGCATCGACCCCGAGGACCGCGACGAGTACCTCGCCGACAACATCTTCTGGGTGCCGCGCGAGGCGCGCTGGAGTCACCTGCAGGCGAACGCCAAGCAGCCTGAGATCGGCAAGCTCATCGATGACGCCATGGTCGCGATCGAGCGCGAGAACCCGCAGCTCAAGGGCGTCCTGAGCAAGGACTACGCGCGCCCGGCGCTCGACAAGCAGCGTCTCGGAGAGCTCATCGACCTCATCGGCACCATCGCCATGGGCGACGCCGAGAGCCGGTCCAAGGACCTGCTCGGCCGCGTCTACGAGTACTTCCTCGGCCGCTTCGCCAGCGCCGAGGGCAAGGGCGGCGGCGAGTTCTACACGGCGCGGTGTGTGGTCAGGCTGCTGGTCGAGATGCTCGAGCCGTTCAAGGGTCGCGTGTACGACCCCTGCTGCGGCTCGGGTGGCATGTTCGTGCAGAGTGAGCGCTTCGTCGAGGAGCACGGCGGGCGCAAGGGCGACATCGCCATCTACGGGCAGGAGAGCAACCCCACCACTTGGCGCCTGGCCAAGATGAACCTCGCCATCCGCGGGCTCGAGGGCGACCTCGGGCCGCACCACGCTGACAGCTTCCACGCCGACCAGCACAAGGACCTCAAGGCCGACTTCATCCTCGCCAACCCGCCGTTCAACGTGAGCGACTGGGGAGGGGACCGCCTGCGCGACGACGTGCGCTGGAAGTACGGGGCGCCGCCGCCGGGTAACGCCAACTTCGCCTGGGTGCAGCACATGGTGCACCACCTGGCGCCGCAGGGCGTGGCCGGCTTCGTGCTCGCCAACGGCTCGATGAGCTCGCAGCAGAGCGGGGAGGGGGAGATCCGCAAGCAGCTCGTCGAGGCCGACCTCGTCGACTGCATGATCGCCCTGCCCGGCCAGCTCTTCTACACGACGCAGATCCCCGTGTGTCTGTGGTTCCTGGCGCGCGACAAGAGCGACGGACCGGGGAGCGGTGGCGTCTGTCGCGACCGCCGCCGCGAGACGCTGTTCATCGACGCGCGCCAGATGGGCGCGCTCGTCGACCGCACGCACAAGGAGCTGATCGACGATGACATCGCGCGCATCGCCGGCACCTACCACGCCTGGCGCGGGGAGTCAGGCACGTCCGACTACGCCGACGTGCCCGGCTTCTGTAAGGGCGCCACCACCGACCTGATCGCCGAGCACGGCTACGTGCTCACGCCGGGTCGTTACGTCGGCGCCGCCGCCAGCGACGATGACGGCGAGCCCTTCGATGAGAAGATGAAACGCCTGACGGCAGAGCTTGCCCAGCAGATTGCGGAGGGGCGGCGGTTGGAGGAAGAGATCAAGGCGAACCTTGCGGCGCTAGGGTATGAGCTGTAGCGACTGGCCAGAGGTCGCCCTTGGCGACGTTGCGCAACTCGTTCGCGGGGTTTCGTATCGCCCGCCGGATCTTCTGGGACCTCGTGACGGCGGAGTGCCACTGTTGCGAGCGACGAATATCGGCAAGGGAGCGCTTGAGCTGATGGACGTCTTGTACGTGCCATCGTCTTTGGTCCGTGATGAACAAATGCTACGCCGTTTCGACGTGGTCATCGCCATGTCCAGCGGCAGTCGTCAGGCAGTGGGACGACTCGCGCAGCTCCGACGGGACTGGCGGGGCTGTGCCGGCGCTTTCTGTGGGGTGATTCGCCCTGATTCCAGGGACATTCATCCAGAGTTCCTGGGCTACGTTCTGCAATCCCCACTCTTCCGGACGCGCATTGAGACCTACGCGGTAGGTACCGCGATCATGAACTTGTCACGGGAACGCCTTCTGGGGTTCAAGTTCAGGCTTCCGGATAGGACGACCCAATGCGCCATAGCTGGCATCCTCGGCGCTTTGGACGACAGAATTGAGCTGAACCGACGGGTGAACCGCACCCTCGAGTCGATTGCCCGCGCCATCTTCAAGTCGTGGTTCGTCGACTTCGACCCCGTGCGCATGAAGATGGAGGGCAAGACGGGCGGCGAGCTCGGGCTACCGCCCTCCCTCGCCGCCCTCTTCCCGGACTCGTTCGGAGGATCGCCGATTGGCTCGATTCCGGGAGGCTGGCAGACCAAGCCTCTGGATCAAGTCGCCGACTTCCTGAACGGCTTGGCGCTGCAGAAGTACCCGCCCACCGGTAGCGGTGACCTTCCGGCCATCAAGGGCGCTGAACTGACACGCGGGGTTGCCGATGGCTCGGGCAAAGCGAGTGGCAATCTGCCGGCTGAATACGTTGTGAGCAATGGCGACGTGCTCTTCTCTTGGTCCGGGTCACTGCAGTGCGTCATCTGGAGCGGAGGCAGAGGAGCGCTCAATCAGCATCTGTTCAAGGTGACTTCTCGGGACTATCCGAAGTGGTTCGTCTTTCACTGGATCCAAGAGCACCTCGCCACCTTTCGCGAGATCGCCGCAGACAAAGCCACAACCATGGGCCATATCAAGCGTGGCCATCTTTCAGAGGCCATGGTCGTGGTTCCCACAGGTAACGTCATCGCGGCCGCTGACACCGTGATGGCGCCGGTGTTCGCGAAGCGACTGGCCGCGGATATCGAATCGCATCTGCTTGCAGCAACCCGTGACGCGCTGCTGCCCACGCTGCTTGGTACAGAAGATGCTGCGCGTGAAGGGAGCGAGGAGGCCTAGGCATGAACGACGACATCACGCGACGTCAGGAGCTGGTCTTCGCGACGATTGCACAAGAGGCGGCGGGGTTCTACGGGCTGATTCTGACGCTCGCGACCTCGTTCCTCGGCGGAACGCTCGTCTTCATCGACCGCATCGCTCCAAGTCCGGCAAGATGGACGCTGGCTCTACTTGGGTTCGGTTGGTTGTCGCTCATCGCGTCCGTGTCTCTCATCGCTTGGGTCCGGTGGAGGAACATCGAGTCCGGCCGCATGGCCGATGCGGGCAAGTGGGAGCTAGAAGGCAAGCACGAGAAGGTGACGAGGAAGATGACGGCGGCTGCCATCTGCCTGCTCGTCGCTGGGATGGCACTCGTCACCGCCTTCGGATTCGTCAATCTCGCGCAAGGATAGGAGATGTCATGAACGGCAGCGACGAGGCGCAGCACGAGAACACGGCCCAGCCAACTCCGCCACCAAGCTCCAAGCCGAACGCCGGGCCAACCCTAGTGGAAGAGCACGCTCTGCCGTGGTCGATGCTTCGGCCGTCTTCGCCGCCAGCTGAGTCTCCGGTGCCCGCTGAGTCTCCGGCGCTACCCGCGGAATCTCCCGCTTCTCCCGCACCGACCACGTCCGCTGGTGAGCCGGTCGCCACGGCGGGTGCCACGCCATCCGACTCGTCTGAATGAACGGTGCAGCTAACCGCATCTTTCCCAGCCGCGAGCCCACCGGCACCCTCCTCGCCGAAATCGGCAACTGGACCGGCAAGCTGCTGGTTGCGCCGCGCTCCCAGCTCGACCAGCTCAGCAAGAGCGGGGAGGTCCGGCGCACCGGCGTCTGATGGCTCGTCAGACCCGACCCCGACGACCCGTCGCGGGCGCTGGCTTGCATCGGCGAGGGCGACAACGTCCTCAAGCGGCTGCTCAGCCACGACCGTGCCGATTCCACGTCGCTCCACGCGGTGGTGACCTGACGGCTTGTGCCGAGCGCTGCGGCTGTTCGGTTCGCGCGAATTGTCACTCTCCCGCCTGCAGCAGACCCCGAGTATCATCGAAGGGTCCACGAGCCTGTGAGGCGATTCGGCCATGACCGAGTTCAACGTCTACTGTGACGAGAGCTGTCACATCGAGCACGACCATCAGTCCGTGATGGTGCTCGGGGCGTTGACGTGTCCTGCTGGCCAGGCTCGTCGCGTCGCGGCCGATCTGCGTGGCATCAAGACCGGTCACGGCCTCGGCGGCGCTTTCGAGGTCAAGTGGAAGAAGGTGTCGCCGGCCAAGGCCGACTTCTACCGCGACGTCGTCGCCTACTTCCTTGACGAGCCCGCGTTTCGGTTCCGTGGTGTCCTGGTTCCCGACAAGCGGCTGTTGAGACACGACGCGTTCGGGCAGGACCACGACACCTGGTACTACAAGATGTACTTCACGCTTCTGCAGAAGCTGATTCGCCCCGGCGACTCGTATGCGGTGTACCTCGACATCAAGGACTCGCTGTCTGGTCAGCGAGCCGCCAAGCTGCACGAGGTGCTCTGCAATGCCGCACACGACTTCGATTGCCGCGTCATCCGGCGTGTTCAGCCCGTTCGCTCGCACGAGGTGGAGCAGATCCAGCTCGCCGACATGCTCGCCGGCGCGGTGGCCTATGCGGCCCGCGGGCTGCAGACCAGCGAGGCGAAGATCGCGCTTGTGCAGCAGTTGCGTGACGGGTGCCAGTGCTCGCTGACGGCGACGACTTCGCTCGATGCCACCAAGTTCAACCTGCTGCGGTGGGCGGCAACACGCCCGTGAGCTCGGCGGGCGATGCTTGGTTGCCGAGCTTGATTGAGCTCGACGACTATGGTGGCGACTGGGAACGATACGTCGAGGAGGTCTACCTGGGGTTCCGCGCCGACTTCATCGCCTCGCGGCCGCGGATTCCCGGGCGCCGCTGGGCGGTGAAGCGCCACCCCCTGATCAAGGGCCGCGAGGCCACGTTCTGGCATCTGGTGTCCGAGGGCCGCGTCGAAGACGAGCGCCTGCCCGACTTGCGGCGCTGCGAGCGCATCCGTTGGCCGCGGGCGATGATCGACGCGCTGGGAACGGACCGGATCGTGGCGTGGGCCAATCGGCGCCGCGGCGAATGCCGCGTCGTCATCGCCCTGCCCGATTTCAGCTATGCGGTCGTCCTCGCCGATCGTGGCGACTACATCATGCTATGGACGGCGTATACGATCGACGAGGGGTACAGACGCAAGCAGATGAAGGCCGAGTGGCGGCGATGGGGCGGGGGCGACCTCCTGAAAGGCTGAGGCCGCCCGCATGCGGACGACCTCGTTGCTCTTTCTACACGTGGTAGATGAGCCACCAGTAGTATCGACCGGGAGGTCTTCAGAATCAAGTGGTTCGCGGGAACGTGAACCTGGAGCGGTGCGATGAAGCGACACCGACGACCACGGCGAGGATGTGGTTATGAGGGGGTCTCACGAGCATCCCATGACGTGTGAGACCCTCTCATAACAAGAGGCGGCGTCTGAGCGACCGGCAAGACCATCCGCATCTTCCTCGCCGACGGCGAGCCAAACGGCATCCGCCTCGCGGAGATCAGCGACTGGGCCGGCGAGGTGCTGGTCGCGCTGCGCTCTCAGCTCGACCGGCTCGGCAAGAGGGAGGAGGTCCGGGAGGACGTCCTCAGCGCTAGCACTTTTGCTACATAGCTAACTGTTTCAGTTAGGTATGCAGTAAAATACCTTCCATGCCGGAATCACCATCACGGAGCAGGGTCTATGCACTCTCGCGGGGCGTTGCCCTGGCGGGAGAACTGGTCGGTCGAGGCAAGTACGTCTTCTCTGCCGAGGACGCAAGGCGCGTCGCAGGCGAAATCGGCATCCCCGAAACCAGCGTCTGGATGCTTCTCAGCCGGCTCACGGAGGCCGGCTGGCTGGTGCGGTTGCGAAGGGGGTTGTACGCGGGCACCGGGAAGCTGCCCGGGGGAGTCGAGGTCCCGCCTTTCGTCCTCGCGACGTCTCTCGTCCAGCCCTCCGCGATCGGACTTTGGTCGGCACTTGCGTACCACGATCTCACCGATCAGGCGCCGGTCGTGGTCACCGCGATCACGTCTCAGAAGGTCGTCACGCCGAGCATGAGAGGTTCGGACGGTGACCGCAGGCGCCACACCTGGGCCATTGCTGGTATCGAGTGCTCGTACGTGACGCTGCGCGAGCAGCGCTTCGAGTTGGGCCTCGAGCGGGTGTGGCTCGACGAACGCTTCTCCGTGCCGATCACCGACCGTGAGCGCACCATCCTCGATTCGTTGGCCTTGCCGCGGCACTTCGGCGGTGCGGGCGAGGGGCTGTCCGCCCTGAGCCAGCACGCCTCTTCGCTGGACGCGGAGAAGCTGGTGCGCTACGGGGCGGAGTGGGGTTCGTCGGCCGTGGCCAAGCGTCTCGGATGGAGCCTCGAGCATGCGGGGGTCGACATGAGGCTGCTTCGGCCGTTACTCCCGGCGTCGACCTCCTCCTACAGCCCGCTTGACCCCGGCAGGCCGATGCGAGGCCTTCGGGACAAGCGCTGGAAGCTCGTCGTGAACCTCGCCGACTGACCAATGGCGGCAGCCCTGCGCCCCCTGCGTGACCGACTGCGCGCCGAGGCGGCGCGCCTGTCGGTGCCGTTCGACGTGGTGGAGCGCGACTACGCGATCGGCCACGTGCTTGCAGCGACTTACGCCGTTCCGACTCTCGCCGCGTCCCTCGTCTTCAAGGGAGGCACGGCGCTCAAGAAGGCCTACTTCGGCGACTACCGGTTCTCTGTGGACCTCGACTTCACGGCGGCGGGAGGTCGTCGGGGCGACGCGCTTGAGGCGCAGGTCCGGGAGGCCGCCGCCGGAGTCGAGGAGGCGTTGAACGAGTACGGTCCCTTCCGGGTGGATGCAGTGCGGCGGCCGGAGCAGCGCGAGCACCCGGCCGGTCAGGAAGCCTTCCGCGTCGCGATCCAGTTCCCCTGGCACAACCAGCCCCTGTGCAGCATCAAGCTCGAGATCACCGTCGACGAGCCTCTGCTGCTCGCGGCGGATTCGCTGCCCCTGCTGCACGGGTACGACGAGTCGCTCGATGCGACGCTGCAGTGCTACAGCCTCGAGGAGATCGTTGCCGAGAAGCTGCGGACCACGCTGCAAGCGCAGAAGCGACTCATGGAAGGACGCTGGCCGCGCAACTGCGCGCGGGACTACTACGACCTGTGGCGTCTGTGCGGGGCGCATTCCGACCTGGTCGACTTCGCGCAGGTGGCGAACATCCTGCCGCAGAAGTGCACGGTGAGGCAGGTGTCCGCGGAGGCGGTCGACGACTTCTTCCCACCGGTCGTCGTGGAAACGGCCGCGCGGCAGTGGGACGGGAGTCTGGCGAATCTGGTGCGGCGGCTGCCGCCGTTCGCCGCCGTCGTGGACGAGCTGAAGCAGGTATTGGGCGCCAAGCTCGAGAGGCTGGAGCCGAGTCGTCTGGGGGGATGAGCGTGCACGGCATCGCGGAGTCGCATGTCGAAGAAGCCATGATGGCCTGGCTGGGGGAGCTGGGCTACGAGACGGCGTACGGGCCGGACGTGGAGCCTGAGAAACTGGGCGCCGAGCGGGACGACTTCACCGAAGTCGTCCTCACTCGGCGCCTTCGCGCTGCCCTCGAGAGCATCAACCCCGGGCTGCCCGCGGTGGCCCTTGATGACGCGGTCCGCAAGGTCCTCGTCACCGAGAGCCCGAGCCTCGTCGCGAACAACCACCGCTTTCATCGCCTGCTCGTCGACGGCATCGACGTCGAGTACGCCGTGCCGGGCGGCGCCATCAAGGGCGACAAGGCCTGGCTCCTCGACTTCGACGACGTCGACGCCAACGACTGGCGCGCGGTCAACCAGTTCACGGTGGTCGAGGGCAAGGTCACGAAGCGACCTGACGTCGTCGTGTTCGTCAACGGCCTGCCCCTGGCCGTTGTCGAGCTCAAGAACCCGGCCGACGAGAAGGCGACCGTCAAGAAGGCCTTCGATCAGCTCCAGACCTACAAGCAGGCGGTCCCCAGCCTGTTCATCTGCAACGAGGCGCTCATCGCCAGCGACGGCATGGAGGCGCGCCACGGCACGCTGACCGCTCCCTGGGAGCGGTTCATGCCGTGGCGCACCGTCGACGGCGCGTCCATCGCTGCGAAAGGCACGCCCGAGCTGGCGACGCTCGTCCGCGGCATGCTCGACAAGCGCCGACTTCTCGACCTCATCCGGTACTTCAACGTCTTCGAGTCCGATGGGGAGGACGTGGTCAAGAAGATGGCCGCCTACCATCAGTATTGGGCCGTGAACAAGGCGGTCGAGGCCACTGTGGAGGCCGTCACCGGCGACCATCGCGTCGGCGTCGTCTGGCACACCCAGGGCAGCGGCAAGAGCCTCTCCATGGCGTTCTACGCGGGCAAGCTCGTGCGACGTCCCGAGATGCAGAACCCGACGCTCGTGGTGCTCACCGACCGCAACGACCTCGACGACCAGCTCTTCGGGACGTTCGCGCGCTGCCATGAGCTGCTCCATCAATCCCCCGTCCAGGCCGAGAGCCGCGACGATCTGCGCTCGAAGCTCCAGGTGGCGTCGGGCGGCGTGGTGTTCACGACTATCCAGAAGTTCCTTGCCGAGGGGCTCGGAGCCGTCCATCCGCTGCTCAGCGCGCGCGAGAACATCGTCGTCATCGCCGACGAGGCGCATCGCAGCCAGTACGACTTCATCGACGGCTTCGCTCGCCACATGCGGGACGCCTTGCCCAACGCCTCGTTCATCGGCTTCACCGGCACGCCGATCGAGCTCGCCGACAAGAACACGCGCGCCGTCTTTGGCGACTACATCGACACGTACGACATCCAGCGCGCCGTCGAGGACGGGGCGACGGTCCCTATCTACTACGAGGGCCGCCTGGCGAAGATCGAGCTGCCCGCCGACCAGAAGCCGGTGATCGACGCAGAGTTCGACGAGGTCACCGAGGGCGAGGAGGTCGCGCGCCGAGAGAAGCTCAAGAGCAAGTGGGCGCGCATCGAGGCGATGGTCGGCACGCAGCGCCGGCTCGAGCTGGTGGCGAAGGACCTCGTGCAGCACTTTGAGGCGCGCCAGGCCGGCGACCCGGCGACGCCGATGAAGGGCATGATTGTCTGCATGAGCCGGCGCATCTGCGTCGCGCTCTACGACGAGATCGTCGAGCTGCGGCCGCAGTGGCGTGGCGATGATGATCATGATGATGATGCCGGTGCCGTGAAGGTCGTGATGACCGGCTCGTCGTCGGACCCTGTGGAGTGGCAGCCGCACATCCGCAACAAGGCTCGGCGCGAGGCGCTGGCGCTGCGCTTCAAGGACCCGGACGACCCCTTCAAACTCGTGATCGTCCGTGATATGTGGCTCACCGGCTTCGACGCGCCGAGCCTCACGACGATGTACGTCGACAAGCCTATGCGCGGTCACGGCCTCATGCAGGCGATCGCGCGCGTGAACCGGGTGTTCCGTGAGAAGCAGGGCGGCGTCGTGGTGGACTACCTCGGCATCGCCGACCAGCTCAAGCGCGCCCTGCACGACTACACAGACGGCGGCGGCTCGGGCGATCCCGTCATCGACCAGGCTGAGGCCATCGCCGTCATGCAGGAGAAGTACGAGATCGTGTGCGACATGCTGCACGGCTTCGAGTGGCGCGAGGTGTGGGGCGCCGGGACGCACGAGCAGAAGCTCGTGCTCATCGGCGCCGCCAAGGAGTTCATCTACGACCTTCATGACGGCAAGCAGCGCTTCGTCAACGCGGTGACCGCGCTGGGGCGTGCGTTCTCGCTCGCCGTGCCCAGCGCCCAAGCCATGACGGTGCGCGACGACCTCGGCTTCTTCCAGAGCGTGCGCGCCTCGATCATGAAGGCGTCGGGCGACGGCGTGAAGACCGACGAGGAGCTCGACCTCGCCGTGCAGCAGATCGTCTCGAAGGCCGTGTCGAGCGACGAGGTCGTCGACATCTTCGCCGTCGCCGGCCTCGAGCGCCCCGACATCTCGGTGCTCGACGAACGCTTCCTCGCCGAGGTGCGCGACATGCCGCGGCGCAATCTCGCCGTCGAACTGCTCGAGAAGCTCCTGAGGGACGAGGTCAAGGCCGTGTTCCGGCGGAACCTCGTCGAATCGCGGCGCTTCTCGGAGATGCTGCAGAGCGCCGTCGTCCAGTATCAGAACCGCGCGATCACGTCGGCGCAGGTCATCGAGGAACTCATCGCCCTGGCTCGGGAGTTGCGCGAGGCCCACCGGCGCGGTGAGGAGCTGGGTCTGAACGAGGACGAGCTCGCCTTCTACGATGCGCTCGAGACGAACGACAGCGCCGTGGCCGTGCTCGGCGACGAGACGCTCAAGGCCATCGCCCAGGAGCTGGTCGACACCGTCAAACGCAATGCCACCGTCGACTGGAACGTGCGCGAAAGCGCCCGGGCCAAGATGCGTGTCATGGTGAAACGGCTGCTACGCAAGCACGGCTATCCACCAGACAAGCAGGAGCGCGCCACGATCCTCGTCTTGGAGCAGGCCGAGGTCGTCTGCGAGGGTTGGACGGCCTGACGCGCTGAGGGCCGCTGTCGCCGGGTGAGGCGGCACCGCGTGAGTCAGGCCGCGGCGGGGAAGAGTGGCGGCATGGCCAAGACGCCCCGTGATCATTACGCTGCTGTCGCGAAGCTGCCGCTCGTCGTTGAGGAGTACGGCGCGGAACGCGCCGAGCTCGACGTCTCGAGCGGCTTCCGCCGCGTGACGACGACGGTCGTCCTGCGCGGCGGCGGGCACGAGGGGCGCGGCGAGGACGTGACCTACGCCGCCGACGACCACGATGGGTTTCCACTCGACCTGCCACTGGCCGGGGCGTGGACGCTCGACAGCTTCTCGGAACGGCTCGGTGAGCTCGAGCTCTTTCCGGCCGGCGGCCCGACGATGGCCGGCCAGGAGACGTACCGGCGCTGGGCCTTCGAGAGCGCCGCGCTGGACCTGGCCCTCCGCCAGGCGGGCCGGTCGCTGGGCGCGGCACTGGGCCTCGACTACCGCCCCGTGCGCTTCGTGGTCTCGACGCGCCTTGATGTGACGCCGTGGCTCGACGTCGAGCCGTCCCTCGAGTTCAAGCTCGACCCGACCCCGGACTGGGACGCCGACCGCGTGGCGTGCGCCGCCGCGACCCGCCGCGTGCGCGCCCTCGACTTCAAATCGTTCTACGAGGGCACGCCGGTCGACAACCCTCCCGACCCCGCACAGTACGCGATGGTCGCACGAGCGTTCCCCGACGCCGTGCTCGAGGACCCCGCCCTCGACGGCCCGGCAAGGGAGGCGTTGACGGGGGAGGAGCACCGCTTCAGCTTCGACGCGCCCGTCCACTCGTGGACCGACGTCGAGGCGTTGCGCGAGAGGATCGCCGCCGGATCCGCCGGATCCGCCGGCGCCGCTGCGTCGCCGGCCGCAGGCCCGCCGCGCTTCCTCAACATCAAGCCGTCACGCTTCGGTTCGCTGGGCGCGCTGCTCGACTGCGTCGGGCGCGCCCAAGCCGCCGGCATCACGCTCTACGGCGGCGGACAGTTCGAGCTCGGGGTCGGCCGCGACCACATCCAGGCGCTGGCGAGCCTGTTCTACGCCGAGGGGCCCAACGACGTCGCCCCACGCGAGTACCACGGCGAGGCGCACGCAGGGGTGCCGCCGAGCCCGCTCGTGCCGCTCGCGCAGGGACCGGGCTTCGGCTTCGCCTTCGTGCGCTGACGCCGGCGCGTGTGGCGGTTCGGCGGCCCGCGCGCCGCCGCTCGGCGTGATTGCACGGCGCGCCCGCTCCCCGTATCGTCGTCCCCGCTCCAGGTACTCGTCGGCAGGAGGCTCCATGGCACCCGATCTGGTCCTCACGAACGGCATCGTGGACACGGTCGACGCCGCGCGCTCGCGGCACGAGGCCGTGGCCGTGAGTGCCGGAAGGATCGCGGCCGTGGGCACGGCCGCGGAGGTCGCGGCACTCGCCGGCCCTCGGACCCGCGTCGTCGACCTGGACGGCCGTCTGGTGCTGCCGGGCTTCGTCGACGCGCACATGCACGCCTCGTCGGCCGTCGAGGACCTCTACGACGTCGCGCTGTCGGGGTGCGCGTCGGTCGAGGAGTGCGTGGCGACCGTGGCGCGGTTCGCCGCCGAGCACCCCGACCTTCCGTTCATCCGGGGCTTCGGCTGGAGCGACACCTACACGACGCCGCGTCTCGGCCCGGTGGCCGCCGACCTGGACGCCGCGGTGCCCGACCGCCCCGTCTTGCTGGCCGACGACAGTTACCACTCCATCTGGCTCAACAGCGAGGGCCTGCGTGTCGCCGGCGTCGACACGGCGACCCCCGATCCGACGAACGGCATGATCGAACGGCTGCCCGACGGTACGCCGGCGGGGACGCTGCGCGAAGGGCCGGCGTACGCGGCCGAGCAGCGCTTCCCGTCCTACAGCCGCGAACAGTCACGCCAGGGAATCCTTCACTTTCAGCGGGCGTTCGCCGCACCGCACGGCTTGACGACGGTCCAGGACGCGGGTCTGCACCCGGGTCGCGACACGGCGCTGGAAGCCTACGAGCGCCTGCAGGCGTCGGGCGAGCTGACGACGCGTTTCTGCCTCTCCCTGTGGCTCCGGGAGGACGCGCCGCTGGAGGAGCAGGTCGAGGCATTCGTGGCCGAACGGGCCCGTCACGCGGGCCCGCTGGTCGTCGCAGACTGGGCCAAGCTCTTCCCCGACGGCGTGATCGAGGGGCACACGGCGTACCTCAAGGAGCCGTACGCCGACCAGCCCGGGTTTCGCGGGGAGCCCGTCTGGTCCCACGAGGCGATCGCGCGGGCCTCGGTGGCCGCTGCGCGTGCCGGCTTTCGTCTCCACTACCACTGCATCGGCGACGCGGCGACGGCGATGGCGCTGGACGCGATCGCCGCGGCGAGGGCGGCCTGTGGCCCAGTCGTCGGTCGCTCGCTGATCACGCACCTCCAGGTGGTCGACCTCGCCGACCTGCCGCGCTTCGCGGAGCTCGACGTCGTCGCCGTGCCGCAGCCCTACTGGTTCCTGAAGGACGAGCTCTACCACGCGCGCCAGGTGCCCTACCTGGGCCGGGTGAGGGCCGACCGCGAGTACCCCATGCGCAGCTTCTGGGAGCACGGCATCGTGGTCGCCTCGGCCAGCGACTACCCGGTACCGCCGCCGCTCGACCCGCTGGTCGCCATCCAGCGCGGCGTCTTGCGGCGCGACCCGACTGACGCCGCGGAGCCGCCGCTGTGGCCGGAGGAGGCGGTCGCCGTCCGGCAGATGGTGGAGAGCTTCACGGTCAACGGCGCGTACGCCATGGGGATGGAGGACGAGATCGGCTCGATCGAGGTGGGCAAGGTCGCCGACCTGGCGGTCCTCGACCGCGACATCCTGGCGATCCCGCCGGAGGAGCTCACGGATGCGAAGGTCGAGCTCACGGTCTTCGGCGGCCGGCCGGTGTTCGCCGCCGGGCCCTTCGCCGGCCTCGCCGGCGACTGACCGGCGGCGCGTCGCGCCGGGGGACCGGCGCACGATAGAATCCACCCCACGGTCGCAGCTCTCGAACGGAGACCCATGACCCCCATCCGCAAGATCCAGGACGAGCACGGCATCGTCGGGCGCGAGCGCGAGCTCACGACGGCGCTGGCCGTGCTCGGGGCAGGCCGGCACCTCCTCCTCGAAGGCCCCGTGGGCGTCGGCAAGACGACGGTCGCTCTCGCGGTGTGCGCGCACCTCGGCAGGCCGACGGTGCGCGTTGACGGGGACGACCGCTACTCCGAGAGCAAGCTCACCGGGTGGTTCGACCCGCCGCTCGTGCTGGAGCGCGGCTACGGCGCCGACTCGTTCTTCGCGGGACCGCTCGTGCAGGCGATGCGCGAGGGCGCCGTCCTCTTCATCAACGAGCTCAACCGGATGCCCGAGTCGGTGCAGAACGTCCTCTTGCCGGCACTCGACGAACGCATCGTCCACGTGCCGCACATCGGGGTGGTGCGAGCGGCGGACGGCTTTCAGGTCGTGGCGACGCAGAACCCGGTCGAGTACGTCGCCACAGGTCATCTCTCGGAGGCGTTGCGCGACCGCTTCGAGCACCTGGCGCTGGTCTACCAGGGCGCGGCCGAGGAGGCCGCGATCGTGCGTCGCGAGACGGGCTGCGAGGACGACGGGCTCGTGTCGCTAGCCGTCCGTCTCACCCGCGCCACGAGGCGCCACCCCCGCTTCCGCAAAGGGGCTTCGGTCCGCGCCGCCGTCGCGATGGTCGTCATCGCCGCCGGCCTCGACGGGGAGGGCGCGCTGCGCCAGGCCATGGACGCGGCGTTGACGACGCGCGTCGACCTGCGCGACGACATCGACGCCGACATGGGGACGGCGCTCGACGAGCTGTACGAGCAGGTCGTCGTGCGCGGCGAAGACCCGGACGCCGACACCGGCGACGACGGCGACGGCCCAAAAGCCTGAGCCCCCCGGAGGGGGCGCGGGCGCGGGGCCGGCGCTCCGTCGCCGTGGCTGTCGACTGCGGCGCCGAGCGCGCCGACGCGACGCCCCTCGAGGCGATCGCCGAACGCTACGGCGTCCCTCTCGGCGACCTTGACGGCTGGAGCATCGCCGTCAACCTCACGCGCTCCGGCTGCCGGTTGCACAACGCTCCCCTGCGCGCCTACGCCGAACGCCTTGCGGCGCGCGCCGTCCTGCAGCGTGCCGCCCGTCTGGTCGGTCCCCTGCGCGCCGCCACCCACGTCGTGCGCGAGCCCTTGCGCGAGCCGTACGCGGGCGAGCTCGACGTCGAGGCGACACTCGAGAACCTGCTCGGCAAGCGCTTCCCCGAGGACGGCGACCTCATCGTCTCGCGGCGCGCCGAGCGTCGGCACCAGGTCGTGCTCATGGTCGACACGTCGCTCTCGATGTCCGGCGAGAACATGGCCATCGCCGCCGTGGCCGCCGCCGTCCTCGCCCTCAAGCTGCACCCGGAGGACCTGTCGGTGGTGGTGTTCGAGGACAAGGCCTGCGCGGTCAGCCGGCTGCACGCCGCCGATCCGCCGGCCGAGGTCGTCGCGCGCATGCTCGACCAGCCGGTTCGCGGTTACACCAACATCGCGGCCGCNNGCCGCAGCGGACTCCTCATCACCGACGGCGTGGTCACGGCGGGGGGCGACCCGCTGCCGTTCGCGCACCGCTTCCCACGGCTCTTCGTGCTGCTCACCGAGGACTACAAGATGGACCCGCTCCTGTGCCGCCGGCTCGCCGACGCCGGGCACGGCGGCGTCTTTCCCGTGCGCTCGTACCCCGAGTTGCCGCACCGCATCCTGGATGTGGCCAACCGGGTTCTACGGTAGACTCGCCACGCTTGTGCGGCGCGAAAGGGAGCGGTGATGGGATTGTTCGGACCCCCGGACGTCGAGAAGGCGAGAAGGACCGGCCAGATCGAGCTCATGCTCAAGGCGGCGCAGTACACGAAGGACTCGGCGGTGGCGGAGGCCGGACGCAAGGCCCTCGCCGAGCACATCGACCTTCTCATCAGGGAACTCGACAGCAAGAACATCCGTCGTCTCCGGGTCGCCCGCGAGGCGCTGGTCGCCATCGGTCCGGTGGCTCGCGACCGGCTGGTCTTCATCCTTCACGAAGGCCACGTGCACCGTCGCCAGGACGCGGCGTTCGTCTTGGGCGAGATGAAGGACGAGGCGGCCGTGGAACCGCTCTGCGAGTCGCTCAAGCACACCGAGCCGCTCCTGCGCCTCCTGTCGGCGCAGGCGCTCGGCAAGATCGGCAGCAAGAAGGCGCTCCGCGCGCTTCGCTTGGCCACCATGGACGACGATGAGCCGGTGGCCAAGGCGGCGCGCAAGGCTCTCGCCAGGATCCCGGGCGGTGTGCCGGGGACGTCGCCCTGACGCCTCAGGGCAGGGCTCTCGCGACGCTGGGGTGATCGGGGTGATGGGTGGCGGCGCCGGAGAGGGGGCAGGAACGTGACCGCCATGGTCCGGTCCCTGGATGGAACCGTCTTCTCACGCGTGCTTCGTGCCGGGGCGCTCGCCGTCGTGCGCGAGCAGGAGGAGCTGAACCGCATCAACGTCTTCCCGGTGCGCGACGCCGACACCGGGGCGAATCTGGCGGCCACGCTCAAAGCGGCCGCCGCGCGCCTCGGGAGCGCCGCACACGTGGAGGTCGGCGCGGCCGCCCGCGTGGCCGCGGAAGGCGCCCTCGACGGCGCGCGGGGCAACTCGGGGGCGATCTTCGCGCAGTTCCTTCACGGGCTCGCGGCGGCCATGGACAAGCGCGCCGCCGTCGACGTGCGCGAGTTCGCCGCCGCCGCTCGCCGCGGCGCCGAGTCGGCATACACGGCGCTGGCCGAACCGCGCGAGGGTACGATCCTCACGGTCGTCCGCGCGTGGGCGCACGAGCTCGGCCGGCGCGACGACGGCGAGGACTTCATCGATTCCATGCACCGCGCCGTGCAGGCCGCGCGCGACGCGCTGGCGAACACGCCCCGCCAGCTCGAGGTGCTCGCCCGCAGTCACGTCGTCGACGCCGGGGGGCAGGGCTTCGTCTACTTCGTCGAGGGGTTACTGGAGGCGCTGCGCGGCGGTCACGAGGTGGCGTGGACGCCGAGCGAGGCGCCACCGCATGGGCTGCCGCCGTTCTCGGATGCGCACGAGGAGGTCGACGAGCGGTTCCGCTTCTGCAGCGAGGCCCTGGTGGTCGCCGACGACGGCCGCGAGATCCCGCGCGACGACCTGAGGGCGGCGGTCGGCACGCTCGGCGAATCGCTGGTCGTCGCGGGGGGCGGCGGACGCCTGCGCGTCCACTTGCACACCAACGAGCCGCAGCTCTTCCTGAGCACCGTGGCGGAGTTCGGTACGGTCGCGCAGAGCAAGGTCGACGACATGGTGCTGCAGCAGCTCGCCGGACGCGAGGCGACGATCGCCGTGGTGAGCGACTCGACGACGCAGCTCCCCGAGGCCGAGGCCTTCCGGCTCGGCCTCGTCACGGTGCCGCTCACGCTGTCGCTCGGCGAGGAGGAGTACCTCGACGGCGTCGACATCACCCTTGAGAGCTACATCGAGAAGCTCACCTCGAGCAGCGTCGTGCCGCGGTCGTCGCAGCCGGCCTCCTCGGACTTCGCGGCGCTCTACCAGCGGCTGCTCGAGTACCGTGAGGGTGTCGTGTCCATCCACATCGCCGGGGCGATGTCGGGGACCGTCCAATCGGCGCGCGCCGCCGCGCAACAGGTCGACCCCGGGCGCGTGCGCGTCGTCGACGCCTGCTCCGTCTCGGTGGGCACCGGACTGCTCGTCCGTGCTCTCGGCGAGGCGATCGCCGCCGGGGCCACGCTGGACGAGGTGCAGGCGCTGGCCGAGCGCGTCAAGCGCGACATCACGATCTTCGGCGCCGTGCGCTCGCTCGACTTCGCCGTGCGCGGCGGGCGGGTGAGCCCGCGGCTGGCGAAGGCGATCAAGCTGCTGCGTCTTTCGGCGCTGATCGCCTTCGACGAGAACGGGCGGGCGCGCAAGGGCGGGGTGGCCCTCAGCTTCGATCGCGCCATGGCCACGATCGTGAAGCGCGCCCTGCGCTACGCGCGCGGACGCGGCGCCCAGATGATGGTCGTGCACAGCGGCGACATCGTCACGGCCGAGCGCGTCGCCGCTGTGCTGCGCACTCAGGTCGACGGCGACGTCCCCGTCGTCCGCGCCGGCCCGGTCCTCACGACCCACGTCGGCCTGGGGACCATCTCCATCGCCGTGCGCCGGGCACCGCAGTGACGCGGGTTTCCACTACGCCGACAGGTTTTAGCCTCCGCGCCTGAGGAATAGTGAAGGGCGTCACATGGTCCGCGGGACCGGTGACGTGCGTGCGTCGGGCTGCGGGAGGCAGAGTGGCGATCATCGTCGGTGTTCCCAGGGAGACGGCGGCGGGGGAGACGCGCGTCGCTCTCGTGCCGGCCGTCGCCGGCAAGTACGTCGCGGTAGGCGCTCACCTTGTCGTCGAGCGCGGCGCCGGCGATCGGAGCCACTACCTTGACGGCCAGTTCGGTACGTCGGTCGAACCGGGCGACGCGGCCCGCGCCCTCGGCGCGGACGTCGTCCTCAAGGTGCGGCCGCCGAGCCCTGGCGAGGTGGACTTCATGAGCGAAGGCGCCGTCCTGGTCGGCCTCCTCGACCCGTACCGTGCCGTCGAGAGCGTCACCGCCCTGGCGACGCGCAAGGTCACGAGCTTCGCGCTCGAGCTCTTGCCTCGTATCACCCGCGCGCAGGCCATGGACGCGCTGACCTCGCAGGCGTCCGTCGCGGGGTACAAGGCGGTGCTGATGGCCGCAAGCCTCTCGGGCCGGTACTTCCCCATGCTGACCACACCCGCGGGGACGATACGGCCGGCGAAGGTGCTCGTTCTGGGCGTCGGGGTCGCCGGTCTGCAGGCGATCGCCACCGCGCGACGGCTGGGCGCGATGGTCGAGGCGTACGACGTGCGCCGGGCGACGAAGGAGCAGGTGCACTCTCTGGGCGGGCGCTTCATCGACACGGGCATCGACGCCGAGGCCGAGGGCGGCTACGCACGCGAGCTGACCGCCGACGAGAAGGCGAAGGCGGCGGCGATCGTCGCCGACCACGTCGCCGCCGCCGACGCCGTCATCACCACGGCGGCCGTCCCCGGCCGCCCGGCGCCCCGGCTCATCGACGCCGCCACGGTGGGGCGCATGAAGCCCGGTGCCGTCGTCGTCGACCTGGCCGCCGAGACCGGCGGCAACTGCGAGGTCACGCGCCCAGGCGAGCAGGTCGAACACGGCGGTGTCATCGTCGCCGGCCCCGTGAACGTCCCGGCGATGCTGCCCGTGCACGCCTCCGACCAGTACGCGCGCAACGTCTTCAACTTCATCTCGCCGTTCATCAAGGACGGGGACCTCGCGCTGGACTGGGAGGACGAGGTCCTCGCCGGGAGCGTGCTGACCCATGACGGGCGGATCGTCAACGACGCGATACGCAGGATCGTCGAAGGCGACGACGGCGCGCCCGCCGTGCAGCCCTCCGGCGACGCCTCGGGAGGTGCGGCATGATCGACGGGTACGCCGCCATCTACATCTTCCTGCTCGCTGCGTTCGTAGGCTACGAGGTCATCGGCCGCGTGCCGGTGATCCTGCATACGCCGCTCATGTCGGGGTCCAACTTCGTGCACGGCATCGTCGTGGTGGGCGCGATGGTCGCGCTCGGCGGGGCGGAGACGCCCGCCGAACAGATCATCGGCTTCGTCGCCGTGCTCCTCGGCACCGCCAACGCGGTCGGCGGCTACGCCGTCACCGAGCGCATGCTCGAGATGTTCAAGAGCAGCAAGGACCAGGCGAAGAAGGGTGCCGGCGACGATGCGCACTGATCTCATCCAGATCAGCTACATCGCCGCCTCGCTGCTCTTCATCCTCGGCCTGCGCGGGATGAGCTCGCCGCGCACCGCGCGCAAGGGCATCATGTGGGCCGGCGCCGGCATGCTCGTCGCGACGGCGATCACCTTCGCCACGCCCGGCATGGGCAACTACGTGCTCATGACGCTCGCGATGGGCATCGGCGCCATCGTGGCTTGGGCCGCGGCGCGCAGGGTCCAGATGACCGACATGCCGCAGATGGTCGCGGTGTACAACGGGATGGGCGGCGGCGCGGCCGCGGCCATCGCCGCCGCCGAGTTCCTCCGCGTCCACGACCCGTCGACGAGCTACGCGGTCCTCGGCGTCCTCGGCGCCCTCATCGGCGCCGTTGCCTTCAGCGGCAGCATGATCGCCTTCGCGAAGCTGCAGGGTCTCATCAAGAGGTCGCTCCTGTTCCCCGGCCAGAACGCCCTCAACCTGCTGGTTCTGGCGGCGGCCGTCGGTCTGGCCGCGACCGTCGTCCTGCAGCACCTGGGGTACGTAGGCGGGTCGCAGCACGTCGCCCTGCTCGCCTTCTTCCTCGCCGCTCTCGCGTACGGGGTGCTCATGACGCTGCCCATCGGGGGCGCCGACATGCCCGTCGTCATCTCGCTCTACAACGCCCTGACCGGGCTTGCCGTCGGCTTCGAGGGCTACGTCCTTGGCAACGCCGCGCTGATCATCGCCGGCACCGTCGTCGGCGCCGCCGGCACGCTGCTGACGCAGCTCATGGCGAAGGCCATGAACCGTTCGCTCGCCAACGTCCTCTTCGCGGGGTTCGGCGCCAAGGGCGGCCAGGAGTTGGCCGCGGTCGAGGGCTCGATGAGATCCCTTGAGCCCGACGACGCGGCCGTCACCATGGCCTACGCGCAGAAGGTCATCATCGTGCCCGGCTACGGCATGGCCGTCGGCCAGGCGCAGCACAAGGTGTGGGAGTTGGCGAGACTGCTGCGCGAGAAGGACATCGAGGTCAAGTTCGCCATCCACCCGGTCGCCGGCCGTATGCCCGGGCACATGAACGTGCTGCTCGCCGAGGCCGGAGTGCCCTACGACATGATCTTCGACCTCGAGGAGATCAACGCCGAGTTCCCTACAGCCGACGTTGCGCTGGTCATCGGCGCCAACGACGTCGTGAACCCTTCGGCGCGTGACGATGCCGGCAGTCCCATCTACGGCATGCCGATCCTCGACGTCGACAAGGCGGGCACCGTGCTCGTGGTCAAGCGCGGCCGCGGCGCCGGCTTCGCGGGTATCGAGAACAAGCTCTTCTTTGTGGACAACACCCGCATGGTGTTCGGTGACGCCCAGGAGGTCGCCGGCAAGCTGGTCGCCGGCGTGAAGAAGGTCTAGGAGGCGGACGATGGCAGGCGAGACCGTACGGAAGCGCGAGGACGTTCCGTCCGTGCCAATGACGGGCGACGGCGTGACGAACGTGGTGAAACGCGTGCTCGTGGGGCCGGCGGAGGGCTGGGAGGGCCACGTGATGCGGCTCTTTGAGATCGGCCACGGGGGGCACACGCCGCGCCATCGCCACGACTGGCCCCACATCAACGTGGTCGTGGCCGGGCGCGGCGTCCTGCACGTCGACGGCGCCGACCACGAGATCGTCCAGGGTAGCTCGGCCTTCGTGCCCGCCGGCGCGCTCCACCAGTTCACGAACGCCGGCGACGAGGCGCTGCAGCTCGTGTGCATCGTCCCGGAGGCCGGCGAGTCCTGACCGCCTGCCGGCGGCCGCGTTTGCTTGGCCTGGCCCCCAGGCGGCGCCGCGCGGTCCGGCCGCGCCCGGCGTGCCGACGCGGGGTCGCCTCTCGGCGCCGGGGGTCCTTGCACTCCCGTGCCCGTTCGCGTTGACTACGGGATGGCCATACCGGCCGGCGATCACGAGCGAGAGCGGAGGACTGCGGCATGACGGAGACTGGCAGGACGCCCGGCGCGGCGCTCGAGGATCGGTGCGTCGACACGATCAGGTTCCTCGCCGTCGACGCGGTCCAGAAGGCGAACTCGGGGCACCCGGGGACGCCGATGGCGCTCGCCCCCGCCGCACACGTCCTCTTCACGCGGCACCTGCGCTACGATCCCGCCGCCCCGGACTGGCGCGACCGCGACCGCTTCGTGCTCTCGGCCGGGCACGCCAGCATGCTGCTGTACGGCATGCTGCACCTGACCGGCTACGACCTCTCGCTCGACGACCTCAAGGCGTTCCGCCAGTGGGACAGCAGGACGCCGGGGCACCCCGAACACGGGGTCGTGCCCGGCGTCGAGACGACCACGGGACCGCTGGGCCAGGGTCTCGCCAACGCCGTCGGCATGGCGATCGCCGAGGCGCACCTGGCGGCGCGGTTCAACGACGCCGAGCGTCAGGTCGTCGACCACCGCACGTACGTCATCGCCGGCGACGGCGACCTTATGGAGGGCGTCGCGTCCGAGGCCGCGTCCCTCGCCGGGCACCTTGCCTTGGGCAGACTGGTCGTGCTCTACGACGACAACCGCATCAGCATCGACGGCGCCACCGACCTCGCCTTCACGGAGGACAGGGCGAAGAGGTTCGAGGCCTACGGGTGGCACGTGCAGCGGGTCGACGACGGCGAGGACCGCGCCGCGATCGACGCCGCGTTGACGGCGGCCGAGGCCGAGACGTCGCGGCCGTCGCTGATCGTGCTGCGCACGCACATCGGTTTCGGCTCGCCGAACAAGCAGGACACGGCCGGGGCGCACGGGGCGCCGCTCGGTGCCGATGAGGTGACGCTCACCAAGGAGAACCTCGGCTGGCCGCTCGAGCCCGGCTTCTTCGTGCCGCGCGAGGTGGCTGCATACTACCGGGAGGCGGCGGCGCGCCGGGCGGAGGCGCACGAGGAGTGGCGCGGCCGCGAGGCGGCCTGGAGGGCCGCCGACCCGGGCCGCGCCGTGCGGTGGGACGCCGCGTGGGCGCGCGTCCTGCCGGAGGGCTGGGCCGCCAAGCTGCGGGTCTATCCGGCCGACCCCAAGGGCATCCCCACGCGGGCCGCTTCGGGCGAGGCGCTCGCCGCCCTGGCGCCGGCCGTGCCGGCGCTCGTCGGCGGCTCCGCCGACCTCACGCCCTCGAACAACACGCGCCCGCCCGGCGTGGTGGACTTCCAGCCGGCCTCGCCTGAGGGCCGCTACATCCGCTTCGGCGTGCGCGAGCATGCGATGGCCGCCGTGGCCAACGGGCTCGCCCTGCACGGCGGTCTGCGCCCGTACGTCGCGACGTTCTTCGTCTTCAGCGACTACCTGCGGCCGGCGCTCCGCCTGGCCGCCCTGATGGGCCTTCCCGTGACCTACGTGCTCACGCACGACAGCGTCGGCGTCGGTGAAGACGGGCCGACGCACCAGCCTGTGGAACACCTCGCGGCGCTGCGCGCGATCCCCGGCGTGGTCGACCTGAGGCCAGCCGACGCCAACGAGACGATGGAGGCGTGGAAGATCGCCCTGCAGACGGACGACGCGCCGGTGGCACTGGTGCTCACGCGCCAGCGCGTCCCGACCATCGACCGCGAGAAGTACGGGTCGGCCGGCGGTGTCGCGCGCGGCGCGTACGTGTTGGCGGACGCGGCCGCGGACCGGGGAGCCCGCGGCGCTGCCCACGGCGACGGCGAGCCCGGTCCTGCGCCCGACGTCATCCTCATCGCCAGCGGCAGCGAGGTCCACCTCGCGCTTGCCGCGCACGAGCGGCTGGTCGCCGACGGGGTGCGCTCGCGGGTCGTGAACCTGGCCAGCTGGCGGCTGTTCGAGCGGCAGGACGCCGGCTATCGCGAGGCCGTCCTGCCGGACGCCTGCCGCCGCCGCGTGGCCGTCGAGGCGGCGGCGTCGTTCGGCTGGGGAAGGTGGGTCGGCCTCGACGGCGCCACCGTCACCATCGACCGTTTCGGCGCCTCGGCTCCCGGGGACGTCCTCTTCCAGAAGTTCGGCCTCACGGCCGACCACGTGTATGCGTGCGCCAGGTCCCTTCTCGACAAAGGAGTCGACAGACCATGAGCACCCCGGTGGAGAACCGCCTGCTCCAACTTCAGCGTCTCGGGCAGAGCCCGTGGTTCGACTACATCAGCCGTCCGCTGATCGCCGGCGGGAGCCTCAAGAGGATGGTCGACCGCGACGGCCTGGGCGGTGTGACGTCGAATCCGTCGATCTTCGAGAAGGCGATCGGCGCCGGCAAGGAGTATGACCGCGAGATCCTCGAGCTGGCGCACCAGGGCTACTCGGCGGAACAGATCTTCGACCGGCTGGCGCTCGACGACGTCCGCGCCGCCTGCGACGTCCTGGCGCCGGTCTACCTGGGCACCGGCGGCGACGACGGGTTCGTCTCCATCGAGGTCTCACCGAAGCTCGCCTACGACGCCGAGGCGACCGTCGCCGAGGCGCGCCGCATCTTCGCCGCCGTGGACCGGCCGAACGTCATGATAAAGATCCCCGGGACGCGCGAGGGCGTCCCTGCGGTCCGCGCGTGCCTCGAAGACGGCCTCAACATCAACATCACACTCCTGTTCTCGATGTCGCAGTACGAGGCGGTCGCCGACGCCTACATGGACGCCCTCGAGGCGCGCCTGCGGCGCAACCTGACGCTACGCGGCACGTCGTCGGTCGCGAGCTTCTTCGTGTCGCGCGTCGACACGCTGGGCGACAAGCTTCTGGACGAGCGCATCGCCGCCGCCGCGGACGCAGGCGAGCGGCGGCGCCTCGAAGGACTCAAGGGCCGCGCCGCCGTCGCCAACTCGAAGCTCGTGTACGAGCGCTTCCAGAGCTACCTCCAGGGGCGGCGCTGGCAGCTGCTCGCCCCGGCAGGTGCCAAGGTGCAGCGCCTGCTCTGGGCGAGCACCAGCACGAAGAACGCGGCCTACAAGGACACGATCTATGTCGACGAGCTCATCGGCGAGCACACGGTGAACACGCTCCCCGAAGCCACGTGGAACGCCTTCCGCGAGCACGGGACGGTGGCGCGCACGGTCGACAAGCACCCGGACGACGCCCACCGGGTCCTGCGGGAGCTGGGCGGTATCGGCATCGACATGGAGCGGGTGGGCACCGAGCTGCAGGAACAGGGCGTCGACCTGTTCGTGAAGTCGTTCGACGCCGTGGTCGCCATCGTCGAAGAGAAGCGTCGCGCGCTGCTCGCCGCCGAGGCCCGATGATGGGTCTTGACGAGCGCTTCGCGGCGCGTCTCTGGAAGGCGGACCCGTCGCTCTGGAAGCCCGACGACGGGCGCCACCAGCGCCTGATCTCCGGGGCGCTGGGCTGGCTCACGGTCTTCGAGGACGTCGCCGGCCAGCTCGAAGGGATGTACGAGTTCCTCGGCGAGGCGCGCGCCGACGGCCTGCGCCACGCCGTGCTGCTCGGCATGGGCGGCTCCAGTCTCGCCCCGGAGGTCATGGCGAGTGTGCTCGAACGCGAGCGGGGCTGCCTTGCCCTGCGCGTGCTCGACTCGACCGACCCGGCGGCGGTGGCCGCCGTCGAAGCCGAGGTCGACCTCGAGCGCACGCTGTTCATCGTCGCCAGCAAGTCGGGCGGGACGACCGAGACGGCGAGCTTCCAGGCGCACTTCTACGACCTCCTGCGCCGGTTCGACGGCGAGCACGCGGGCAGGCACTTCGTGGCGATCACCGACGAGGACACGCCGCTGCAGCGCCAGGCGCTCGAGCAGGACTTTCGCGCCGTGTTCGTCAACCCGTCGGACATCGGCGGGCGGTACTCGGCGCTCTCGTTCTTCGGGCTCGTGCCGGCGGTCCTCGCCGGGCTGCGCATCGAGAGGATCCTCGACGGGGCCCGGCGCATGGCCGCCGCGTGCGCGGCGGACGTCCCCCCGGACCACAACCCGGCGCTCGCCCTCGGTGCCCGGCTCGGCGAGCTGGCCCTGGCCGGCCGCGACAAGCTCACGTTCGTCACGCCGAGCCGGCTGGCGCCGCTCGGCGCGTGGGTCGAGCAGCTCGTCGCCGAGAGCACGGGCAAGGAGGGTGTGGGCATCCTGCCCGTGGACCTCGAGCCGCTCGGGCCGCCGGAGGTCTACGGCGACGACCGCGTGTTCGTCGTCGCCGGCCTGAAGGGCGAACCCGTCGACGAGGAGCGTCTGGTGGCTCTGGAAGCGGCGGGTCACCCCGTGCTGCGTCACGCTCTCGCTCAAGCGTACGACCTCGGTGGCGAGTTCCTGCGCTGGGAGCTCGCCACGGCCGCCGCCGGGGCGGTGCTGGGCATCGACCCCTTCGACCAGCCGAACGTGCAGGAGAGCAAGGACAACACGAAGGCGCTCCTGAAGGAGTACGCCGAGTCCGGCGAGCTGCCGGCCGAGGCCGGGACGTCGCCGGCCGTCGCAGGCGGACCAGCGACCGGAGGGGCGAAGGCGGGGTGGACCGGCTCCGACGGCCGTTTCGCCTACCCCGCGCACGACGAGGCGCTCGGCGCGGCCCTCGAGGCTCTGCTGGGCCGCGCCGCGCCCGGCGAGTACCTCGCCATCCAGGCGTTCGTCAAGCCGGACCCCGTCGTCTGGGAGGCGCTCCAGCGCATCAGGGCCCGCCTTCGGGACCGCTTGCGGATCGCGACGACCCTCGGGTACGGCCCGCGGTACCTGCACTCGACCGGCCAGTATCACAAGGGCGGTCCCGCCCGCGGGCTGTTCCTGCAGATCGTCGGCCACGACCCCGTCGACGTGCCCGTCCCCGGCCAACCGTACTCGTTCGGCGTGCTCAAACGCGCGCAGGCGCGCGGCGACCTCGCCGCGCTGCGCGCGCGCGGCAAGCCGGCCCTGAGGGTGTGTGTCGGCGACGACGTCGGCGCCGGCCTGGAGCGCCTGGAGGCGCTGGTCGCCGGCGCCTGAGGGGCCGGGCATCGACGGCGCCGCAGCCGCCCGCACCAAGGAGGTAACGATGGACGTCGCCATGATCGGCCTCGGGCGCATGGGCGCCAACATGGCGCGACGCCTGCTGCGCGGCGGGCACCGGGTCGTCGTCTGGAACCGCACCTTCGCCAAGGCCGAGGAGCTCGCCGCCGAGGGCGCCGAGCCGGTGCGCGAGCTGGCCGCCGTGCCCGCCGCCCTGCCCGCGCCGCGCGTCGTGTGGCTGATGCTGCCGCACGGTGACACGACCCAGGCGGCGATCGACGAGCTCGTCCCGCTGCTCGCGTCCGGCGACGTCCTCGTCGACGGCGGCAACGGCCCCTTCGCCGACGATGTCGCGCGCGGCGGCGCGCTCGACGCGCGGGGCATCCGCTACCTCGACGCCGGGACGAGCGGCGGCGTCTGGGGTCTCGAGGCCGGCTACTGCCTCATGGTCGGCGGCGACAAGAGCGCCTACGACGACATCGTGCCACTGCTCGCGACCCTCGCCCCACCCGGGCACGGCTACGACTACATGGGCGGCCACGGTGCGGGCCACTTCGTGAAGATGGTCCACAACGGCATCGAGTACGGCCTCATGCAAGCGTACGCCGAGGGTTTCGAGCTCCTCGAGTCCGCCGACTGGGAGCTTGACCTGGCCACCATCGCCGACCTCTGGAACCAGGGCAGCGTGGTGCGCTCCTGGCTGCTCGAGCTCGCGGCCGACGCGTTCCGCAAGGACCCCGGCCTCGCGCACATCAGCGGCTACGTCGAGGACACCGGCGAGGGCCGCTGGACGGTCGAGCAGGCGATCGCCCGCGGCGTCCCCATGCCCGTCATCGCCTCCAGCCTGTTCATGCGCTTCCGCTCACGGCAGCAGGACACGTTCAGCGGCAAGGTGCTCGCGGCGCTGCGCAACGAGTTCGGCGGGCACGCGGTGCAGGCCGGGGGCGGGGCGCCGGAGCGCTGAACGGCGCATGGACGGCACGGGGTACGAAGAGCGCGCGAGCTTCGGCGACGACGCCGAGGAGCGCTGGGAGCGGCCCGGTGACCTGGTCCTGCCGCCGTCGCCGTTCGGCGGCCCGCGCAGCCCGGAGCCGTGCAGCCTGACGACCTTCGGGGCCACCGGTGACCTCGCGCACCGCAAGCTCATTCCCGCCCTCTACGACCTCGCCTGTCACGGCGTGCTGCCGGACGGCTTCACGATCGTCGGGTACGGTCGCCAGGAGCTCGACGACGACGCGTTCCGCGAGCTGATGATGGCCGCGATCGACGACCACTACGGCCGGGACGACGTCGACGGCGCGGCCTGTGAGCGCGTGCTGCGCGCTCCCCGCTACGTGCGGGGTCAGTTCGACGACGCGGCGGGGTACCGGTCCCTGGCGGCGACGCTCGAGGGACTCGACCGCCGCGGCGACACGGGCGGCAACCGCATGTTCTACCTGGCGACACCGCCCGGACAGTTCCCCGTGATCGTGAAGCAGCTCGACCGGGCGGGGCTCGCCCGGCGCGGCGCCTTCGACACCGCGCACGCGCGCGGCGAGCCCGTCCCCGGCTGGACCCGGCTCGTCGTCGAGAAGCCTTTCGGCCGCGACCTCGCCAGCGCCCACGTGCTCAACGCCGCCATCGCGGCTGTCTTCGACGAGCGCCAGGTCTGCCGCATCGACCACTTCCTCGCCAAGGAGACGGTCCAGAACCTGCTGGTCCTGCGCTTCGCGAACGGGATCTTCGAGCCCGTCTGGAACCGGCGGTACGTCGACCACGTGCAGATCACGGCCGCGGAGACGCTGGGCGTGGAGCACCGCGGGCCTTACTACGAGGAGGCCGGGGCGCTGCGCGACATGATCAAGCCGCACCTCGTCCAGCTGTTCACGCTCGTCGCCATGGAGTGCCCGGTCGCCTTCGACGCGGGCGCGGTGCACGACGAGAAGCTCAAGGTCCTGCGGGCGGTGCGACCCGTCCCTGCCGACCGCGTCGACCTCGTCGCCGTCCGCGGCCAGTACGTCCAGGGCATGATCCGCGGAGAGCCTGTCGTGGCGTACCGGGCGGAGGAGCGCGTCGCGCCCGCGTCGACGACCGAGACCTACGCCGCCGTGAAGCTCCTCGTCGACAACTGGCGGTGGCAGGGCGTGCCCTTCTACCTGCGCACCGGCAAGCGGCTCGCCAAGAAGGTGACGGAGATCGCGATCCAGTTCCGGCGCCCGCCGGTCTCGCTGTTCCGCGCGCAGGGCAGGGGCTGGGGCGCGACGGCGCTCGTCGCCGCCGGCTCGCGCGCCGGCGCCGGGCTCGCCGCCAACGTCCTCGTGCTCCGCGTGCAGCCCGACGAGGGCTTCTCGCTGCAGATCGAGTCCAAGGTGCCCGGCCAAGGTCTCGCCCTGCAGCAGGTCGCGATGGACTACGCCTACGGCAGCACGCTCAAGGAGCTGCCCTTCAGCGCCTACGAGACCGTGCTGGTCGACGCGATGGAGGGCGACATGACCTTGTTCAAGCGCGGCGACCAGGTGGAACAGGCGTGGCGCGTGTTCGAGCCCGTCCTCGAGGCGTGGAAGAAGCCGCCAGCCCGCGGTCTGCCGATCTACGAGGCGGGGAGTTGGGGGCCGGAGGCGGCCGACGCCCTCGTCGCCCGGGACGGGCGGGTCTGGCGGCGGCCGTGACTCGCGCGCCGCGCGCGAGCTTGAGGAGAATCACCCGGAGGAACGTGCGATGACGATCGAGATCCTGCCCGACGCCAAGGCCCTCGCCCTCCGCGCGGCCGACGTGTTCGCGCTGGCGGCGCAGGCGGCCGCCGCGGCGCGCGGGCGGCTCGCCGCCGCGCTGAGCGGCGGCGAGACCCCGCGCGCCCTGTACCACGCCCTGGCCCGCCAGCAGTTCGCCCAGAAGGTCCCGTGGCGCCGCGTGCACCTGTACTGGAGCGACGAGCGCTGCGTGCCGCCGGGCGACCCGGCGAGCAACTACGGCATGGCGCACGAGGCGTTCATCAAGCACGTGCCGATCGCCGCGGCCAACGTACACAGGATGCAGGGCGAGCGCGAACCGGAGGCGGCCGCACTCGCCTACGACGAGGAGCTCCGCGCCTTGGCGAAGCTCGAGCGGCCGGCGAGCGACGTCCCCGTCTTCGACCTCGTCCTGCTCGGCCTCGGCCGCGACGGCCACACGGCCTCGCTCTTCCCGCACAGTCCGGCCCTCGACGAGGAAGACCGCTTCTGCGTCGCGACGGAGGCGCCGGGCGGTTCGCCTCGCCTCACCCTCACGCTGCCCGTCATCAACTCGGCACGCCGCGTGATGGTGATGGCGAGTGGGGCGGACAAGGCCGGCATGGTCGCGGAGGTGTTCGAGGGATTCCGCCTGCCCAAGGCGGTGCCGGCCCAGGCGGTCGCCCCCGTCAAGGGCCAGCTGCTCTGGCTGCTCGACGAGGACGCCGCGGCCGAGCTGTCTTCCACGGCGCGCGGCTGACCGCCTCGGCAGGGCCCCGGCGGGGACGTCGCGCGTACCTCACGACCCCTGCGCTGTCCCTCTGCGGAGAAAAGCGCCGCGTCCCCGAAGCCGTAAGACGATTTCCTCGTCGATAGCATGCGCGTAAGATGACGTCATCGAACGGGAGGCACCTATGGCCAGCGCCGTCATCTCGCCCAAGTACCAGATCGTGATTCCCAAGGAGGTCCGCGAACGCGCGGGCCTTCAGGTCGGACAGCGGGTGCAGGTCATCGCCCGCGGATCGACGATCACGTTGGTCCCGCACCAGCCGATCGCGAATCTGCGCGGGATCGCCAGGGGAGCCTGCACGGACGGGTACCGCGACGAGACCGACCGGTTCTGAGGTGTCGTTGTGGAAGTCGTGGACTCGTCCGGATGGATCGAGTACTTCGCGGACGCAGAACTTGCCGCGGCGTTCGAGCCTCACCTGCGCGACCCCGACCGCGTCGTGACCCCGACAGTCGTTCTCTACGAGGTATACCGTTGGGCTCGGCGAGAATGCACCGACGAAGAGGCGATGCTCATGGTCGGCCAGCTCGAACAGACGACGCTCACTCCGCTTGACGGGGCTCTGGCCATCGCGGCGGCCGAGCTGAGTGCCGATCATGGCTTGGCCGCCGTGGACGCGGTCGTCTACGCCACCGCCCGCGTCAACGGCTACGAGCTTGTGACCGCAGATGCTGACTTCCGTGGTCTGAAGGACGTGACCCTGATCGAATCGGGCGGACAGACGACCTGACGCGGTCGACGACCGGGTCCGATAGGGCATGACACCGCTCAGTCCTCGACGATCACCCAGCCGGCGGTCGCCTGCACGGGGTACGACTCGGCGACCGGGCCGGTGAACTGCACCTCGACGGTCTTGCTCTCCAGCTCCGCCACTCCCGGGCGGTCGATCGTCAAGTAGCCGTCGCCATCGCGGCTGTACCAGGCGGTGTCGTCGGTCACCGAGATGGACGCCTTGTCGTAGTCGCCGCGGCCCTGGTCGATGAGGAAGAAAGCCACCGGCTCGGTCGCCGGGGCGCCGTCGCCCGCGTCTGCCGAGGCGACCGGTCCGGTGATGCTGGGGTCGCCCGACGGGGCGGCGGGCTGGTCGTCGCCGCAGGCGGCGACGACGCCGGCCGCAAGCAAGACCGCAAGGCAGAGGATCAAGGCGCTCGCCACCGTGCGGCCGCTCGCGACCGTGCGGCCGCTCGAGTGTGTCGGTCTCGTCGTCATGGTCACGTCCCTCCCGGTCGTCGCTTGTCTGGACGGGTGACGCGTCGGTCCCCGGTGGAGTTCGCCGGCGCCTGCCGGGGAAGGCCGGTCGTCGGGCCCGGACCGCCGGGTCTAAGCTTCCGGACCGGGTGGTACAATCCTCGTGCAAGCCAGGTGGCCGCGGCGGTGCCGCGTCGCGACGCTCTTCGCGAGCCCGCGAGGCGCCCGTCGAGGAAAGTCCGGACACCGCAGAGCAGGGCGCTGGCTAACGGCCAGCCGGGGAAACCCGAGGGAAAGCGCAACAGAGAGCAGACCGCCAGCGGCCTCTTCGGAGGTGCGGGCAAGGGTGAAACGGTGAGGTAAGAGCTCACCAGCGGTCCTGGTGACAGGCCGGCTCGGCAAGCCCCGCCCGGTGCAAGGCCAAATAGGGGAGCGTCTGAGGGTTGCTCGCCCGAAGCTCCCGGGTTCCGGCCGCACGAGCTGTCCGGCGAAGGGCAGCCTAGATGGATGGCCACCCTCGACAGGATCCGGCTTACAGGCTTGCTACGGTGAGGCCCCGCCGCTCAGCTGACGGCGGGGCTTCACTACGTCTGGCCCGCCGGGGAGGGGATATGCTCTTCGCGTGAGACCGGCGTTCGACGAGATGGCCGCCCGGCTGGGGCTCGAGCCCCACCCGGAGGGCGGCTGGTTCCGCGAGACCTACCGCGCGGCCGATACGGTCTTGACGGCGCGCGGTCTCCGTGCCGCGTCCACGGCCATCCTCTTCCTCGTCACCGCCTCATCGCCGAGCCGATTCCACCGCTTGGCGAGCGACGAGCTGTGGGTCTTCCAGGGCGGTCTGCCGCTCGAGCTGGCCACGATCACCAGTGAGGGTCGCGCGGAGCTGCGCCGGCTCGGTGATGCCGCCGGCGCGCGCAGCGTGGTTCCGCAGGCGCTCGTCGCGGCCGGCGTCTGGCAGGCCGCGCGCGTCGCGGTCGCGGGCGGGGCGGCGGCGGACGGCGTGCCGGGCAACGCCGCCCCTCCGCGCGCTCGACGATCGTCGACGGCCGCGGACGAGCGCGCCTGGAGCCTCGTCTCGTGCGTCGTCACGCCGGGCTTCGAGTACGACGACTTCGAGCTCGCCGAGCGCGACGTCCTCCTGCGGCTCTTCCCGGCGCACGAGGCGCTGGTCGCCGCCCTGACCTGACGCGGCCGCGCTCCTGTCGGCGCCTGCGGCGATGCGGCGGCCGGCCTCCCGGCGCCGTCCGCGACCTCTCAGAACCTCAGGTAGACGAAGGGCTGAGGATCGCTGATCGCCAACACGGCGACACCGAGCAGGAGGCCTACGGCGACCGCCCAGGCCACCCGGGGGCGGATGTGCAGCTCCCACGTGTTGGGGGCGAGGTTGACCCAGAGCAGGCCGGCGAGGAGGAGCGCGGCGAAGGCCGGCGGCACCGCGGCCGCGGCGCTCCGCGCCGCCACGCCGTGCGCCCCGGCCATGGCCGCCAGCACCTCGCCGGCTTGCTCCAGCGACGTCGCCCTGAAGACGGCCCATGCGGCGAGGACGGCGGCGAAGGTGACGGCGCGCGCGAGCCATGGCCAGAGCCGCACACCGCTCCGCCGCCAGACGCGGTCGGCGACGAGGAGCCCCCCGTGCAGCACGCCCCACAGGACGTAGGTCCAGGCGGGTCCGTGCCAGAGGCCCACGAGCGCCATCACGACGAGCAGGTTGAAGAGGGTGCGCGAGAGGCCGCGGCGCGAGCCCCCGAGGGGGATGTAGACGTAGTCGCGGAACCAGGACGAGAGCGAGATGTGCCAGCTTCGCCAGAACTGGCCGATGCTCTCCGCCTTGTACGGCGAGGCGAAGTTCTGTGGCAGTCTCACACCCAGGAGCAGCCCGAGGCCGACCGCCATGTCGGAGTAGCCCGAGAAGTCGAAGTAGAGCTGCAGGGCGTACCCGGCCGTCGCCGCCCATGCGCCGGCGAGACCGAGGTCGCCGGACGCTGCGAACAGGTCGTCGACGAAGGGCGCCAGGAGGTCGGCGACGAGCAGCTTCTTGGCGAGGCCCAGGGCCAGGAAGGTGAGGCCGCCGGCCGCGAGCGCCGCCGGCAGGCGGCGCGGCAGGCGGTCGAGCTGCTCGCCCACGTCCGCCCAGCGCAGGATGGGTCCGGCGAGGAGGCTGGGGAACATGGCGACGAACGCGGCGAACGACGTCCAGTCGGGTGCGCGCCGCGCCGGGTCGCGATAGGCGTCGATCGCGTACGCCATGCCGTTGAACGTGTAGAACGAGATCCCCACCGGCAGGACGAAGCGGGCCGACGCGCTCGGCGCCTCGACGCCGAGCCAGCCTCCTAGCCCGGCGAGCGACTCGAGGAAGAAGCCGCGGTATTTGAAGTAGGCGAGCAGGCCGAGGTCGACGGCGAGGGCCAGCGCGAGGACGGCCCGGCGCGCGCGCCGGCCGCCGCCTCGCGCCAGCGCCTCGCCGGCCACCCAGTCGATCCCCGTTGAGAGCAGCATGAGCGGCACGTAGCGCCAGTCCCACCAGCCGTAGAACACCAGGGAGGCGGCGACCAGGACGAGGAGACGCGCCCGGCCTGGCGGGACGAGCCAGTACACGAGGAGTGCGGCGGGCAGGAAGGCGCCCAGGAAGAGGAGACTGTTGAACAGCACGACGTCTCGCTAGCGGGGCGCCGCGGGCCTCACGGGCGCCTGTTCGCCACCGAGCGGTGAGGGAAGGCGCCGGCCGGCGGTCATTCGCCGTCGTCCGCCGGCTTCAGCACGGCGTCGCTCCGGGCGATCACGGCGTCACTCCGGGCGATCACGGCGTCGATCAGACGCCGCGTGTTGGCGACCTTCATGTGGACGCCGTCGTAGAAGGCCGCGCGCGAGCCGCCGAAGGCCTCGAGCCCCGTCATGTCGATCAGGATGAAGTCGTACCGCCCATGAAGTGACTGGAGGTAGCCGAGCGCCTCCCGATGTCGCGCGTCGTACCCGAGCGGGCGGAGGACCTCGCGCAGCCGCGGGTGGATCGGGCTCAGCACGATCACCAGACGAGCGCCCCACGCATTCGTCGCCTCGAGGACGCGTTCGACGTACTCCCGGGCGAGGGGCGAGAGGTCCGCGAAGCTGTCACGGTACGTGGCCGTGAAGACCTTCACCGACGCCGGCAGCATGTCGTCCAGCGTGCGGCCCTTCTCCGCCCGGCGGTCGTGACCGTCCCAGCGCCGGAAGCCGTCGGCGGCGAACTCGGGTCTGGGCACCTGCCGCTCGTCGTCGCCCTCCGTCGCCGGGTCGCGCGCGTCGACGTCGTGCTCGTGTGCGAGCGCGCGCAGCGAGTCGCGCACTGTGGTCCACGAGAGCAGCCACGCGAGGTCCTCGGCCTTGCCCTTGAGACGCGCCCCGGTGGGCAGGTACGCCGCGAGCTCGCCGGTCCCCAACAGTCGCGGGTCGACAGGGTCGTCGGAGAACGTCTCCAGGTCCATCAGCCAGATGTAGTCTTGACGAACGCCCTGGGAGTGGTCGTGCGCGTAGCTCGCGACCGCGAACGCGTCGGGTGCCTTGCCGTCCGACACGGCGAAGTTGAAGCCGGGGCGTCCCGTGCGTCGCTCGAGGTAGGCGGGCTCCAGCTTCATCGCTCGCGACGACCCGAGGACGACGATCTCGGGCGGCCGGTCCAGGGCCTCGAACAGGTCCACCTTCTCGCCGCGGTCGGACCACACCATCGGCGCGACGATCTGCGTCCCGAGGCTGGCATAGGGGTCGACGACCGCGTTGACGGCGCCGACGGCGCACAGAAGGCCCACGGCGACGACGAGCGCGACGGCGACGAACCCGCGTGCCGCGCCGGGCGGCTCGTCGACGACGGGGCAGGGTGCCGTGCCCTTCATTCGAACGCCTCGGGCGCCCGGCGCACCACGGCGTCCAGGACACGACGCGCGTTGCTGCGCCGCATGTGGAAGCCGTCGTAGAAGGCGTCGGGGTCGCCGCCCACGCTCTCCAGGTCGCTGAGGTCGAGGACGGTGAACTCGTATGTCCTTCGCATGTCCTCGAGGTACGCGAGGACCTCGCGATGGCGCTCCTCCCATCCGAGCCGGCGCACTGCGGCGAGCAGGTCCGGATGCAGCGGCATGAACACGATGACCGGCCGTCTGCCCAGCCGGTCGAGGAGGTCGAGGGTCTTCTCGAAGTACGTGATCGAACGGCGGTCGAGGGCCGGGGTCGTCGTCGCGTAGCGCTCGGTGGCGACGTTCACCGACCAGGCCAGCGCGCGCTCGAGCGAGTAGCCGTTCTCGGCGCGGATGTCGTAGCGGTTGCGGAGCACCACGCCGTCCTTGCCGTACGTCGTGAGCGCGAGGTCGCGCCCCGCTGGCATCTCCTCTTCGGTCCTCGGCAGCTTCGTGCGCTCAGCGGCAACGAGCGCGTCGGGGAAGAAGCGCGAGAGGCGTTCGTCCTGGATCAGCCCGGCAGAGAGGCCCTGCGCACGGAAGGCCTCGACGTGGATGAACCAGACGACGTGAGGCCGGATGCCGGGGCGCGCGGTCCGCAGGTGGTTGAGGAAGGCCCAGGCGTCCTCAGGACGGCCGTTCTGCAGCGCCAGGTTGAAGCCGCGCAGGCCGGTCAGCTTCTCGACGTAGGAGGGCTCGAACCGCGTCGCGCGCGACCCGCCCAGGATGAGGACCTGCGGGGACTGCTCGAGGTCGTCGAGCAGGTCGGCCTTGATGGTGCGGTCGTTCGGGACGCGAAGGGACGGCGCCGCTGATGCGCCGGGATCGCGGTCGGCCGCGTCCACGCCGCCGCCGCGTGCCGCAGCCAGCCAGACGCCTGCGGCGATGGCGGCCGCGAGCGCGACGGCGAAGACGACGATGCGCCGTGACGTGACGCTAGAATCCGAGCTCATGATGCCTTGAGTTCCGCGGGGCGCCGCGCGCTCCTGCGCGGGCGGCGTGCCATGGTACCACGCGGGCGGACGGCGGGATGCGGCGTCCGGCGCTCGTGGTACGCTGCCGGCCGAGGTGGAGGACGACACCACAGAAGGGGCAGGACGCGGCATCGTCGCAGCCGGGCGCATCGCGGACCTCGAGGTCGCGCTCGTCGAGCGCGTGCGGGAGCGTCGCAGCGCACGGGCGCTGGCGCCCCTCACTATCGTCGTCGGTTCGGCGCCCGTGCGCACGCGCGTCGGCGACTTCCTCGTGCGCCGCCTCGGCGCCGTCGCCAACGTGTCGACGGTCACGTTGTCGCGGTTCGCCACCGACGTCGTGACCGCGGCGCGCGGCGCCCCGCCGTGCCTCCTCGGCGCCGCCGGGCGCGAGCGCATGGTGCGGCGCCTCGTGGCCGGCGACGGTGCGACCAAGCTTCGCTACTTCGGACGTGTCGCGACGCGCCCGCACTTCGCGCGCGCGCTCACCGCGACGTTCGACGACCTGCGCGAGGCGGGCGTCCCGGCCGGCGCGGGGTGGGCGTCGTGCCTGGCGGGTGACGAGCCGACGGCGAGCCCGGCGAAGGCCGGCGATCTGCGCACGCTGTACGCGGCGTACTGCGCGGAGCTGCAGCGCCTCGGGGTGAGCGACCGGGCCGGACTGTATCTGGAGGCCGCCCGCGCGGTGGGTGAGGCCGCCGATGCGCTCGGCGGCGAGCGCTGCCTTGAGCCCGCGGGAAGCTCCACGATCCTCTACGGCATCTACGACCTGAACGAGGCCCAGGAGGCGTTCGCCACGGTGTTGCTGCGGGCCGGGGCGGACGCGTTCGTCCCCCTGCCCCGAGCGGTCGACGAGCGGCTGGCGACCGTGCTGACGGCGGCACGCCGGGCGGGCGCCGACGTCCGGCGCCTCACGCCGCCTCCGGCCGCCCGGGACAGCGAGCTGGCGGGTGTCTGCCGCCGGCCGGAGGCAGGCGCGCGAGACCCGGCGCGGCCTTTCGCGGGAGACGGCTCTCTCGTCGTCGTGTCGGTCGCCGACGAGCGCGTCGAGGCGCGCGAGGCCGCGCGCGCGGTCGTGAGCGCGGCGGAGGTCGGTGTGGCCTTGTGGGACTGCGCCGTAGTGGTGCCTCACGGCGACGACGTCGAGCGCGTCGCATCGGCGCTCGTCGCCGCGGGACTTCCGGTGGCGTGCCGGCTGCCGGACCGGTCCGCGGGCCCGCGCGTGGTGGCACGCCTCCTCGAGTGCCTCGCCCCCGCGACCGGCGAACCGTTCGCCAGACGAGCCGTCGTCGACCTCCTTTCAGCGGCGCCTCTGCGGGCGGCAGGAGCGACGGCGCAAGAGAGCGCCCTCTGGCTGGACGAGGCCCGTCGCGCCGGCATCGTCAGCGGCACCGGGCAGTGGACCGAGCGGCTCGCTCGGCGCCGCGCAGACCTCGTACGCGCGGCAGACGAGGCGGCCCGAGGCGGCGGTCTGGCCGGCGCCGACGATGACGAGGAGCGTGTCACCGGCGCCTCTGCGGCGCCCCGGCTGGCGGCGGTACGCGCCCTCGAGCACAGCGTCGGCGATCTGGTGCGCACCTCGAACGAGCTGCCCACGCTGGCCGCGTGGCGAGGCTGGGTCGTCGCCGTGTCGAACGTCGTCGACGCGGTGTTTGATGAGGCGACTGCGGCGTCGGCGCGCGATGTCGTCGGACGGCTCATGGCTCTCGACGTGCTCGGCGAAGAGGTCGATCTCGACGACGTCGCGACCGTCCTGCGCGAACAGTCGGCTGCCGCGAGCGTCCCCGAGGGACGGGTCGGGCGTACCGGTGTCGCGGTGCTCACGCCACTCGAGCTGCGCGGCCTGAGCTTCCACACGGTCGTCTTCACCGGGCTCGCCGAGGGCGGCTTCCCCGCACGTGGGCGGCCCGACCCCATCCTGGGCGATGCGGCCCGCCGCCGCATCGGCGAGGATCTGAGGGTACGCCTGCCGCTGGCGGACGACCGCGAGAGCGAGGCGTGGCTGCTGTTCGCCCTCGCGTGCGACGCGGCGCGCGAGCGTATCGTGCTGGTCGCGCCGCGCACCGACGCGGCCACCGGACGCCCGCGTCTGCCGTCCCGCGTGCTCCTCCACATGGCCTCGTCGGCTGCCGGCCACCCCGTCGGTCTGGGCGAGCTCCTCGGCGGCGAGCCGCTGCTTCCTGTGTGGCGGCGCGCGGCCAGTGCGGTGGTTCCGGCTGGCGGTACCGAACCGGTCTGGGCCGACGTGCGCGAGCGCGACGTCGGCATGCTGCTCGCGCTCGACAGGCCCGGAGACCGCGATGCGGCCCTGGCGTACCTGACGGAGGTGCTCGGCGACGGCGACGAGGCCGGTCGCAGGCTCCGCGCCTGGCGGGCGGGGCGTAGCCCCGAGCCGGGCGCGTGGGACGGGCTGCTCGGCGGCGAGGCCCGAGCCGCGCTGGCTTCACGGCGCGTGCTCGCCGCCGAGCTGCACCCGACGCGCCTCGAACGCTACCTGCGGTGCCCGTTCACCTTCTTGCTGCGCGACATTCTCGGGCTGGCGGCTCCCGACGAGCCGGGGGCGACGCTCGACATGGAGGCTCGGGAGCTGGGCACCCTGGTCCACGCCATCCTCGAGAAGGCGTACGCCCGCGTCATGACGGGGCAGGGGCAGGACGACGCCGCCGACGGGGGTCCGAGCCTCGACGAGATGCTGCGCGCTCTCGATGGCGCATGGCAGGAGGGCTGCGCCGAGGCCGAACGCCGCGGCGTCACGGGGGCGGCGCTGGCGTGGGAGGTGCGCCGCCGGCTCCTGCTCGACGACCTGCGCGAGGCCGTCCGTCGCGACCCGGTCTTCGCCGCCGGCGAGGGTCGCCCGCATCTGGTGGAGTGGCGCTTCGGTGAGGAGCTTGGACGGCCTGTCTCTCTGGATCTGGAGGGGGGCGTCACCGTGCGCTTCGCAGGGCGTCTCGACCGCGTCGACACGGCGCCCTGGGGAGCGCGCGTGATCGACTATAAGGCCGGCAGGGGCACGACGGAAGGGAAGATCCTCGATGAGGGGCTCAGCGTCCAGCTCCCGGTCTACCAGCTCGCGCTGCGGCAGGCCGGCGAGCGGGACGTTCCGGAGATCACCTGCGCCTACCGGTTCGTCACGCGCCGCGGCGGTTTCGGTGACGAGCCGCTCCGCGAGGACGAGGCTGCGTCTGCGGCGCGTCTCCGGCGCCTGCTCTCGCGGATCACGGCCTTCATCGAGACAGGGGTGTTCGCCCGTTCGACGGGCGGCACCTGCGACCACTGCGATGTCGCCTACGCCTGCGGGCTGAGCCGCTGGGCACGGTCGCGCAAGCGCAGGCACCCAGCGCTAGCCGCGCTCGTCGAGCTGCAGCGCGGCCGGCTGGGGGAGGAGGGCGGCGATGGCGTGGCCTGAGCGTCCGGCCTGTGACCGGGACGTGCGCGACCGGGTGACCGCCGACCTCGGCACCACCTACTTTCTCGAGGCGGGGGCGGGTACGGGCAAGACGAAGGTCCTCGTTGACCGCTACGTGCGTTGCGTCCTCGATCCCGGGCGCGGGGCGGGCGACGTGCGGCAGGTCGCGGCCATCACCTTCACCGAGAAGGCGGCGGGCGAGCTGCGGCAGCGCATCCGCGAAGAGTTCGAGCAGCGCGCCGCCGAGGCGGCGCCCGGCTCCGCCGCGGCCGCAGCCGTCCAGCGCGCGCTCGCCGGTCTCGACGACGCGCCCGTCAGCACGATCCACGGGTTCGCCGGCCGCCTGCTGCGCGAGTCCCCGGTCGAGGCGGGGATCGATCCGGCCTTCGAGCAGCTGGACGGACTGGCGGCGGAGATCGGACGCGCGCGTCTCTGGGAAGAGTGGCTCACCGGTCTCGCCGCCGGGACGGCCGGCGCGGACGGCGGGGGCGGTGCGCCGGCGCACGCCGAGCGCGTCCGCCCCTGGCTGGCGCGCCTTCTCGGCGCCGGCGTCACACTCGACACCGTTCGGAGCCTGGCCATTGGCCCGAATGGCGTGTTCGGCGAGCGATACGACATCGACCCAGTCGCCGGCCCTCCGCCCGAGCCCGACCTGGCGGGGGGGCTCGCCGGTCTCGGTGCGTCCGCGGCGCGCCTCGCCGGGTACTGCGCCGCCGCGTGCACAGACCACACCGACAAGGGGTGCGCGGCGGCCCTCGCGCTTGCGGACGCGTGCGCGAAGATGGTGGCCGACCCGCCGGCGGACGCCGACGCGTTCGCCGCAGCGCTCTACGGCCTTCCGGCGAAGGAGACACCCTCGGCGCCCGGCGGAGCCAAGGCCAACTGGAACGCCGGTCGAGGAGGCAAGGACGGCCTGCAGGCCCGCTATCGCGAGGTCGTGGCCGAGGTCGTCGCCCAGCGCGACGCCTACGCCGCCTTCCTCGCGGGGACGGCGATCGCGGTCGCCGACGCGTTCTCGCGCTGGGCGGGAGGTGCCCAGGTCGCCCAGGGCCGCCTTGACTTCACCGACCTCCTCGGGCGCCTGCGCGACCTGCTCGCCGGCGACCTTGTGGCGCGCGGAGAGCTGCAGCGGCGCTTCCGCTTCATCCTCGTCGACGAGTTCCAGGACACTGACCCCCTCCAGGCCGAGATCGCCCTGTTCCTGTGCGAGCGCGAGCCGGTCGCTCGCGACTGGCGCGACGTCGTCCTCGAGCCGGGCAAGTTGTTCGTCGTCGGCGACCCCAAGCAGTCGATCTACCGGTTCCGGCGTGCCGACATCGCCCTCTACGACGAGGTGAAGCATGTCGTCGCGGGTCAGCCTGGGAGTACGGGGCGTCTCGAGCACCTCACGCAGAACTTCCGCACGACGCCGGAGGCTGTCGACTGGATCAACCAGGTGTTCGCCGGCGTGTTCGACGACGACGCGACCGAGGGCCGGCAGCCTGGGTATACGCCGCTCGAAGCCTTCCGCCCGCGGTCGGCCGGTGAGAAGGTCGCCGTGCTGCTCGGGCGCGAGTACGGCTCCCAGAGCGGCGAGGCCGACGAGGCGCGGGGCGACGAGGCCCGGGCGCTCGCCGCCTTGCTCCTCGAGGTGTGCGGCCCCGGCGCAGCGTGCTGGCAGATCCAGGACCGCGGCGTTACCGGCGACCGTGTCGAGGCCACGCGGGCGCCGCGCTGGGGCGACGTGGCGCTCCTGTTCAGGGCGACCACCGGCCACGAGACGTACGAGCAGGCCCTGCGCGCCGCCGGGGTGCCGTATCGCGTCGAAGGTGGCAAGGCCTACTTCGGGCGCCGCGAGGTGGCCGACGCCCTGCTTTGCCTCCGCGCCGCAGACGATCCGAGCGACGGGCCGGCGCTCTACGGCGCCCTGCATTCGTCGTACTTCGGCTTCAGCGACGACGACCTCGTCCGGTTCTGGGCCCAGGGCGGGCGGTTCGACCTGGACGCCGCCGGGCAGCCGCCGGGTCACGATCCGGTGGTCGCCGCCCTCCGCACCTTGCGCGACCTGCACGAACGGCGTGGCGCGCGTGAGCCGCACGAGCTCGTTGCCGAGCTCGTGCGGCTCACGCGCATGACCGAGTCTCTGGCCGCGACCGGCGCTGGCGCCGGGCAGGCCATCGCCAACCTCGAGAAGCTCGTCGAGAGGGCGAGGGCCTTCACCGCGGCCGGCGGAGGCGGCCTCGGTGCTTTCCTGGAGTGGGCGGCCGAGGCCGGCGACGCCGCCGGCGAGCGGGAGTCGGCGGTGGGGGACGACGAGGACGTCGTGCACCTCCTCACGGTCCATAAGGCCAAGGGCCTCGAGTTCCCGATCGTGGTGGTCGTCGGCGGGGCGCTCGCCGGGGGTGGAGGCGGGGGGGAACCCATCGTCGACCGGGCCCGGCGCCGGCTGGCAGCCCGTCTGAGCGTCGAGCTGCCGGGGCGCCGGCCCGAGACGCTCGAGCCAGCCGCGTACACGGCCCTGAAGGTGCGCGAGAAGGAGATGGAGGCGAGCGAGTCGCGTCGTCTGCTTTATGTCGCCGCCACGCGGGCGCGCGATCGGCTGGTGCTGACCTGTTTCGGCAGGCTCGCCAAGAAGGACGGCACGCCGGCTGCGGTGCTGCTCGGCCCGCTCCACGACGTCCTGCCGAGCCCGGGCCCCGAAGCGCCCCGCGAGGCACGCGTCGACGGGGACCTCCTGGTCCTGGCGCCCGCGGAGTCCTCACCGCGCCGCGACGTCGGTGGGTCGGCCGGCGGCGCGGAGCTCGCGCGCGCTCGCGCCGCGTGGCTCGAGCGGCGCCGCGCCGTCCTGGCGCGCGCCGGGTTGCCTGCCCCGGCGACGAGCCCGAGCCTGCTTGAGCACATGGACGACGACGCGGCTCGCGGTGGCCCGGGTGCCCCTCCCGGCCGTGCGCGCGCCCTCGCGCTCGGATCCGCCGTCCATCGCGTGATGGAGCTGTGTGACCTGGCCGATCCCGTCGGCCTCGAGGACCTCGCCGACGCAGTGGTGCGTGAGTTCGACCGACCCGATCTTGCCGGGCAGGCGGCGGCGCTCGCCGGCGCCTGCTGGCGCTCGGCCCCGGTCCGCGCCGCCGCCACGGCCGACGAGGTCTACCGCGAGCTGCCAGTGGGCGCGCTGATCGCCGGCGCCGTCGTCGGCGGGGCGATCGACCTGCTGTACCGCGACGCCGGGGGCTGGGTGGTCGTCGACTACAAGACCGACGCCGACGCGGACGAGGCGGTGCTGCGCGAGCGTTACCTGACGCAGGGAGCCGCGTACGCGCTGGCGATCGAGGCCGCCACAGGGCAGGCCGTCCGCGATGTCGTGTTCGTCGCCGCGGCGGCCGACGGCCTCGCGGTAACGACGCCGGTCGACGACGTCGTGCGCGAGCTCGGGCGCCGGGCAGTGACTGCGGCCGTCGGCGAGGGCCGGGCGGTCGAGCCCTGGCTGCCCTCGTCTGCCGGCCCGCCGTGACGGCGCGCTGCCGAGGAGGCCCAGGGTGACCCGGGCGCTCCCTCGGGGTACCAGTTGACCCCCGGGTCCCACGCGCATAGCATGCGTCACGCCGCGGCCGCACCACCCCGACCAAGGAGGCGATGATGGGCAAGGAGCTCTCCGTCCTCCTGCACGACACGGTCGACCAGCCTCCACCCGCCCGCCCGTAGTGAACGGCGAGCCGCGCGCCCTGCACTGCGCGCGGCGCGCGCCTTCGTCCATGGCCGGGCGGTCTCCCACCTCCTCGCCCCCCGCTCGCCGTCGCAACTGTCGACCCGTTGCCGTCCGGGGCCCCCGTTGAGACCGTGATAGAGTCGCGTCCGCCCGTGCATATTTGGCATTCACCGGTGTAATCACGACACACAGGAGCGGAGATGATCAGGGTAGCCGAGTGGGGCACAGGGATGATGGGCCAGGGTCTCCTGGGGTTCATCCTCGACAGGCCCCGTGACATCGACCTCGTCGGCGTCATCGTCACCAACCCCGCCAAAGAAGGGAAGACCGTCGGCGAGCTCCTCGGGCGCCCGTGCGACGTCAAGATGACGACCGACTTCGCGTCCGTGCTCGCGAAGCAGCCCGACGTCGTCTGCATCAACACGCAGAGCAACCTCCACGAGGTCGCCCCCCAGATCGAGCCGGCCGTCGAAGCGGGCTGCAACGTCATCTGCATCGCCGAGAAGCTGTCGTACCCGTGGGCCAGCGACGCCGCCTGGGCCGACAAGATCGACGCGCTCGCCAAGAAGCACGGCGTCAGCGTCCTTGGCACGGGCATCAACCCCGGCTTCATGCTCGACGCGCTCATCTCCATGTGGAGCTCGGTCTGCCTGCGTGTCGACAAGATCGTCGCGACCCGCGTCAACGACCTGTCGCCGTTCGGGCCGACGGTCCTCAACGGCCAGGGCGTCGGCACGACCGTGGAGCAGTTCACGAAGGGTGTGGCCGACGGCAGCATCGTGGGTCACATCGGCTTCCCCGAGTCGATCTACCTGATCGGCAAGGCCCTGGGCTGGAAGATCGATCGTATCGAGGAGACGCGCGAGCCGATCACGACGACGGTCGAGCGCTCCACGCCGCACGTGCGCGTCGCCCCCGACGACGTCGCGGGCTGCCGTCACATCGGGCGTGGCTACGTGGGCGGAGAGCTCAAGATCGAGCTCATCCACCCGCAGCAGATCCATCCCGAGATGGAGGGCGTCGAGACCGGCGACTACATCGAGATCCACGGCGAGCCGAACGTGAACATGGCGAACAAGCCGGAGATCCCGGGCGGCAAGGGCACGTACGCGAGCACGGGCAACTACATCCCGCTCATGAAGGCCGCGCCGGCCGGCATGCTGACCGTCGTCGACATGCCGCTGCCGCGCTTCTGGACGCCGAGCGCATGACCCCGACGACGAGAGGCGAGCCGCGCGCGCAAGCATCTGCGGCGCGCCGCCTGACCACCCGAAAGGGGTGACCGCGTTGAGCGACGCGACACAAGCACGCGAAGGCGACTGGGTCGAGGTCGAGTGCAAGCTGCTCGACCCGGACGACCGCAGCAAGAACCTGCCGCCGGAGACGGCGGAGAAGCCGCTCATGATGTGGGTCAAGGGGTTCGCCCAGGGCGAAGCCGGCATGGGCGACGAGGTGACCATCGAGACGATGACCGGCCGCGCGGTGACGGGCGCGCTCTCCGCCGTGAATCCGGGCTACTTCATCACCTACGGCGACCCGATCCCCGAACTCACGCGCGTCGGTCGCGACCTGCGTGCGCGACTCGCCGCCTATCGTGCCACGGAGGCGGCTGAGGCGACGGGCGGCTGCGGTTGCGGGTGCGGCTGCACGCCGGCCGAAGGCGGTGAGTGCTGATGGCCACCAAGTTCGACGCCATCATGGCGCGCCGCGGAGAGATCATGCGCAAGGCGCTGGGCATGGACTACGGCGAGTTCGAGCTGAGCCCGATCGCCTTCGACTACGAGCGCATGATGACCGCGCACGGCTACAGCCTCGACGACATCGTCGGCATCCAGACCAGGGCGGGCGTCGGCAACACGCCGCTGCTCGAGCTCAGGAACCTGACCGATCTCGTGCGCAGCATCAGCGCGCCCGGCAAGGGCGCGCGCATCTTCGTCAAGGACGAGGCCGCGAACCTGGCCGGCGCCTTCAAGGACCGTCGCGCCAGCGTAAGCATCCACGTCGCCAAGGAGAAGGGCTACGAGGGCATCATCGCCGCGACGTCGGGCAACTACGGCGCCGCGGTCGCCAGCCAGGCGGCACGTAACGGCCTCAAGTGCATCATCTGCCAGGAGACCTTCGACAGCCGCCACGTCGGCCAGCCGGAGATCGTCGAGAAGGGGCGCATCTGCGAGTCGTACGGCGCCGAGGTCGTGCAGATGACCGTCGGCCCGGAGTTGTTCTTTCACATGGTCGAGCTGCTCGACGTGACGGGCTACTTCGCCGCCTCGCTCTACAGCTCGTTCGGGGTGAGCGGCATCGAGACCCTTGGTCTCGAGATCGCGAACGAGATGCGCGCCCTCACGGGTGCCGACCCGACGCACGTCATCGTCACGCACGCCGGCGGCGGCAACACCACGGGCACCGCTCGCGGTCTCAAGCGCGCCGGCGCGACCGGGACCCAGATCGTCAGCGCTTCGGTCGACCTGAGCGGCCTGCACATGGCCAGCGACAACGACTTCAACCGCAAGAGCTTCACGACCGGCCACACCGGCTTTGGCGTGCCGTTCGCCACCTGGCCCGACCGCGCCGACGTGCCGCGCAACGCGGCGCGGCCGTTGCGCTACATGGATCGCTACATGACGGTCACGCAGGGCGAGGTGTTCTACATCACCGAGGCGATGGCCAAGCTCGAGGGTCTCGAGCGCGGCCCGGCCGGCAACACGGCCATGACCGCGGCCGTGAGTCTGGCTCAAGACCTGCCCTGCGAGGCGACGATCGTCGTGCAGGAGACCGAGTACACGGGGGCGGGGAAGCACCACTGGTCGCAGCTCAATTTCGCCAAGCAGATGGGCGTCGAGGTGCGTGCCGGCGACCCGAAGGGCAACGCCCCGGGCAAGGTCATCGTCATCCCCGAGTCGATCGAGCAGATCCGCGCCAACGACTTCGACGTCGCCCGCATGCGCAAGAGCTACGTGCGTAACGCGCTCAAGAACGCGCCCGAGGGCTACGCTCCGACGGCCGACGACATCGCCTTCCTCGCGGTCGACACGAACACGGACACCGCCGCGATCGAGGCGATGCTGACCGAGCTCAAGGGGGACTGAGATGGCCCGCGCCGACGAGTACCTCGCGTGGCGGACGCATCTCGCCGACCTCCCGGACGAGCAGCTCGAGACGCGTTTCTGGGAGCTCGTCGACCAGATCGTCGACCCCCTCATCGACCTCGCGCGGACGCACACCTCGCCGAGCATCGAGCGCTCGGTGCTGATGCGCATGGGCGTCGACTCGCCGACCGGCAACGCGGTCGTGAACGAGATCGACAAGCGCGGCCTGCTCGGCCACGGCGCCGGGCACCTCGTCCTGCACTGCGCCCAGAAGTGGGACGTCGACGTGCGGCAGGCGGCGGCGAGGCTGGCCGCGGGCGAGGGCTGGGACGTCGTCGAGAAGAAGTGGGGTGGCCGCGATGACGCCTGAGACGGGCGAGAAGGGCCATCACCGCCCGGCGAAGGCGCCGGAGCCGTACGCGCCCGCCGGCGCCCGCCCCGACGACTGGGCGAGCCGACACCCGCTCGACCAGGACGAGAAGATCGACCTGGACGAGATCCTGCAAGGCCTCGAGGACTACCGTCCGCGGCGCCGGGGCTGGACCTGGCGGACCCCGGTCGAGGACCAGGTGATCGGGCCGTTCTCGTACCGCGAGACCTCGCGCAGCCTGCGCCGCAGCGTGCCGCTGCCGGCGGCCCACTACTTCGCGAACATCGACCCGCAGCCTGACTGCGTGGTGACGACGGAGATCGCCTCGGGCCGCTTTGAGGACGACATCCGCCGCATGCGCATGACGGCCTGGCACGGCGCCGACCACATCATGGTCATCCGCACCGCGGGCCAGAGCCACATGGACAACCTGCTCGAGGGCACGCCGGAGGGCGTCGGCGGCATCGCCGTGACGCGCAAGCAGGTGCGGGCGACGCGCAAGGCCCTCGATCTTATCGAGGATGAGGTCGGGCGGCCGATCAACTTCCACAGCTACGTCAGCGGCGTCGCCGGCCCCGAGATGGCCGTGATGTTCGCCGAGGAGGGCGTCAACGGCGCCCACCAGGACCCGCAGTACAACGTGCTCTACCGCAACATCAACATGGTGCGCAGCTTCGTCGACGCGGCGGTGGCGAAGCGCATCATGGCGGCCGTGAACATGGCGCAGATCGACGGTGCCCACAACGCCAACGCTACCGCGCGCGAGGCGTGGAAGGTCATGCCCGAGCTGCTCGTGCAGCACGCCATCAACTGCGCCTACTCGGTCAAGGCCGGGATGCCGCCCGAGAACATCTGCCTGAGCACCGTGCCGCCGGACGCCGCGCCGGCCCCGTGCGTGCGCATGGACCTGCCGTACGCGGTCGCGCTGCGCGACCTCTTCGGCCAGTACAAGATGCGCGCCCAGCAGAACACGCGCTACATCGAGTCGTGCGGCCGCGAGGCGACCGTCAACCACGTCCTGAACATGCTGGTCAGCCGGCTGACGTCGGCCGACATCCAGAGCACGATCACGCCGGACGAGGGCCGCAACGTGCCGTGGCACTACAACAACGTGCACGCGGTCAACACGGCGCGCCAGACGCTCGTCGGCCTGGACGGGTTGCGCAAGGTGGTCAAGGTCGACCGCGATGCGCCCGAGCTCAAGAGCAAGGTGCGCGAGCTCAAGGAGCGCGCGGTCCTCTTCCTCGAGGGCATGGTGCGCGACGGCGGCTACTTCGGCGCCGTGCAGGAGGGCTACTTCGTCGATTCGGGGTGCTACCCCGAGACCAACGACGACGGCATCTTCCGCAAGATCGACGGCGGCGTCGGCGTGGGCACGGTCATCGAGCGCGCCGCCGACTACATGGCGCCCGTGTGCCACCACTTCGGCGACAACCACCTGCCCGACGGGCTCACGAAGGCGTGCGACCCTGTCGGTGGCTGCACGCTCTGTGACGAGGGGCTCATCCCGTTCATCGACGAGCTCGACCCCGAGGACAACGTCAACGTGCGGCTGGAGCGGACCTGCGAGCTTCGCGAGAAGGACCTCATCAAGCCCGAGGTGCAGTGGGCGGGCGACGGATTCGTCGTCGTCACCATGTTCCTGCCAGCCCAGGAGCGCGTGGCCGAGTTTGCCGCGCTCGAGCTCGCCAAGGCGATGAACCTCCAGGAGCCCGAGGTCATCCACAAGCAGGTCATGCACCCCGCCGAGGGCACGCTGGTGGAGGTGCGCGGACGGCTGGACGTGGTCGTCGATCCAGCGACGCTGATCATCCCTCAGGAGGTGCAGCTCGTCCCCGAGGACGACATCCGCGCCTACGTCAAGGAGCACGGCCTCAAGGCGGTGGCCGCGACGGTCGGCAACGACGAGCACTCGGTCGGCATGCGCGAGATCATCGACATCAAGCACGGCGGCATCGAGAAGTACGGCATCGAATGCGTGTACCTGGGCACCTCCGTGCCCGTCGACAAGCTCCTCGACGCCGCGATCGAGCATGCCGCCGACGCCGTGCTGCTGAGTACGATCATCACCCACGGCGAGATCCATCGCCAGAACATGGAGAAGATCTCCGACCTCGCGGTGGAGAAGGGCGTGCGCGACAAGCTGCTGCTGATCAGCGGCGGCACGCAGGTCACCGACGAGCTCGCGAGGAGCTGGGGCATGGACGCCGGCTTCGGCCGCGGCACCAAGGGCCACAACGTGGCCAGCTTCATGGTCGAGGCGCTGCGCGCGCGGGCGGCGGAGAAGGCGTGACGCGNNCGCGCCCCGTCGACGCGCTCGTCGCCGAGATCGGCTCGACCACCACCGTCGTCAGCGCCTTCGACGGGCTCAGCGCCCAGAGCGGCGCCGGCGGTGACGGGCCCCGCCTCCTGGCGCAGGGTATCGCCGCGACCTCGGTCCTCGACGGGGACGTCACCGTCGGCGTGAACGCGGCCCGGGCGCAGGTCGAGGCCGTCACCGGGCCTTTGGAGCCGCGCCAGTTCCTCGCCACGAGCTCGGCGGCCGGCGGCCTGCGCATGACTGTGCACGGCCTCACGGCCAAGATGACGGCGATGGCGGCGCGCGAGGCGGCGCTGGGCGCGGGCGGGGTCGTCGAGTTCCAGACCGCCGGCCGCCTGCGCCGCCACGACCTCGAGCGCGTCGCCGCGGCGCGTCCCAACGTGATCATGCTCGCCGGTGGGGTGGAGGGCGGCGACGTCGAGACCGTCCTGCACAACGCCCAGATGCTCGCCGCGGTCGACTTCAGTGCCGCCGCGGCCGTGTCCGAGGCGGCGCCCGGTGTCGAGCGTGTCCTCGCGGCTCCCATCCAGGACCGCGTGCTCGCCGCCGGCAAGAAGCCCATGGTCATCTACGGCGGCAACTCCGCGGTCTGCGACGAGGCCTGCCAGATGCTGCACGAGGCCGGGTTCGAGGTGCGGGTGACCCCCAACGTCTACCCGGGCATCGACGAGCTCGACGTGGTCCCGGCCCGGCACGTGATCCACGACGCCTTCGAGGACCACATCATCCACGCGCCTGGCATGGAGCGCATCGGCGCGCTCGTCACGGGTAAGATCCTGCCCACGCCGGGCGCCGTCCTCGTCGCCTGCGAGCGCCTCGCCGACGACATCGGCGACCTGGTCGCGATCGACGTCGGCGGGGCGACCACCGACGTCCACTCCGTGACCGACGGCAGCATCGAGTACGCCCCGATCCAGACCGAGCCGCAGCCGCACAGCAAACGTACCGTCGAGGGCGACCTGGGCACCTACGTCAGCGCCGCGCACGTGGTCGAGATGCTTGCCCAGCAGGAGCGGCCGACGAAGCTGCCGCCGGCGATCCCCACGACCCCGGACGAGGTGCACGCTGCGCTCACCCTGGCGCACTACGCCGCCGTCGCCGCCGTGCAGCGGCACGCCGGGCGGCTCACGTACCTCTACACGCCGACCGGGCGCCAGACGGTGGCCCGGGGCCGCGACCTCACGGCGTGCCGCTGGGTGATCGGCACCGGCGGCGCCTTCACGCGCCTGCCCGGCGGCGAAGCGCTGCTGCTCGATGTGCGCGCCAGGAACGGCGGCGAGCGCCTGCTGCCGCCTCAGGACGCGCGCTGCGTGGTCGACCGCGACTACCTCTTCGCATGCTGCGGCGTCCTCCTCGCGCACTTCCCGGGCGAGGCCGTCGTCGCCCTCATGCGGCGCAGCCTCGGCGTCTGAACTGGTCCCGTAGCTGCCCGTGGCGCGTGATGACGACGTGCCTTACGCCGGGACGGGCACGTCGCGCTGCTCGTCGACGCGGCCGACTTCGCGACGCTGGCGAGCCACGTCTCGGCGGCGCCGTGGGACGAGGTCGCGGCCGCGGAGACGTTCCCTGCCGGAGGCAGCGTCTGTTACCTACCGTGAGCCACGTCGGCGGCCCGCGGTCGAGCTCCGGCGCCGAACGGCGCGACGCTTGCGCGGCCGGCGCGACGGCCATAAGCTTCTGCATACCTCTTATGCAGCCTCGCGCCTCGTGCGCGCGGCGCGTCCCCGGAGGGACATGAGCGCGCACGCGACACTGACGACGGACCTCGCGAAGATCACCGCGAACACGCGCACCGTCGTGCGTGCCTTGGGCGGTGTCGAGGTCGTGGCTGTCACGAAGTGCACCTGCGGCTCGCCCGAGGTGGGGAGGGCCATGCTGGAGGGGGGGGCGGTCGCGCTCGGCGAGTCGCGGCACGCGAACGCCGAGCGGCACCGCGCCGCCGGCACTGCGGCGCCCGTCTGGCTGCTGCGCACGCCGCCGCCCGCGCTGGCGGCCGACACGGTACGGCTGTTCGACCTCTCGCTCGCCAGCGAGCTCGAGACCTGCGCGGCGCTTGACGGCGCGGCCGCCGCCCTCGGACGCCGTCATCAGGTCATGGTGATGGTCGACCTCGGCGACCTGCGCGAGGGCATCCTGCCGGCCGATCTGCCGGCGTTCGTCGACGCGGTCGAGGCACTCGCCCACGTCGACCTGGCCGGCGTCGGCGTCAACCTCACCTGTTACGGCGCGATCATGCCCGACGAGCGGAACATGTCGGAGCTCATCGAGCTCGCTCGCGCCACCGAGCAGCGCGTCGGCCGCCGCCTGCTGGTCGGCGGCGGCAACTCGGGTTCGGTGGGCATGATCGCCTCCGGCCGCATGCCGGCCGGCGTCACGACGCTGCGCGTCGGCGAGACCATCCTGCACGGCGTCGACACTCTCACACGCGAGCCGATCCTCGATCTGCGCACCGACGTCTTCGAGCTCGCGGCGCCCGTCATCGAGTGCAAGGTGAAACCGAGCATGCCGCGCGGGACGGTCGCCCAGGACGCCTATGGCAACAAGCCCCGTTTCACCGACAGGGGCGACCGCCGCCGCGCGATCCTCGCCCTCGGGCGCCAGGACGTCATGCCCGAGTACCTGACGCCGCTCGACGCCGGGGTCGAGATCCTCGGCGCGTCCAGCGACCATCTCATCTGCGACGTGCACGACACGGTCGCTCCCCCGCGCCTCGGCGACGTCCTTCGCTTTCGTCCCACCTACGCTGCCACGGTGCAGCTCTTCACGTCACCCTACGTCCACAAGGTGTTCACTCCGCCGGCCTGACATCGGATCGTGGCGCGGAGGGACCTCGAAACCACAGGAGTGAGCATGGCCGAACGCACGAAAGTCCTCATCATGGGAGCCGCGGGGCGCGACTTCCACAACTTCAACACCTACTTCCGCGGCAACGAGAAGTACGACGTCGTGGCCTTCACCGCCACGCAGATCCCCTACATCGACGACCGCAAGTACCCCGCCGTCCTCGCCGGCGAGCTCTACCCGGACGGCATCCCGATCCACGACGAGTCGGCGATGCCGGGGCTCGTCAGGGAGCACGGCGTCGAGCAGGTCGTGTTCGCCTACTCCGACGTGCCCTACGAGTACGTCATGCACCGCTCGGCGCTGGTCAACGCGCTGGGCGCCGACTTCCGCCTCCTGGGCCCCGACCACACCATGGTCAAGAGCACCAAGCCGGTGATCGCGGTCTGCGCGGTGCGCACCGGCGCCGGCAAGAGCCAGACCAGCCGCAAGGTCCAGCGCATGCTCATCGAGGCGGGCAAGAAGGTCGTCTCGATCCGCCACCCCATGCCCTACGGCGACCTCGCCAAGCAGGCCGTGCAGCGCTTCGCCACCATCGCCGACCTGGCCAAGCACGAGTGCACGATCGAGGAGATGGAGGAGTACGAGCCGCACGTCGCCGCGGGCAACGTGATCTACGCCGGCGTCGACTACGAGGCCATCCTGCGCGAGGCCGAGAAGGAGGCCGACGTCATCCTCTGGGACGGCGGCAACAACGACTTCAGCTTCTACAAGGCCGACCTCTACTTCACCGTCGCCGACCCGCACCGTCCCGGCAACGGCCTCGTCTACTACCCGGGCGAGGTCAACCTGCGGCTGGCCGACGTCGTCGTGCTCAAC
>DDYF01000019.1 GCA_002347645.1 Thermoleophilia bacterium UBA2241 | reverse complement strand
TGGTCGAAGGTGATGTCGTGGATGTCGCCGGGATGGCTCGCGTTGACCGCCATGGAGAGGCAGGTCCAGGAGTTGGGCGACGAGCCCGAGTAGCCCTCGAACCGGACGTAGGAGTAGGTCACGTCGTGGGCGCCGCCCCAGATCCTGTGGTTGGTCAGGGTCGAGGTCGTGAGCGGCTTCTCGCAGCCGTAGGTCTGTCTGCCGAGAACGACGAAGGCGGTCACCGCGCAGGTCGCGACCGCGAGGACGATGGCCGTGACGAGCCACTTCAGCCGCCATATGACTCGCGGCAAGTCCCGCATGGTCACGGACGCACTGGGACGAGACTGGGCCAACCGCGCTCCACGCATCGTCGTTCGACGTTCCGCCATGTTAGCAGCCCGTCTCATGCCGGGAGTCGCTCGAGCAGGCCGCGCCTGACGCAACGCCCGCATCTGACGTAGAGTATCTCTCTCCACCAAGCACGGCATGGGAGGGACTGAGTGACCCGCACCGCGCTCATCACCGGCATCACCGGCCAGGACGGCGCCTACCTTGCCGAGTTGCTGCTCGAGCAGGGCTATACCGTGCACGGTATCAAGCGCCGCGCGAGTCTCTTCAACACCCACCGCGTCGACCACCTCTACACCGACCCGCATCAGCCGAACGTGCGCTTCTTCATGCACTACGGCGACATGACCGACGCGACAAACCTCATCCGCATCATCCAGGAGACGCAGCCGGACGAGATCTACAATTTGGCCGCTCAGTCACACGTGCAGGTCTCGTTCGAGACGCCCGAGTACACGGCGAACGCCGACGCGCTCGGGACGCTGCGCCTGCTCGAGGCGATCCGGATCCTCGGCCTCGAGCGCAAGGTGCGCTTCTACCAAGCCTCCACGAGCGAGATGTTCGGCCTCGTGCAAGAGACCCCGCAGCGCGAGACAACGCCGTTCTACCCGCGCAGCCCCTACGGCGCCGCCAAGGTCTACGGCTACTGGATCACCGTGAACTACCGCGAGGCGTACGGCATGCACGCTTCGAATGGCATCCTCTTCAACCACGAGAGTCCGATCCGCGGGGAGACCTTCGTGACGCGAAAGATCACGCGCGCGGTCGCGCGCATCGCCCTCGGGCTGCAGAAGGAGCTCTACCTCGGGAACCTCGACTCCTGCCGCGACTGGGGCCACGCCCGCGACTACGTGCGCGCCATGCACCTCATGCTTCAGCAGGACGAGCCAGACGACTATGTGATCGCCACCGGCGTGCAGCGAAGCGTGCGCGACTTCGTGCTCACGGCGTTCGCCGAGGTCGGCATCGCCCTGCGCTTCGAAGGCGAGGGCGCGGACGAGGTAGGCGTCGTCGAGGTGGTCGACCTGCCGCGCCTGAGCGCCGCGCGGCGCGGCGACCTCAGTCAACGGCCTGCCACCGCGGACACCGTCTCGCATCCCGCCCTCCTGGACGGCGAGGGACCGGTCGCCCCAGGCACGGCGGTGCTGCGCGTCGACCCGCGCTACTTCCGGCCCACCGAGGTCGAAAGCCTCATCGGCGATCCCACCAAGGCGCGGGAGCGCCTCGGCTGGCGGGCGACCGTGTCGTTCGACGAGCTCGCCCATGAGATGGTCGCCGCCGACCTCGCCGACGCGCGTGCGGACGCCCTGCTGAAGCAGCGCGGTTTTGCCGTGAAAGAGCACCGGGAGTAGGTGCAGAGACCATCGCCCCGGCCGTCATACCCGCCTGGCGAGCAGGACGGTCGACCCGAAAGGAGTCCGCGTGGCCCAGGCAGACGACAGACGCGCGCGAGTCTACCTCGCCGGTCATACCGGCCTCGTCGGCAGTGCCATTCACCGCGCCCTGCTCGAGACCGGGTACGAGAACCTCGTCGTGCGCGACAAGGACGAGCTCGATCTCACCGACCAAGCAGCAACGAGGCGCTTGTTCGCCGACGAGAAACCCGACGTGGTCATCATCGCCGCCGCCACGGTGGGTGGCATCCTCGCCAACTGGGAGAAGCCCTGGGAGTTCATCTACCAGAACCTGCAGATCGAGACGAACGTCATCGGGGAGGCGTTCGCGAGCGGGGTCCGGCGGCTCATCTTCCTCGGCAGCTCCTGCATCTACCCGCGCGAGGCGCCGCAGCCACTGCGCGAGGAGTACCTGCTCACGGGGCCGCTCGAAGAGACCAACCGAGCCTACGCTGTGGCCAAGATCGCCGGCATCGAACTCTGTCGCAGCCTCAACCGCGAGTACGGCACACGGTATCTCTCGCTGATGCCGACCAATCTGTACGGGCCGGGCGACAACTTCGACCTCCGGTCCAGCCATGCGTTACCCGCTCTCATCCGCAAGTTCCACGAGGCCAAGATGAGAGGTGGCCCGGTACGCCTGTGGGGAAGCGGCACACCGCGGCGCGAGTTCCTCTTCGTCGACGACGTCGGCCGCGCAGTGGTGTTCTGCCTGCAGGACTCGCGCGCAGCCGAGGTACCGGACGGCATGCTCAACGTGGGCTGCGGCGAGGATCTCAGCGTCCGTGAACTCGCTGCTCTCGTCCAGCGTGTGGTGGGTCACGAAGGTGCCGTCGAGTGGGACACTTCCAAGCCCGACGGCACGCCGCGCAAGCTCATGGATGTGAGTCGCTTGCGCAGCCTGGGCTGGGCGCCCGCGGTCGCACTCGAGGACGGCCTGCAGCGCACGTACCGCTGGTACGTGGAGAACTGCACGTAGGCAGTGCCGCAACAGCTACGGGGTCGCGCCGAGTAGTCTCCCCAAATCATGCTATCGGCGGCAGATCGCGCGGACAACAGGCTCCGGAGAGGCCTGCCTCAGCAGCCAACGTGCACTGCTCCGAGACGCTCGGACGCAGCGCCCGTCGCCGACCGTGTCGCTTCTTACCCGTGGGATCCTGTGGATGGTCCGGTACACACGCCGGCGAGCCGCGCGACACCACGCCGGCGACTCTGGTACTCTCCTCCAGCTATGCGCTACACGCGAGTTTCCGGCGGCGGCGACGGTCGTCGCTGTCGTCGCCGCCGTCTTGGCGGTAGCACGGTCGGGTCGGCCATGCCGAATCGGCGGGTTGAAGGGATGCGACGCGCGGGTGATCGTATGGTCCTGGAAGTGGACCCCCTGATTCAGAGACGGCCAGTCCGAGACCTCCGGTCCTGGGCACACTCTCGTGCAAAGCAGGGTCGGTGACGGGAAGACGAGCCGGGGCGCGAGGGAGCCCGACGGTACTGCGCCTGATCCAACTCCTGTTCGGCGCGGGCTGCGTCGCCGTGGCGCTGCCCCTCATCTTCCAACTCGGTTGGGCGGCCGCGGTCGCCAACGCGACCTCCGTGCGCGTCCTTGGGGCGGCCTTTTTGGCGCTCGCTCTCGGCGCCTTCTCCGCGGCGAGGGATCCGCTCGGACACCTCGTCATCCTCCGGATGGAGATCCTCTTCACCGCCCTGACCGCGACGTTCCTCACCTTCCGTATCGTGGACAACCACGCTTCGGACGGACGCGCATGGGTGGTCCTGCTGTCGGTCGTCGCCTGTCTCGTCCTGTTGCTTGCCTGCTACCCGCGCCGGGGCGATACACGTTTAGCGTGAGCGCGAGAGAGAGCGGCGCAGAGGGTGCGAGAGCGATTCAGTACGCGCCGCGCTTCGCGAGCACGGCCCCCACCGTCTGCAGCAGCAGCTTGACGTCCCAGCTGAGGCTCCACCCCGTGACGTACATGTAGTCGAGCTTCACCATCTCGTCGAACGGGATGTCGTTGCGCCCGCTCACCTGCCACAGGCCGGTGATGCCGGGGGTGATGTCGAGCCGCTTCTGGGTCCAGCCCTCGCACTGCGCGGCCTCGCTGACCAGCAGCGGGCGCGGGCCGACGAGGCTCATGTCGCCCTTCATGACGTTGAGGATCTGCGGCACCTCGTCGAGGCTCCAGCGCCGCATCCAGGTGCCCGCGCGGGTCATGCGCGGATCTTCCTTGATCTTGAACATGGGGCCCGAGTACTCGTTCTGGTCGGCGAGCTCGTCGCGCATCTTGTCGGCGCCGTCGGCCATGGAGCGCATCTTGAAGATGCGGAAGACCTTGCCGCCACGCCCCATGCGCTCCTGGCGGTAGAACACAGGGCCCCGCGAGTCGATCTTCACGATCACGGCGAGGGCGCCGACGACCGGCAGGGCGGCGACGCAGAGAAGCCCGCCGGCGACGAGGTCGAAGGCGCGCTTGACGCTCATGTTGAAGGGGCTCAGTTCGACGTTGGCGACGTCGAGGAGCGGGATGCCCTCGATCTCGTCGACGCCGGCGCGCGAGCTGATGACCTCGAAGAGGCGCGGCACGATGTTCACGCGAACGTCGGCGTCGGCGCAGGTGCGCACGACGTCGAGGAAGCGCTGGTGCCGCGCCTGTGAGAAGGCGACGATCACCCGAGTGATGTGCCGCTTACGGATCACGCCGGCGAGATCCTCGAGCGTGCCGAGGATCGGCGGCGCCGGCCCGTCGCCGTTGCGCCGCGGCTCGCCGTCGTCCAGGAAGCCGATCACGTCCATGTGCAAGTCGCGGCGACGGCGCAGTTTCGCGGCCACAAGGTGGCCGACCTCGCCGGCGCCGACGATCAAGACCCGCTCGGTGAGCGCCGGCTCAGACCAGAACACGCTGCGCGAGAGCCAGCGGGCGACGGGCACGCTCACGACGGCGACCGCCCAGAACGCAAGGGGCACGCCGATCACGTGCGGCGACCCCGTCGCCGCGTAGAGCACCAGGAGTGCCGTCCAGCAGGCCGTCGTGAGGGCCGTCAGCCCTCTGACGGCCTCGACCAGGGTCGACCATCCGATGCTGTGGCGCGGCTTGCGGTACAGGCCGATGGCGTAGAAGACGAACACGGTCCACACGGTCAGCGCGCCGAGAGCCAGCAGGACCGCCCCGTCGGACATGCCGAGCTCGTCGCCACGGCTCATCCCCAGCAGAGCACGTCCGTGTCGGGTCGTGATGAGGGCGGTCGCCAACGCGCTCACGCCCAGGGCGACGAAGTCGGCGCCGACGGTCGCCGCGAGCCGCGCGACACCGGGGTCCGGCAGACGTGCGGCAGCGGCGCCTTCAGCTCCAGAGAAGCGTTCTACCGTCAGCTTCTGCTCTTCCGCGTACCCGTTCGCCACCGAACCGCCCTCTCTGACACGTGTGCCGGCCCTCCGCGTGCAGCATCCGCGCTGCTCGGGGGGCCGGCGTCACAGCTCCGGCAAGCACTCATGAGCCCGCCGTTGCCTGCCGCTAGCATACCCATTATCGGCGCGCCGCGGCAGTCGTCTACAGGCTCCAGGGAGGCGATTCGAGCTTAAGCGTTGACAGAACTGACAATATGGCGCGAGCGACACCCGCCGCGACGCTCGCACAGCTACCCTTCAGCCCGTCCGCGGACCCCTGTCGCCGGCCGTCCCTGCTGTTTCGCTCAGCCTCTTGACACGTCGCGCGGCAAGCCGATCCTCCGGCGTGCGCGTGAGTCGGTACTCCAACGCCGCCCGCCGCAAGCCGGTCTCCCGACGCGCACGGAGGCTGCGCGCCCTGATGACGTCTCGAGCCACCTTGCCCGGCATGTCGCTCGCCTCGGTGCCGGGTCGGTCCTGATAGTCGTAGAACTGTACCCAGTCGAATCGGACCGCTCTCAGAACCTTCAGCGTGTCCTCGAAGTCGTCCTCGGTCTCGCCGGGAAAGCCCACCAGGACCTGTGTGTTCAGGTCCACCTGCGGGCAGGCTTGGCGCAGCGCCCTGAGGGCCGTCTGAGCGTCGCGAGCTGTGTGCCCGCGCCGCATCCGCTGCAGAACGCGGTCACTGCCCGACTGCATCGGCAGCGTGAGCGATCGCAGACGGGCCCGATTCCGCGAGAGGACGTCCAACAGGGAGTCTGAGTACGCGATGAACCACTTGAGGTTGAAGTCCAGAAGGGTCAGCTCGAAATCGCCGGTACGCTGCATCATGAGGTGCAGCAGTTCGGCCACAGTGGTGCCGATGTCCTGCCCGTAGCAGCCAAGGTCACCGGCGATGAGCCTGAAGTGCTTGTAGCCGCCCGCGAGCCCCGCGTCGAACTCGGACAGCACGGCTTCGAGGGGCTTGGAGCGGAGTGGACCGGCGGCAAAGCGGATCGCACAGAACGTGCACTGGCCGGCGCACCCTTCGGCTACCCGGATGCTGAAGACGCGTTCCCTGCGAACGAGGTGAATGAGCTCTCGCTTCCACTGACGACGGCGCAGGAGCTCTCGGGCGCCGGAATCCACCAGCGCTCGACGCATCACTGACTTGACTCTCCCGTCGCCGGGGTGGCGATCGGTGTCGTCGAGGTAGCTCTCCGCGCTGCGGATGTACGGCTCGATCTCGTTGGGATCGGCGATCGCGTCGAGTGGGACGGTAGCGCCCAGGATCCCATCCAGGTCGGCGCCGTCCACCGGCGGGACGAGGTCGGCATCGTAGGAGGCCCGGAGCCTGTCCGCTGCGATCCCCGCAAGGCAACCGACGACGACGAGCTTGGAACCCGGCTTTCTTCTTCGGTCGGCGGAGTCCAGCAGATGGATGCTCCTCTCCTCCTGATCGGCGTTGTAGCCACACAGGGTCACGAGGATGACGTCCGCTTCCTCGATCCTGTTCGCCACGGGCCAGCGGTTCGCACGCACATACTCGCTGAGGCGAGCACTGTCGACCGCTGCTCGCGGACAACCCAGGCCGTACGCGATGCACACCGACTTCATCCAGCCCCTCTCCCTGTGCGTGGAACGCCCATGACTCGCAGCACCGGGGCCGCAGTATGCCATGCCGGGCCTCCCCGAGCGTAGTGGCTATCGCGGATCTGCGTGCACATGTGTTGTCGGAGCTGACAGCTTCGGAAACGCCGCGCCGTGAGAGCAGAGGGCGCACCGCGAGATTCTCTCGATGGGCTAGAGCCAGACCCAGGCGGAGGGTGGCGCAGCCGACGGACACCGGCCGCTCAGAGCCGGCGAATACCCATCCGGCGCAGCGAACCCGAGAAGAACGCACGGAAGTGACGACGGCTGCCGACGAGACAGATCCACCCTATCGTCCGGTATCCGCTCTTGGCCTGACCGCGGCGCGATGCGAAGTTCGTGTGCATGACGAAGCCAAGCAGCCCGCTCTTGTCCTGCCATGGTCCGCTGCCGAGCAGTTGATGATGCCGGTAGGGCTGCAGCCCGAGGCCCCGATACTGTGGCAGGGTGACTGCCGCGTAGTTGTAGAGGTACTGCTTCGGCACCGAGACCACGAAACCGGGAAGGATCTGCGCCCGGCCCAGGTCATGAGCCCAAGCGTAGCCCGCAAGCTCATCGTCCACGTAGCTCAGCAGGCAGGACTCGCCGGCGCGGTAGCCTTCAAGCCTGGCCGGGCCGATGGCGAAGCGCGGGTCGGCCGCCATCGCTTCCAGGTCTTCTAGTGTCGCGAAACGCGCCCTGAACCGCTCCGCGCGTGCCGCATCGGGGGGTCTTACTTGAGCGCGATCGAGCACGATGATGTGGATCCACTCGAAGAACGCGACTGTGTTGACGAGCCGATACAGGGCATGCTGCAGAGTGGCGGCCACGCCGAAGCGGGCACGCATGTCCCTGAGCGCCGTGCTGCTGGGTATCGCGATGGCCGGCATGACTAAGCTCCGCTTCGCTCAATGAAGGCGCAGGCGCGCGCGGCCCGTGGCGACTGAGTTACCCGCCTCATCAGCCATGTACACCTCGCAGTCCGCGTATCGCGCGCCTTCCACCGTCTCGATCGTCAGCACCTGACCTGTGCAGCGCAGGGATAGGCCGGGCACCACACTGGCCAGCACCCTCCAGGAGAGCTCGTAGATGTCACCGGTGTCGCCCAGCCATTGCGTGAGCAAGCGCGCCAAGAAGTTGCCGATCAGGGAGCGCTGGACGACCACGTCCGGGAGTCCCTCGTCCAGCGCGGCATCCTTGTCATAGTGGATGCGATGGCGATTCCACGTGGCCGCGCTGAACATGAAGATCTGCATGCGGTCCGGCTTGACCACGATCTCAGGGATGGGCGCAGGAAGCTCGAGCGATTCCCAGTCCCTGGCGGTCGAGGACATCGCCGGCTCAAGCTCTCTTGATATAGGTGGCCGTCTCGGAGGCCACCGGTGCGCCGTCGGCATCGTCGAACCGGGTCTCGATGACGACCATGAAGAGCAGGCCGCTTCTGCCCTCTTTGGCATACACATCCTTCAGCTGCGAGGTGACGACGATCGTCTCACCGGCGTGCACCGGGCGATGCACGGTGAACGTGCTGTCGCCCCCCACGGTGCGGCGCGCCGGGATGGGCAGGCACACCTCGATCGGCGAGCCGTCGGCCGGCAACCGGTCGGGTGGCACGTCCTCGTAGGCCAACGACTGACAGAAGAGCGGCGGAGCGACTACCCTGCCGTACCGCGTCGAACGTGCGTAGTCCTCGTCAAAATGGACAGGGTCGGTCGCGCCGATCGCTTGCGCGAAACGCCGGATGTCGCGCGCCGTCACCTCGCAGCGCCGCACCTTCGTGACGCCGATGAGCGCGCGGGCTTCAGCAAGCATCCGGTCAGAATCCACATCGCGACTCTATCACTGCGACTGCGTGCGGCGGCCGCACGGCCACAGTGCCACTGCTGAGTCACACGGTAGAAGCGCGTCGCCGGGTTCGACCGCCGGCGCGGGGCAGCGCACGAGTGAAGAGCCGGCGTGCAACGGCCCCGGTGCTATTCTTCGCTCACAGGAGATCCACGCAAGGAGTGTGTACATGACGGTCAGGACTGTGGGCATCGACGCCATGGCCTTCCATGGGCCGGCGCACTACTTGGACATGGCCGATCTCGCCGTGGCGCGAGGTGTCGACCCTGCCAAGTACATCGAAGGTCTCGGACAGATGGCCATGGCGGTGCCGACGCCCTGCGAGGACACGGTGAGTCTCGCGATCGCCGCCGGTGACAAGGCGCTCGCGCGTTTCGAGATCGATCCGTCCGAGATAGGCATGCTCGCCGTCGGTACGGAGACAGGCGTAGACCATAGCAAGCCCGTCGCGACGTACGTGCACGAACACCTCGGCCTGGCCACGAACTGCCGCAGCGTTGAGACGAAGCACGCGTGCCTCGGCGGCTCGGCGGGCCTGACGGCGGCCATGGACTGGATCGCCACCGGCCGCGCACGCGGCCGCAAGGCGCTCGTCATCGCCGCCGACATCGCCCGCTACGGCCTCCACACACCGGGCGAGCCTACGCAGGGCGCCGGCGCCATCGCCCTGGTCGTGAGCGAGCGCCCACGGCTGCTGGAGTACAACCCGGACATCTATGGTGATTACACGCGACAGGTCATGGACTTCTGGCGGCCGCTCTACTCGAGGTACGCCTTCACCGACGGCCACTACTCCATCGCCTGCTACCTGGAGGCGCTCGCCGGGGCATGGGCGGACGCGGCGAGCAAGCCGAACGCGGCACGGCAAGTGCCTATCGCGGGGCTCGACGCCTGCTTCTACCACGTGCCGTTCGTGAAGATGGCGAAGAAGGCTCATCGCCGACACTGGGAGGCGGAGTTCGGGCGCACGCTGAGCATGGACGACGCTGCTCTGCTGGAACAGGTCGCTGCCTCCTTCGCCGAGCGGGTGAGCCCGTGGCTGGAGCTGAACGCAACGGTCGGCAACATCTACACCGGATCGCTGTTCCTTGCGCTCATGGACTATCTCCGCAAGGTCGAGGAGGCTCGCGAGGGCAGGACCGTCAGTGTGTTCGCCTACGGGAGCGGCTGCGGGGCCTCCCTGCTCTTCGCCCGCGTCGCACGGGGCGCGGCAACGCAAGGCCATAGGCTCGATCCACGACAGGATCTGAGTCTCCGTCGCCGTCTGGATGTGGCGGAATACGAGGCCATCATGCGCGCCAGCGAGAGCGCGGATGCGAACAACGGCCAGGCGCTTGACCCTTCGACGTGGCGGTTGGGGGCAGGTGTGTACTACCTGGGCACCCAAGAGCACATGCGCCAGTACGGCCAGTACGACCGTTGAGTCCGCGGCACTCCGAACGCTCCGGCGAACACGGGGAAGGCACTCTCCCCCGCGCTCGAAGCTTCAGCGCCGGACGCGAGCTCAGACCACGACGTCCAGCGCCTCGATCGCCGTCGCCACGCCGCCTTCGGCGGCGATCACGACGGCGTTCAGCCGCCGCGGCCCCTCGTCCTCGACTTCAAAGCGCTGCGGCAACTCGGTGAGGAAGCGCCGGACGATGATGTCAGTGCGCACGCCGATCACCGATTCCAGAGGGCCGGTCATGCCGACGTCGGTGATGTAGGCGGTGCCGCCGGGCAGCACGCGCGCGTCGCTCGTCTGCACGTGCGTGTGCGTGCCCACGACGGCGGTGACGCGGCCGTCGAGGTAGTGGCCCATGGCGACCTTCTCGCTGGTCGCCTCGGCGTGCAGGTCGACGAGCACGGTCGCAGCAAGCCTGTGCGCCTCGTCGACCAGCTGGTCGACGAGGCGGAAGGGCGACAGCCCGGTGTCCAGGTAGAGGCTGCCGGCGAGGTTGATGACGGCGACCGGCGTGCCGTCGGCGGCCGGTCGCACCGTCAGCCCGCGACCAGGGGCACCCTCCGGGTAGTTGGCCGGGCGCACGATGCGCTCGTCCGCGGTAAGGAACCCGAACACCTCGCGCTGGCGCCACACGTGGTTGCCCGTGGTGAGCACGTCGACGCCGCCGTCCAGCAGCTTGCGGGCGATCTTGGACGTGATGCCCGCCCCGTTGGCCGCGTTCTCGCCGTTGGCGACCACGAAGCCGATGCCGGCTTCTTCGCGAAAGCCGGGCAGCCAGCCGAGCAGCGCGGCGCGCCCGGGCTGGCCGAAGACGTCGCCGACGAAGAGGAGCTTCATAACGCCAGTCTACCTGACGGTCGGAGGGCGGACTCGGCGCGACGCCGCGGGCGTCGCCGGCGCGCGCCGCTCAGCCGCCGATGAGCACGCGCAGGGCGCCCTGGGCGGCGCTGATGAGCGGCGAGGGGTACAGGCCCAGCGCCAGGACGCCCAGCGCCGCGAGCGTCACGGCAACGGCAGAACCGAGCGCCGGCCCGGCGTCGTCGGCCACGACCTCGGCGCCCTCCGGCGCCTCGCGGAAGTACAGGTACCACACCACGCGCAGGTAGTAGTAGGCCGACACGGCGCTCATCACGACGGCGACGATCGCCAGCCACGTCATGCCTGCGTCGACGATCGCCGTGAACAGGTAGAACTTGCCCCAGAAGCCCACCAGCGGCGGGATGCCGGTGAGCGACACCATGAAGAGCGCCATGCCTATCGCCGTCCACGGCATCGTCCGCGCCAGGCCCGCGACCTCGTCGAGACCGTAGCGGAACGCGCGCCGGTTGCGGATCCACACGAGGATCCCGAAGGCGCCGATGTTCATGAACGTGTAGGCGCCGAGGTAGAAGAGCACGGCGCTGGAACCCGCGGAGTCGAGCGACGCCCCGGTGGCGATGAGGCCGAGCAGCAGGTAGCCGGCGTGCGCGATGCTCGAGTAGGCGAGCATCCGCTTGAGGTTACGCTGCGGAAGGGCGAGCGCGTTGCCGACGACCATCGTCAGTACGGCGAGCACGGTCAGCGCCGCCGTCCAGATGTCGCCCAGACCGACGGCGGCGATCGTGAACAGCTTGAGAAAGCCGACGAAGGCGCCGGCCTTGATGCCGACCGACATGAAGGCCGTGACCGGCGTCGGCGCGCCCTCGTACACGTCCGGCGCCCAGCCGTGGAACGGGACGGCGGCGATCTTGAAGCCGAAGCCGACGGCGACGAACACGAGAGCGACGACGGTGAGGCCGCTCTCGGCGTCGGCGCCGAGGCCGCTCATGGCCTCGGCGATGCCCGCGTAGTTCGTCTGCCCGGAGGCCGCGTAGAGCAGGGCGAGACCGAAGACCAGCACGGCCGAAGAGAAGGCGCCGTTGACGAAGTACTTGACCGCCGCCTCGCCCGAGCGCACGTCGCCGCGCAGGAAGCCGGCGAGCACGTAGGTCGGCAGTGACATGAGCTCGAACGCGATGAACAGGGCGATCAGGTCGGTCGAGACCGCCATGCCGAACATGCCGGCGATGACGAGCAACAGCAGGCCGTAGAACTCGCCCATCGCGTCGCGGCGCTTCTTCATGTAGGCGTCCGAGAGCATGATGGTGAGCACGCCGATGACGCAGAAGAGCAGCGTGCAGTAGAAGGCGAACTTGTCGAGCGCGACCATGCCGGCGAACCCCGCCTCGCCCTCGCGGCCGCCGAACACGGCCGAGCCGCGGCCGGTCACGAGATCCCAGAGCGAGCCCAGCTCGTCGACGTCCAGCCACTGGGCGGCGGCCACGGCCGCGGCCGCGACGAGCCCGGCCGCCGCGATCCAAGGAAGGATCTCCTTGCGGCGGCCGACGAACGTGTCGGCCATGAACACCAGCAGGGCCGTGCACGCGATGACGATCCCGGGCAGGATCACGAGCACGCTGTTGTTGGCGTCGGCCACTTAGAACAGCCCCCTCGTCGCTTCGATCAGCTGCGCGACCGCGCCGCCGCGGGCGCTCTCGATCGACGGCCCGACCTGGTCGAGGATGTGCTGGACCGGCGTGTGCAGGAAGTCCAGGAAGGTGTTCGGGTAGACGCCGACCCAGATGGCGAGCACCACCAGCGGCAGCAGCGAGACGATCTCGCGGGCGCTGAAATCGCGCATCGAGAAGGACGGCGTGACGGCCTTGTCGCCGCGGTCGTTGAACCACACGCGCTGGTACATCCAGAGCAGGTAGCAGGCGGCGAGGATCACGCCGAGGGCGCCGATCGCCGCCAGCCAGTGCGAGTACTCGAACAGGCCGAGCAGGCTGAGGAACTCACCGACGAAGCCGCTGAGCCCCGGCAGCCCCAGAGAGCCGAGGGCGAAGAACAGGAAGAACCCCGCCAGCACCGGCAGCGGCGTGGCGAGCATGCCCATCTCGGCGATCTGCCGCGTGTGCGTGCGCTCGTACAGGTAGCCGACCAAGAGGAAGAGGGCGCCCGTGAGAATACCGTGGCTGAACATGACGAGGATCGCGCCCTCCATGCCGGCCGCGTTGCCGGCGACGGCGATCGAGGCGAAGATGCCGGCGGTGACGAAGCCCATGTGGCTCACGCTGGAGTAGGCGACGAGCTTCTTCAGGTCCTTCTGGACCAGCGACACGGCGGCGCCGTAAACGATGGCGACCACCGAGAGCGCCGCGACCAGCGGCACGAAGTCGACGGCCGCGTCGGGGAAGAACGGCAGGCAGAAGCGCAGCATGCCGTAGGCGCCCATCTTCAGCAGCACGCCGGCCAGGATCACCGAGCCCGCCGTCGGCGCCTCGACGTGGGCGTCGGGCAGCCACGTGTGCAGCGGGAACATCGGCACCTTGATGGCGAAGGCGAGGAAGAAGGCGAGGAACGCCCAGAACTGCAGACGGTATGGGTAGACGACGTCGCCCAGGGCGCGGATGTCGAAGGTGAGACCGCCGCCCTGGCGGTTCACATACCAGACCACGGCGATGATGGCGACGAGCATGAGCAGGCTGCCGACCAGCGTGAAGAGGAAGAACTTGATGGCGGCGTAGATCTTTCGCGGCCCGCCCCAGACGCCGATGATGAAGTACATCGGCACCAGCATGACCTCCCAGAACACGTAGAACAGAAAGAGGTCGGTGGCGCAGAACACGCCCGTCATGCCGGTCTGCAGCAGCAGGAGCGAGATGAAGAAGCCCATCTCGCGGTCCTTGACGTAGTGCCAGCTGCCGATGATCACGATGAACCCGAGCAGCGTCGTGAGCAGGATCATCAGCGCGGCGATACCGTCGATGCCGAAACTGTAGTGGATGTTGAAGCGCTCGACCCAGGTGACGTCCTCGACGAACTGGAGGTCGGGACTGGCCTTGTCGAAGGCGAAGAGCATCCAGACGGTGAGCGCGAACGCGGCGAGGGTCGTGACCAGCGAGATGACCTTGTAGGTCGTCGGCCACCAGGTCTGCCGCCCGGCTGCACCGGCGATCGCGCCCTCGGCGCCCAGTTTGGCCAGCGGCCGGCGCAGCCAGTGCAGCGCCAGGATCACGAGCACGCCCGCCAAGGGCAGGTACGTGACGACGGAGAGGGCCGGGAAGCCGATCTGCTCTTGCCAGCTCACGGCCTCAGACCCCCCAGATGCAGCCGACGACGATGACGAGCGCCAGCATGCCGGCGAAGATGCCGAAGGCGTAGTTCTGCACGCGGCCGGTCTGCAGCTGGCGCAGCGCGGCCCCGACCCAGTCCCAGAGCCGCGCCAGCCCGTTCACGATGCCGTCGATCACCAGCACGTCGAAGCCGGTCCACAACCAGTTCGAGAAGGCGATCGTGCTGCGGATGGGCGCCACTTCGTACACCTCGTCCATGTACATCTTGCGCAACGACGCCTGGTACGCCCACGGGACGCGAGCCGCAAGCTGTGCCGGCAGCTCGCGTCGCTTGAGGTACATGACGTACGCCACGTAGACGCCGACCAGCGCGACGACCAGCGAGAAGGCCATGAGCGCGCCGCCGGTCCCGAGCCACGCGAACTCCTCGTGCTCGACGTCGAAGAACACGGGCTCGAGGAAGGTGTGGATCCACCCCTCCTCCGGGGGCCAGCCCACGACCACGCCGAGCGCCGCCGCGGGGATCGCCAGCAGCACGAGCGGGATGGTCATCACCTTGGGCGACTCGTGCACGTGGGCCTGGACCTCGGCGTCGGCCCTGCTCTCGCCGAAGAAGGTCATGAACATCATGCGGAACGCGAACACGGCTGTGAGGAAGGCGGTCACGACGCCGACCACCCACACCACGTAGTAGTGGTGCGTGAAGTCGGCGAAGAGGATCTCGTCCTTCGCCCAGAAGCCGGCGAACGGGAACACGCCGATGAGCGCGACGGCCCCGACCATCATGGTCCAGAACGTGACCGGGATGCGCGTGCGCAGGCCCCCCATCTTGCGCATGTCCTGCTCGCCGCCCATGGCGTGGATCACCGAGCCCGAGCAGAGGAAGAGCAGGCCCTTGAAGAAGCCGTGCGCGAACAGGTAGAAGATGCCGGCCGCCCACGCGCCTGCGCCGAGCGCCATGAACATGAACCCGAGCGACGAGACGGTCGAGTACGCGATCACCTTCTTGATGTCGTTCTGGGTGATCGCGATGTACGCCGCGTAGATCGCCGTGAACGTGCCCACGACCATCACGACGAGCATCGCCGTGTTGGAGTGCATGAACAGCGGATAGGAGCGCGCGACCATGTACACGCCGGCGTTCACCATGGTGGCGGCGTGGATCAGCGCGCTGACCGGCGTCGGGCCCTCCATGGCGTCGGGCAACCACACGTGCAGCGGGAACTGCGCGCTCTTGCCGATCGCCCCGGTGAACAGCAGGAGGCAGATCCACAGCAGCGTGCCCGCACCGATCATCTCGGCCTTGTCGAAGACGCCGGCGAACTGCAGCGTGCCCGTCGTGACGAAGATCAGCAGCATGCCGAGGGTGAAGCCGAAGTCGCCCACGCGGTTGACGAGGAAGGCCTTCTTGCCCGCCTGGCTGGCCGTCTTCTTGGGGAACCAGAAGGCGATCAGCAGGTACGAGCACAGGCCCACGCCCTCCCAACCGAGGAAGAGCAGCAGGAAGTTGTTCGCGAGGATGAGCACGAACATCGCGAACATGAACAGGTTGAGGTAGGCGAAGAACCGGTAGTAACCCCCGTCGCCGTGCATGTAGCCGATCGAGTAGTAGTGCACGAGCATGCCGATGATGCCGACGACCAGGAGCATGACGCCGGTGAGGGTGTCGACCTGGAAGCCCCAGGTGACCTCGTAGCGGCCGGCGACGAGCCAGGTGAAGGCGTCCCAGACGAAGGGCTCTTCCTGATGGCGGAAGACCCACTCGAACGCGTAGACGGCGAGGACGGCGGTCGCCGTGACCAGAGCCACCGGCAGCACGTGCGCCCTTGTCCCCATGCGCTTGCCGAACACGAGCGTGACGATGAAGCCGGCCAGCGGCAACAGCACGATGAGCGCGACGGCGAGCTTCATGGCGTCGGTGCCTTCCACGTCGCGTCCTCCGTCAGCCCTTCATCTCGTCGAAGCGGTCGGCCTGCACGGTGCGTTTGGCGCGGTAGTTGGCGATCACGATGCCGAGACCCACGGTGACTTCCGCGGCGGCCACCGTGATGACGAAGAGCGAGAAGAGCACGCCGGCGCCGGCGCTCCCGGCACGGAACTGCGCCACGGCGACGAGCGCGATGTTGACCGCGTTGAGCATGAGCTCGAGGCTCATGATCACGAGGATCGTGTTGCGCCGCGCGAGCACGCCGAAGGCGCCGATGCAGAAGAGCAGCACCGCGAGCAGCAGCCACCAGTCGAGCGGGTTCACCGCTTCTCCCCTTCACCGCGGGCCAGCACGATCGCGCCGATCATCGCCCCGAGCAGCACGAGCGACACGAGCTCGAACGGGAACACGTAGCGGTTGAAGAGCAGCTCCGAGAGCTCGCGCACGCTCAGGTTGAGCGAGGCCTCGCCCACGCCGGTCATCTCGCTCGAGACCAGCATGACGGCGAGGATGACGCAGGTCGCTACGGCGACGGGCGCGGCAAAGACGGTCTGCCGATTGAAGAACAGCGTGAACTGGTCGCCCTGCACCTCCGTGAGCATGATGGCGAACAGGATCACGACCGAGATGGCGCCCACGTAGACGAGGATCTGGATGATGGCCACGAGCTCGGCGTTGAGCAGCGCGTAGGCCATGGCGACACCCAGAAAGCAGAACACCATCGACACGGCGCTGTAGACGATCTTGCGGAAGAGCACGACGCCGAGGCCGCAGATGAGGATCCACGCCGCGATGACGACGAAGAAGAACGGGTGGAAGTCGCCGCCCGGCATCAGCCCTGCCCCGGTCCGTCGCCGTTGCCGCCGCTCGTGAGGTCGACCGGGTCGTCCTGGATCGGCTCCCAGACCCAGCCTTGACCGAGGACGCTGTCGCGCACGTGCGGGACGAGGTCGGTGACCGTCTCGCGCAGCGGGTCGACGGGCACCGGCTCACGGACGAAGAGCGACTCGCGCGCCATCGTCGTACGGCTGTAGCCGGCGAGCTCGAAGAAGTCGGTCTGTTCGAGCGCGTCGTACGGGCAGACCTCGACGCACTCACCGCAGAACATGCAGCGGCTCTCGTCGAGGTCGTAGCTGCCGAGCAGGCGCGGGTTGGTCTCGATCGCGCCGGTCGGGCAGGTCTCGGCGCACTTGCCGCACGAGACGCAGCCCACGGACTGCAGGGGCAGGTTGTCGGCCGTCGACACGATCGAGTCGAAGCCGCGGCCCATGTTGTCGTAGCAGCTCGAGCCGACCTCCATGCGGCAGACCCTGACGCAGCGCCCGCAGTTGATGCAGCGGTTGGGCTCGCGCATGATGAAGTCGTGGCGGAAGTCGGCGGGGTAGTTGTGAGCGTCACCGCCGTGGAACCGGTTCCTGAAGACCTCGTACTCGATCGAGTACCGCTGCAGGTCGCACTTACCGTTCGCCGGGCAGTAGCAGTCGAGACAGAGCTCGGCGCCGCGGACCGCCTCGTCTTCGGGAAAGCCGAGCTCGATCTGCGTGAAGTTCGTCTTGCGCTCCTCGGGCCCGAGCTTGGGCATCTCGGCCGGCGGCGACGGGCGCGTGACGTCGGTCGTCATGTCGATGAACACCGGCGGGATCTCCGCCATGCGCGCGACGCGCGGGTCGAGGTCGGTCTTCTGCGTCAGGGCGGCGAGGAACGGTGCCGCCTTCAGCTCGGCGAGCTGCCGCGAAGCTTCCTTCATGTCGGCGCCGCGCAGGTAGGCGTCGACGGACCATGCCGCCTTCTTGCCCTGGGCGATGGCCTGGATCACGGTCTGCGCGCCGAGCACGACGTCGCCGCCGGCGAAGACGCGCGGGTCGTCGGTCTGGAACGTCCAGTCGTCGACCTGGACGGTGCGCCACTTGGTGCGCTTGACGCCCTGCTCCTCGCTCGTCCCGTCGAGCTTGGGATACTGGCCGATGGCGGCGATGACCTGGTCGCACTCGACGACGAACTCCGAGCCCTCGACAGGCACCGGACGCCGGCGTCCTGAGGCGTCGGGCTCGCCGAGCTCCATGCGCTGCATCTCGATGCCCGTCACCCTGTTCTGCTCGTCGGCGATGATGCGCACCGGCGCCACGAGCAACTCGAGCCTGACACCCTCTTCCTCGGCCTCATCGACCTCGGTGTGGTGGGCCGGCATCTCCTTGCGCGAGCGGCGGTAGAGGCAGGTGACCTCATTCGCGCCCTTGCGGACGCTCGTCCGGCAGGCGTCCATGGCCGTGAAGCCGCCGCCGATGACGGCGACCTTCTCGCCCACGTGCACGTCGCCGGTGATCTCGAGCTCGCCGAGAAAGTCGATCGCGGTGACGACGCCATCGGCGTCCTCGCCCGGGATGTTCATCGTGTTGGAGTTGAAGGCGCCGAGGGCGAGGAAGACGGCGTCGAAGCCCTGGTCGAACAGGTCCTCGAGCTGGAAGTCGACGCCGAGACGGCTGTTGACCTGCAGCTCGACACCCATGCGCCAGAGGATGTTGAGCTCCTTGTCGAGGACGTCGCGCGGCATGCGGTAGCTCGGGATGCCGTACCGCACCATGCCGCCCGGCTTGGGCAGAGCCTCGAAGATCTTGACCGCGTGCCCCTCGAGCCGGGCGTAGAACGCCGCGCTGAGCCCGGCAGGGCCGCCGCCGACGATTGCGATACGCCTGCCGGTGTCGGCCTTCGGCTCGACCGGCAGCAGCAACTCGCCGGTCTGTTGCTCCTCGAGGCACTGGTCGCCCATGAAGCGGTGCAGCCAGCAGATCGTGATGGGGTGCTCGACCAGCTGCCGGCGGCAGGGCCCCTCGCAGGGCCGCGGGCAGACGCGCCCGAGCATCGACGGGAAGGGCAGGTCTTCGCGCAGCTTGCGGACGCCGTTCTTGTAGTCCTTGTGGGCGATGAAGTCGAGGAACTGCGGGATCTTGATGTGCGTCGGGCAGGCGTCGCGGCAGGGCGGCGTGCAGAAGGAGTTGTGGTCGCTGAGGAGCAGCTCGAGGTACAGGTGGCGCATGGCGCGCACCTTCTCGGTCTGCGTCTGCACGACCATTCCCTCGGCGGCCGCGGTCGAGCAGCTCGGCGCCATCTTGCGGGCGCCCTCGATCTCGACCAGGCAGACGCGGCAGGCGGCGGTGGCCGGCAGGCGCGGCTCGTAGCACAGGGTGGGAATGTGGATGCCGGCCCGCTGCGCCGCCTCGAGGATCGTGTCCCCGCGGTCGCACCGGACCTCCTGCCCGTCGATCGTCAGGGTGATCTGGTCGGGCCGATCGGCCTGGGCGCGCGTGACGTCTTCAGCGGTCGTCGCCATGCGACCTCACGCCTCCCCGCCCACGGCGGCCGGCGTCTGGATACCCGAACGCACCTTGACGGCGCCGAACTTGCACACCTGGCGGCAGGTGTCGCACTTGATGCAGTTCGTCACGTCGATCACGTGCGGCTGCTTCCTCTCGCCGGCGATCACGCCGGTCGGGCACTTCTTGGCGCAGAGCGTGCAGCCGGTGCAGGCCTCGGGGTCGATGTAGTACGTGATGAGCGCCTTGCACCTGCCCGCCGGGCAGCGCCTCTCGTTGATGTGCGCCTCATACTCCTCGCGGAAGTACTTGATCGTCGTGAGCACGGGGTTGGGCGCCGTGCCGCCGAGCGCGCACAGGGTACCGTCGGCGATATAGTGCGCAAGCTCTTCGAGCGTCTGGATGTCGCCCTCCCGGCCGTCTCCCGCGCGGATGCGGTCGAGGATCTCGAGCATCCGCTTGGTGCCCAGCCGGCAGGGCACGCACTTGCCGCAGCTCTCCTTCTGCGTGAAGTCGAGAAAGAAGCGCGCCAGGTCGACCATGCAGGTCTGGTCGTCGACGACGACCATGCCGCCCGAGCCGACGATGGCGCCGGTGGCGGCGAGGCTCTCGTAGTCGATCGTCGTCTCGAGCAGCGAGGCGGGCAGGCAGCCGCCGGAGGGGCCGCCGAGCTGCACGGCCTTGAACTCCCTGCCGTCCTTGACGCCCCCGCCGACGTTGAAGATCAGGTGGCGCAGGGTGGAGCCCATCGGCACTTCGGCGAGCCCCCCGTTGACGATCTTGCCGGCGAGACTGAAGGCCTTGGTGCCCCGGCACTTGTCTATGCCGTAGGAGGCGTAGGCCTCGGCCCCGTGGGCGACGATCCAAGGGATGTTGGCCAGCGTCTCGACGTTGTTGATGTTGGTCGGCTTGCCCCAGAGGCCGCTGACCGCAGGGTAGGGCGGCCGCGTGCGCGGCATGCCGCGAAATCCCTCGATCGAGGCGATCAGCGCCGTCTCCTCGCCGCAGACGAAGGCGCCGGCGCCGAGCTTGAGGTGAACGCGGAAACGCCAGCCGGCGCCGAAGATGTCGTCCCCGAGCAGGCCGCGTTCCTCGGCGTCGGCGATCGCCTTCGTGAGACGCTTGACCGCGTTCGGGTACTCGGCGCGCACGTAGATGTACCCCTCGTGCGCGCCGATCGCGTAGCTGGCGATGATCATGCCCTCGAGCACCGCGTGCGGGTCGCCCTCCATGATCGACGCGTCCATGAACGCGCCCGGGTCGCCTTCGTCACCGTTGCAGATGAGGTACTTCTCGTCGCCGGGGCTCTGCGCGGCGAGGGACCACTTCGTGCCGGTCGAGAACCCCGCGCCACCTCGGCCACGGATGCCCGAGTCGGTGACACACTGGACGACCCACTCGGGCGTCTTCTCGGTCAGTGCGAGGCGCGCGGCCTCGTAGCCGCCGCGCGCGAGACACTCCTCGATGCTCTCCGGGTCGATGACCCCGACATTGCGCAGGGCGATGCGCGTCTGCTGCTTGTAGAAGCCGATCTCGTGCCAGTCGCGCACGACCTCGCCGGTCGCCGGGTCCTTGTACATGAGCTTCTCGACGGGGACGCCGTCCCTGAGGTGCTCCTCGACGACCTTCTTGACGTTCTCGGGCTTGAGACGCCCGTAGAACGTGTCGTCCGAGCACACCGCCACGGGACCCTGCGAGCAGAGCCCGTGACAGCCGATGATCGCGACGTCGACCCTGTCGTCGAGCCCGGCCGCCTTGACCTCCTCGACGAAGGCGTCGTGGACGGCGAGCGAGCCGGCGAACACACAGGCCGTGCCCGCGCAGACGGTCACCTTGAGGCGGCCGTCGCCGGCCGGGGCGACCTTGACGTTGCGCGCCTCGGCGGCCTGCTCGCCGCCGTCCGGGCCCTCGTTCACTGTCGGTTCGTCGCTCATGAGCCTCCGCGTCACCCCTTCTTCGCCCCGACCTGTTCCATGAGGTCGCGGATGACCTTGCGTGTCTTGTCAGGGGTGAGGTTGCCGTAGGTCTGGTCGCCGATGCGCATGACCGGCGCCTGGGAACACGCGCCCATGCAGGCCACCGAGCCCAGGGTGAACTCCATGTCCTTGGTCGTCTTGCCGTCGGCGACCCCGAGCTCCTCCTCCAGGGCCTCGGTGATCTGCTGCGCGCCGGCGACGTGGCACGCGGTGCCGTGGCACACGTCGATGAGGCGCTTGCCGATGGGCGACAGACGGAACTGGTTGTAGAAGCTCGACACCCCGTAGATCTGCGAGAGTGAGACGCCGGTCTGCAGCGAGACCTCCTGCAGCGCGGCGCGCGGCAGGTAGCCGTACACGGCCTGCGCGTTCTGCAGGACGGCGATGAGGCCGGTGCCGTGCTCGTGGTAGTCGTCGAGCACCGGCTGCAGCTTCTTCAGGTCGATGCCGGGCTGCACCTCGACACGGCGCGTCGCGACGCGCGCGACGTTGGGCGCCGTCAGCTGGTACTTGGAGGTGTAGTTGACGCGGATCACCTGAACGGGGCAGTTGGTCTCGCAGAGCGTGCAGGCCCGGCAGCGCGGTTCGCCGCTCGCCGGGTCGATCACGACCCTGAAGAGCCCGCGGCTGCGCTCGGGCAGGCGGGGCCGTTCCTCCGGATACTGCACCGTGATCTTCTTCATGGGCAGGTGCCGCAGCGTCGTCCGCATGGCTTTGAACATGCCGAGCATCAGGAGGTCACCACCGGGACGCGTTCGCGCTGCTTGCGCAGGCGCCGCTTGAGGATCGGGTCGAGCAGGCCCACGAAGGCGAAGAAGGACACCCAGCCGACCACGAACAGGCCCCAGCGCCACCGCGGCACCCAGAGCATGACCGCGGCCGTGAGCGCGATGTTGAGCAGGCCGAGCGGGATGAGAACCTTCCAGGCGAAGGCCATGAGCTGGTCGACCTGGAGACGGGGGATCGAGAGCCGCACCCAGACCAGGGCGAAGACCAGCACGTACGTCTTGAGGAGGAACCAGACGAGGGGCACGATCGCGACCCCGCCGACGACGAGAGCGTCCTCGAAGGGGCCGTGCCAGCCGCCGAGGAACAGCGTCACCGCGACCATCGACATGATCGTCATGCCCGCGTACTCGTTGAGGAAGAACATGCCGAAGCGCATGCCCGAGTACTCGGTGCCGTAGCCGGACACCAGCTCGGACTCCGACTCGGGAAGGTCGAACGGTCCCCGGTTGAGCTCGGCGATCGCGGCGATGGCGTAGAGCAGGAAGGTGAACGGCATGTAGAGGGCGATCCACCTGTAGTCGGCCTGGGCGTCGACGACCGCGTCGAGGCTGAACGACCCCACGACCATGGCCACGATGAGCAGCGCCAGGATCATCGGGATCTCGTACGACACCATCTGCGCGGCCGACCGCAGCGCCCCGACCAGCGAGTACTTGTTGCGCGACGCCCAGCCGCCGAGGAGGATCGCCATGGTCGTGAAGCTGGTGACGGCGACGATGTAGATGAGGCCGACGTTGAGGTCCGCCGGCGTGAAGCCCTTGGTGTAGGGCATCGTGAGCTGTACGGCGACGGCGCCGATCATCACCATGATCGGCGCCAGGGTGAAGATCCACGGGTCGGCGAGCGCCGGCCTGAAGTCCTCCTTGCCCATCATCTTGAAGGCGTCGGCGACGCTCTGGAAGATGCCGTGCGGGCCGACGCGGTTGGGGCCGTGCCGGTCCTGCATGAAGGCGAGGGTGCGGCGCTCGAACACGATGTTGGCGAGCGCCGCGGCGAACACGACCACGTAGGCGATGACGACCGAGACCACCAGGCGGATGATATCGAGCAGGAGGTCCATCTACCGGTCGATGCCTCCGAGCACCAGGTCGATGCTGCCCGAGATGGCCACGGCGTCGGCGATCTTGGTGCCGCGCAGGAGCTTGGGGAACAGCTGCAGGTTGCAGAAGCACGGGTCGCGGAACTTGAGCCGGTACGGGTACCGCGACCCGTCGGACACGATGTAGGTGCCGTACTCGCCGCGCGGGTTCTCCTGGCCGACATAGCACGACCCCGGCGGGGGCGTGATGACGTACGGGGCGCGCAGCGAGCCCACCTGGACCGGGCCCCTGGGCAGCATGTCGAGGCACTGCTCGATGATCTTCACCGACTGCCGCAGCTCCTCCATGCGCACCCGGTAGCGGTCGAAGATGTCGCCGTGCTGCGCCGTGCAGACCTCGAACTCGAGCTCGGGGTACACCGAGTACGGCCGCGTGCGGCGCAGGTCGAGCTCGACACCCGAGGCGCGGGCGTTGGGACCGGTGATGCCGTAGTCCATCACGTCCTGCTGGGTGATGACCCCCTTGCCGACCGTGCGCTGCAGGAAGACGGCGTTGTCGTCGACCAGCGATTCGTACTCCTCGACAAGCTTCGGCATGCCCTTCATGACGTCGCGGCACTTCTCGACCCAGCCGTCGGGGAGGTCGTAGCGCACGCCGCCGAAGCGGAAGTAGTTGAACATCATGCGCGCGCCGCTGACCTCCTCGAGCAGGTCGAGGACCTTCTCGCGATCGCGGAACATGTAGAAGACCATCGCCGTGCCCAGAGGCGAGAGGTCGGCGGTGAACGTGCCGACGGCGACGAGGTGGCTGGCGATGCGGCTGAGCTCGCCGACGATGACGCGGATGAACTCCGCGCGCCGCGTCGGCCGGATGCCCATGAGCTTCTCGACCGTCATCGCGTAGGCCCACTCGCAGTTCATGCCGGCCACGTACTCGGTGCGGTCGACGATGGGGATGTACTGGTAGTAGGTGCGCTTCTCGGCCAGCTTCTCCTTGCAGCGGTGCAGGTAGCCGATCACCGGGATGACGTCTTTGACGAGCTCGCCGTCGAGGGTGACGACCAGCCGCAGCACGCCGTGGGTGGACGGGTGCTGCGGCCCCATGTTGACGACGACCTCGTTGAACGCGAGGCCCTCCATGTCGGAGCCGTGGCCGGCGGCGGCGCGCTCCTCGATGCGGCGCAGCGCGAGCTTGACGGCCTCGTCGGGCTCGGGTGTCGCGAAGTGGTCAAACATGGGGGTGGTTCTCGGCGAGGTCGACGTAGTCCTTGCGCAGCGGGTGGCCGACGAAGTCGTCCTTGAGCAGGATGCGCCGCAGGTCGGGGTGACCCAGATAGCGGATGCCGACCATGTCCCAGGACTCGCGCTCGTGCCAGTCGGCCGCGGGCCAGATGCCGGTCACCGAATCGACCTCGGCCTTGGCGCGCGGCACGGCCACGTGGAGTTCGATCCACGTGTTCGTCCGCCACGAGAACACGTGGTAGACGCTCTCGAGCTGGCTCCCGAGATCGACGCCGGCGATCCAGTTCAGCGTCTCGTAGGCCAAGTCCGGGTGGGCCTTGAGGCGCGTGGCGACGTCCTTGAGCTTCTCGCGGGCGAGGCGCGCGACGATGGTATCGGGCTCCTGCACGCGCACGTTCTCGAGATCGCCACCGAAGTCGCGCACGACGTCGGCGGCGATCTCGTCCATCGTCATCTTGAGGGTGCCGACCTGGAGCCCCACGCGCCTCACCCCGCCTTCGGCCCGGGCGCAGCCGGGGCGAAGCTGTACGCCTTGATCTTGCCCTGCAGCTCGAGCAGGCCTTGGAACAGGGCCTCGGGGCGCGGCGGGCAGCCGGGGATGTAGACATCGACGGGGACGATCTTGTCGACTCCGTTGACGACGTTGTAGCCGTCGTAGAAGGGCCCGCCGCTCGTCGCGCAGGCGCCCATCGACACGACCCACTTGGGCTCGGCCATCTGGTCGTACAGACGCTTGAGGACGGGGGCCATCTTCTCGTTGACCGTGCCGGCCACGATCATGAGGTCGCACTGCCGCGGACTGGGACGGAACACCTCCATGCCATACCGGGCGACGTCGAAGCGCGCGAAGCCGGAGCTGAGCATCTCGATGGCGCAGCAGGCGAGGCCGTACGTGAACGGGAAGACCGAGTTGGACCGCGCCCAACTGAAGATGAAGTCGGCCGTCGTCGTGATGACGTTCGGTTCGTGGAAGTTCTCGAGCTTGGGGAAGCCGACCTTGAAGCGGTCGGGCACCATGTCGCTCAGGCCCACTCCAACGCTCCCTTGCGCCAGGCGTAGACCAGACCCCAGACGAGGACCGCGACGAACAGCATCATCTCGATGAACCCCGCCGTGCCCAGCGTGCGGAAGACGAGCGTCCACGGGAACAGGAAGACTGCCTCGACATCGAACACGAGGAAGAGGAGCGCGAAGACGTAGTAGCGCACCGCGAAGGGCGACCAGGGCGATCCCACCGGAGGGATGCCGCACTCGTAGTGGGCGAGCTTGCCCGGCGTGGGATGCGAAGGGTTGACCAGCTTGGACACCAGCAGGATGAGCACGACGAGGACGGCCCCGGACACGATGAAGGACCACACATAGAACCAGTTGGTGAGGTATTCGCTCGTCATGTGGATGGTGGGGCCGGCTCGCCGCCCGGGCACCGTGCTCGGAGAGAGAGGCCTGTCGGCGTACTCTACCAAAGCGCCGAGCGCAGGCGCAAGCATCGGCAGGCCACCTCGTACAATCGTCGTTCCGCGAGGTTTTGCAGGGCTTTTTCGTGGTGTTCGCCGTTCTGTCCAGCCCGTTCTCGTCACCTTGGACACCCGGTTCCTCAGATACCCCCTAAGGTAGTACAGCGCGCGCGGTCACGGCGGCGCGGCGGCAGCCGCGCGGGCGCCCGGCAACGGAGCCGGGGCCGGCCTGCTGCGGACGAGTGCGAGCCCTGCCCGACGGAGGCCCGCCGGCCGCGCCCGCGTTGCGCTCGCGGCGCGTCGTACCTAAGATGAGCCGAGGTCAACGCCCCGGAGCGTCACTTCATGCCGAACATCGGCGCCGCCGAGATCGTCATCATCCTGGTCCTCGCACTGCTCGTGTTCGGGCCCAAGCGCCTGCCACAGATGGGGCGCTCGCTCGGCCGTGGCGTGCGCGAGTTCAAGAAGGCCGCCGACACGGCGCGCAAGGAGTTCGGCGTCGACGAGATCGAGCGCGAGATCAAGGACGTCAAGAAGTCGCTGAACGACGTCAAGGGCGACCTCACGACCGTCCAGAGCGAGCTCAAGAGCGATCTGAAGGTCGACCTTGACGCCGAGGTGTCTGCGTCGGGCAAGGCCGCCGGCGCCGCGACGGCGGCCGGCGGCGTGCACGCGGCAGCCGGCGCCGCCGACTCCGCCGCTCATACCGCCGCGGAGCCCGGCGAGGCGGAGCCTGTCGCTGCCGACGCGGAGCCCGGCGAGGCGGAGCCGATCGCCGCCGATGCGACTCCCGGCGGAGCGTCGCCGGCCGCGGACGAGGCCGCTCCGGAGCCGCCCGGCACCGCAGACGTGACCGACGAGGTCCTCGTCGGCGAGGTCGTCGACGAGCCCGACGCCGGAGCGAGCGACGGCGAGCCTGCCGGCGACGCGACCGGCGACCGCGACGACGGGTCCTGAACGGCACGCGGATGCCGATCGACGCCGAGGAACAGCTCACCCTCACCGAACACCTCGACGAGCTGCGCAAGCGCATCTTCGCCGCGCTCGTCGCGCTGGTGGTCGGCGTCGTCGTCGCGGTCGTGTTCGACGCGCTCCTCTTCGACCTGCTCCTCCGGCCCCTGCCGAAGGGCATGGAGCAGATCACCACGTTCAGCCCGGCGGAGCCCTTCATGGTGAGCCTCAAGGTGTGGGTCATCGCCGGGATCATGATGGTATCGCCCTACCTCATCTACCAGTTCTGGGCCTTCATCGGGCCGGCCTTCACAGCCAGCGAGAAGCGCTACTTCTACCCGATCGTGGCCTCCTGCTCGGTGCTCTTCCTTGGCGGCATCGTGTTCGCCTACATCCTCGTGCTGCCCCGCGGCCTCGACTTCCTGCTCAACTTCAACGGCGAGTACTTCAACGTGCAGAACCGGGCGAGCGACTACTTCACCTTCGTCGCCTTCTTCCTGCTCGCGTTCGGGCTCACATTCGAGCTGCCCGTGATCCTCGTGCTGCTCGCCAAGGTGGGCGTCATAGACGATCGTTTCCTGCGCAAGAACCGCAGATACGCTATCCTTGTCGAGGCGCTGCTCGCCGCCATCCTCACGCCAAGCCAGGACGCCTTCTCGATGCTGGCTCTCTTCATTCCGTTGGCCATCCTGTATGAGGTGTCCATCGTGCTGGCGCGGATCGTGCAGCCGAAAGGAGAAGCACGGGCGGGCGGGAAACAGGTCAAGACGCCCAAGGACGACGACGCGAGTCGGGCAACGGTCTGACGGGGGCGGGGACGGGGCAAGTCCAGAGGGGCAACGTGGCGCACTACACGAAATACACGGTCGGCGGCGACGCCCCGGCGAGTGACGCCGCCCGGGCACGGCGGCAACGTGAGCGGCGACGGCGACGCGGCGGGTGGCGCTGGGCCCGCTGGCTGATGCTTCTCCTCATCCTTCTGATCATCGCCGGCCTCGCCGCCGGCGCCGGCGTCATCTACGCCCTCACGCGCAATCTGCCCAGCCTCGACGAGCTGCAGCGGCGCCAGAACCCTGTCAACACGGTGATCTACGACCGCGACGGCAAGGTCATCGCCGAGCTCCACGGCGCGGAGAACCGCGTGCTCGTCAGAAGCGAGCAGATCTCCGACGTCATGAAGCAGGCTACAGTCACGGTCGAGGACGAGCGCTTCTACGACCACCACGGCGTCGACTTCATCGGCATCACGCGCGCGATGTTCGAGAACCTCCAGGCCGGCGAGGTGGTCCAGGGCGGCAGCACGATCACCGCGCAGTACGTCAAGAACGCCTACGTCGGCGGAGAGAGGAGCGTCGCGCGCAAGCTGCGCGAGGCGTACCTCGCCTGGCAACTCGAGAACCGCTGGTCGAAGGACCGCATCCTCACCGCCTACCTCAACACGGCGTACCTCGGCGCCGGCGCCTACGGGGTCGAAGCCGCCGCGCGCACCTACTTCCACAAGAGCGCGAAGCACCTGACCCTCAGGGAGGCGGCCCTGCTCGCGGCGCTGCTGCGCCTGCCGTCGAAGTACACGCCGACGACCGACCCGAAGCCGGCCAAGGAACGCCGCGACATGGTCCTCGACATGATGGCCGCCCAGGGCTACATCACCCAGGAGCGCGCCGACGAGGTCAAGCGGAAGAAGCTCGGCGTCTTCAAGAACCCGCCGCAGAAGAACAACAGCGAGGCCGCGTACTTCGTCGACTACGTGACCCGCCAGCTCATCAAGAAGTACGGCGCCGCGCAGACGTTCAACGGCGGCCTCCGCGTACGCACCAGCATCGACATGGACTGGCAGGAGGCGGCGCTCAACGCCATCGACGGTACCATCGGCAACCTCGACTACGGTGGCTGGAGCCCGTCGGGAGCGCTCGTCGCCATCGACCCCAAGACCGGCTACATCCGCGCCATGGTGGGCGGCAGCGATTTCAAGGAGCAGAAGTTCAACCTCGCCTGGCAGTCACGCCGGCAGGCTGGGTCTGCCATGAAGACCTTCGTGCTCACGTCGGCCGTCGAGATGGGCATGAACCCGGCCTCGACCTACTACGTCTCGCACAGCCCGACCATCATCCCGATGGGCGGCGCCGAGCCGTGGATCGTCAACACGTACGACCACAGCTCGGCGGGCCGCATCACGGTCTCGGCAGCGACCGTGCGTTCGGACAACAGCGTCTACGCGCAACTCTGCATGGACACCGGGCCCGAGAACGTGGTCGCGACGGCGCAGAAGATGGGTATCGCGAGCCCGCTCGCCGCCGTCCCGTCGATCACGCTGGGCACCGAGGCCGTCAACCCGCTCGAGATGGCCGTCGCCTACGCGACGCTGGCGAGCGGCGGCATCTACCACAAGCCCCAGGCCATCGTGAAGGTCGTCGTCCCCGGCAGCAAGGCCGACTGGAAGCCGAAGATCAAGGGGCGCCGCGTGATGAGCGCCGGCGTCGCCTCCACCGTGAACAAGATCCTGCAGACCAACGCCACCTCCGGTACGGGCGCCGGCACGAGCGCCTACGTCTCGCGCCCGCGCGCCGGCAAGACCGGCACCACCGACGACTACGTCGACGCCTGGTACTGCGGGTACACGCCCAACCTCGCCACGTCCGTCTGGATGGGGTACTGGAAGGACACGAAGCACAAGATGCCGGGCGTGTCCGGCTCGACCTACTGCGTGCCGATGTGGGGCAAGTTCAACCAGGTGGCGCTCGCCGACCTGCCCAGCGACGATTTCGCGTACGCCTCGATGATCTTCAAGCCGTGGAAGGGCAAGTACTCGATGCTCTCGCCGTCGGCGACGGCGAGCAGCAGCGGCTCGCCCAAGCCCGACAAGACGGTGACGGTCCGCCCGACCGCCTCGCCGACAAGGACGATCACGACCAAGCCCTCGCCGACCCCGACGCCTACCCCGAGCAAGACCAAGACCCCGACGCCGACCCCGACACCGACACCCACGGGCGAAGGTGCACGAGGCCCGGCAGGCTTCGCCGGCGACCGGTCGAGCGAAGCGACGGCCGGCGACGGCGACGACGGGCTGGTCGGCTGGCTGGTCGAGGCCGTCAGCGGCCTGCTGGGCTTCTAGCGCCCTACCAGCTGCCGTACTGGTCGCTGCCTTTGCGGTACTCCTTGACCTGACCGCCGAGCCCCTCGCCGATGGTCAGGATGCGACACGTCATCTCGAGGACGCTGGTGAGCTGGTAGGCCTCCTCGAGCAGGTGGCCGATCGCGAACGGCCCGTGCCCGCGGAGCATGACGAGGTCGTACTCCTTGAGCCGGCGCGGCAGCAGCTCGGCCACCTCGGCGGAGCCCGCCGTGAGCTGTGCCTCCACGACCGGCACCTTGTGCAGCAGGTACGAGCCCTCCGAGTCGACGGGGACGATCTCGTCCTTGACGAGCGACTGGGCGATCGCGTAGGGGGGGTGGGTGTGCACGATCGCCAGCGCCGAGGTCGCCTTGTAGATCGCGCGGTGCACGACGATCTCCGTGGAAGCGAGGGCGACGTTGGCGTCGTTCTCCTCGAGGCCGATGTCGACGATGTCGCGCTCCTCCAGATGAGCGAGCATCGAGCCGCGCCGGGTGATGAGGATGCGGTCGCCCTGGCGCACGCTCATGTTGCCGCCGTGCGAGCTGACGAGGCCGGCGATGAAGAGGTCATGGCCGGTACGTTGGAACTGCTCGAGGACGGCGGAGCTCATACGGATCCTCCGCCGGCCGGCGTCGCCGCGCGGGCAGGGCGCGCGTCCGCGACCGGCGCCGCAAGCCCCAGCCCCTCGAGCTTGGCCGCGCGCGGCCGCCCCTCCTCGTCCCAGCCGCGCGCGATGTAGTACTCGTCGAGCATCGGCGCCAAGTCTACGACACGGCCCGCGGCGGGACCGGCCTTCACCGGCTCGCGCAGCAGGCGCGGCGGGAGGGTGTCGTCGTCGCGCGTGAACCCGGCGGCCAGGTTGAAGAGCCGCTCCGCGTTCCAGATGCGCTCGCCGATGCGCAGCAGCTCCTGCGGCTCGACCGTCTCGCCCCACACCGCGCTCAGCAGACGAGCGTAGTAGTCCTCCTTCATCGCGAAGGCGGTGAACTTGCAGAGGGACAGCGAGTCGAGCACCGCGTTGAGGTTCTGCAGGTTGATGAGCAGCCCGGACTTCCCCAGGGTGGCGAAGCGGTCGATCATCTTGGGGACGCCGAGGATCTCCGGGCCGAGCATGTTGGCGCGCAGGTGGCAGCCGCCGCGATTGGAGGTCGCGAAGGCGAGGCCCTGCGCGGTCATGCCGCGCGGGTCGTAGGCGGGCAGCTCGAGGGACTTGACCGACATGCTGAGCTCGGGCCGGCCGTGGCGCGCCGCCAGGCGCGCCGAGCCCTGCCCGAGCTCCTCGCCCAGACCCTCGCCGCGCGCGGTCGCCTCGCAGAGAGAGAGCACTGCGGCGGCGTCGCCGAAGCGCGGCCCGCCGGGCAGGGCGCCCTCCTCCGCGAGTTCCATGGCACAGGCGATCGTCGAACCCATCGTGATCGTGTCCATGCCGGCGCGGTTGCAGACGTAGTTGGCCTCGACGATCGCCGCGAGGTCGCCGACGCCGCATGCGGCGCCCAGCGACCAGATCGTCTCGTATTCGGGGCCTTCGCCGGAGGCCGTCGCCGTCGCGGTGCGGCGCGCGCAGCCGATGCCGCAGCCCCGGCAGGCGGCGCGGCGCGTGACGTAGCCGCGCCGCAGCGCCTCGCCGCTTGTCGCCGCGGCGTGCTCGAAGCGCGAGTCCCTGAAGTTGCGCGTCGGCAGCGCGCCGGCCTGGTCGAGCACGTTCACCAGCACGGCGGTCCCGAACTCCGGCAGCGCCTGCGACGTGATGGGGTTGGCCTTGAGCAGCTTCTCGGCCTCGTAGGCGACGAAGGACAGCCGCTCGGCGTCGGCGACCGGCGGTCTGTCCTTGCCGCGCCCTGCCAGCACGACGGCCTTGAGCCGCTTGGATCCCATGACGGCGCCGAGGCCGCCACGTCCGACCGACCGCCCGTGGTTGTTGACGATGCTCGCGAACAGCACCTCGCGTTCGCCGGCCTGCCCGATGACGGCGGCCTCGCACCCCGGGTACAGGTCGCGCAGCCGGGCGAGCGTGTCCGGGACGTCGCGCGCCCACAGCTCGCCGGCGGACTGCACGACGACCGCGGGGCGACCGTCGGCCGGCGGCGTCGCCACCGCGGCGCCGCCGTCGGCTCCCGCCGGCTCGAGACCGATGGCGAGGCAGGACGGCGTCGCGCAGGCACCGGCGACGATGAGGTAGTCGAGCCCCAGCTTGCGCAGCGCGACCCCGAAGCTGCCGCCGGAGTTGCCGTCGAAGACAGTGCCGGTGAGCGGCGAGCGCGAGGTCACGCTGTAGCGGCCGGACGTCGGGGCGCCCGTGCCCGTCAGGGGGCCCGGCGCGAAGACGAGGAGGTTCTCGGGCGCGAACGGTTCCACCTCGAACAACCGCTCGCGCAGCGCGACGTACGACCCGAGCCCCCGTCCGCCGAGGTACGCGAGCGCCACCTCGCGCGGCAGCTCGTCGGCGTCGACCGTGCCCTTCGAGAGGTCGACGCGGAGACCGCGCAGCGGGCCGAGGATGGAGGTGGCCGGGCTCACCGGCCCAGTATAGAGGCGGGGCGCCGGTCGATCACGCGCACGGCCTTGCCCTCCGAACGCTGGATCGCCTTCGGCTCCTTGAGCTTGACCGCGACCTGGATGTTCAGGACGTTGTAGATCTGGGCCTGCACCTTGCGCTGGAAGCGCTCGAGGTCGCCCATCGTCTCGGCGAAGATGCCCTCGCCGACCTCGACCCACACCTCGATGACGTCGAGGTAGCCCTTGCGGTCGACGACGATCTGGTAGTGCGGCTCGATCTCGGGGATGCTCATCAGGACTTCCTCGATCTGGCTCGGGAAGACGTTGACGCCCCGGATGATGAGCATGTCGTCGCTGCGGCCGATCGGCTTGCTCATGCGGGCGGACGTACGGCCGCACGGGCACGGGTCGGAGGTAAGGCTGCACAGGTCGCGGGTGCGATACCGGATCAGGGGCTGCGCCTGCCGCGTCAGCGTCGTGAAGACCAGCTCGCCGACCTCGCCCTCGGGCAGGGGCTGCAGCGTCTCCGGGTCGACGATCTCGACGAGGTAGTGGTCCTCGTTGACGTGCATGCCGCCCTTGCACAGGCACTCGAAGGCGACCCCTGGCCCCCCCATCTCGGACAGCCCGTAGATGTCGAGCGCGTCGATGCCCAGGCCCGCTTCGACCTGGAGCCGCAGCTCGTTGGTCCACGGCTCGGCGCCGTGGAAACCCACCCGGATGGGCAGGTCCTCGGGGCGCAGGCCGCGGTCGCGCGCCGCCTCGGCCAGGTACATCGCGTACGAGGGCGTGCAGCTCAGCGCCGTGGCGCCGAAGTCGCGCATGATCTTGAGTTGGCGCTCGGTGTTGCCGCCCGAGATGGGGACGACGGTGCAGCCGAGCCGTTCGGCGCCGAAGTGAAGGCCGAGACCTCCCGTGAACAGACCGTACCCGTACGCGTTCTGCAACAGGTCGCCGGGCTTGACGCCGCCGGCGGCCAGCGTCCGCGCGATGAGGTCGCCCCACATGTCGACGTCGTCCCGTGTATAGCCCACCGTCGTCGGGTTGCCCGTCGTCCCCGAGCTCGCGTGGACGCGCACGATCTCCTCGCGCGGACGGGCGAACATACCGAACGGGTAGTGGTCGCGCAGGTCGACCTTCGTCGTGAAGGGCAGATCGGCGACATCGCCGTGACAGTCGACGTCTTCAGGCTTGATGCCGAGTTCGTCGAGCTTCTTGCGGTAGAAGGGGATGTGCTCGTAGGCGTTGCGCAGCGTCTCGCGCAGGCGCTCCATCTGCAGCGCGCCGAGCCGTGCCGTCGGCAGCGTCTCGTCGGCAGGCTGCCAGAGCAGGCCGCCGGCGGCGTCCGGCGCCAAGTGCTGCTCGCGCGCGGTGCCGGTGAGGCGTGCTCCTCCGGCGTCCCCCTCTCCAGGGGAGCTACGTCGGCTGCTCACAGGGCGCGCACCTCCTCGTCGGTCAACAGGGCGACCTTGTCCTTGAGCAACTCGATGGCGCGGTCGATGTCGCGCACGGCGAAGCAGATGTTCTGGAACGAGATGCTGTACAGGTAGTCGATGGAGGCCCCGGTGGCGGCGAGCTCGCCGAGGACCTTGGCGAGGCCGCCGGGCTCGTCCGGGACGCGCACGCAGATGACCTGCGAGAAGTGCGTGGTGAACCCGGCCGCGTGCAGCAGGTCGCGCGCGCGTACCGGGTCGGTCACGATGAGCCGCACGATGCCGTACTCCGCGGCCTCGGTCGTCGAGAACCCGCGGATGTTGATGCCTTCGCGGCCGAGCAGGCCGGCGACTTCGGCGAGGCGCCCGCTGCGGTTCTCGAGAAAGACGGTGAGCTGGGTGACCTTCACGGGTCGACCTCCTGCCTGGCGCCGGCGTCGCGCCCCAGGGCGAACGCGCGGCGGTTGACGTCGAGGATCTTCGCCGGAACGGCGGCCCCGAGGCCATGGTCCCAGGCGTCGGGCGAGAACGGAAGCACGAGGCTCGCCGCGCCGAGCAGCACGATGTTGGCGGCGCGGGCGTTGCCCGCCTCGCGGGCGAGCGTCTCCGCGTCGAGCAGCATGAGCCGTGCGCCGCGCGCAGCCGCAGCCGCGGCGAGCTCGTCGGGATACGCCTCCTCACCGCGCAACACGCCGCCCGGGAGGATACGGGTCGTCGCGCAGACGAGGGTGCCGCGCGGCACCAGCAGATCAAGGCCGCGCAGGCCTTCGAGCAGCTCGGTGGCGAAGACGACGTCGGCGTGCCGCGCCACGGGTGAGTACACGTGGCGGCCGAAGCGCACCGTGGACAGCACGCTGCCACCGCGCTGGGCCATGCCCTTGACGTCGCTCGCCTTGACGTCGAGACCTGCGGCCATCGCTGTCTCGGCGAGCACCGCCGCGCCGAGCAGGATGCCCTGCCCGCCGACGCCGACGAGGGAGACGGTCGTGGTGCCGTTCATGCGCCTCGGCTCTCGGCCGGCTCCAGCGTGAGGGCGCCGCGCCGGCAGACCTCGACGCACAGCCCGCAGCCCGTGCAGGCGTCGGTGAGCGTCATCGCGACCTCCCCGGGGGCCAGCGCGGGACAGCCGACGTCGAGGCACAGGCCACAGCGGTTGCAGCGCTCCTCGTCGACGACCACCCTGCCGGCGCGCTCGCGCACCATGAGCACGCAGGGAGCGAGCGCCACGACCACGCCGAGGCCGGGCGTCTCCGCCTCTGCCCTGATGGCGGCGTCGAGCGCCTTGTGGTCGGTGGCGTCGACGGTCGCGCAGCGCACGCCGATGCCCTCGCAGAGGCGCTGCACGTCGACGGCGGGTCCTTGGCTCCGGTCGGGGCGCAGGCCCGTCCCGGGATGGCCCTGGTGACCGGTCATCGCCGTCGTGCGGTTGTCGAGGACGAGGACGAGGCCCTCGCTCTGGTTGTAGACCGCGTCGATCAGCGGCGTGACGCCGGAGTGGAAGAAGGTCGAGTCGCCGATCACGGCGGCGGCGGCCTTGCGTCGCAGCGCCTGGTTGAACCCCGACATCATGCCGATGCTCGCGCCCATGCAGAGGCAGCTGTCGAGGGCGCGCAGCGGCGGCAGCGCCCCCAGCGTGTAGCAGCCGATGTCGCCGAGCGGCGCCAGGCTGTGGCGCTGCAGCGCCGCGTAGACCGACCGGTGCGCGCAGCCCGGGCAGAGCACGGGGGGGCGCACCGGGAGCCCGGCGGGGACCTCGGGCGGCGTCGCGAGACGAGGCGCCGACGGCGTGACGGGACGCCGGCGCCGCGGCGGCCGCCGCGCGAGGAACGGCTCGAGGGCACGGAACACCGTCTCGGGGTCCAGCTCGCCGTCGGCCGGGATGACCTCCTTGCCCATCACGGGCAGCCCCAGCGCGCGCACCTGTTCTTCGATGAACGGATCGAGCTCCTCGACCACGGCGACACGGGCCACGGACTGGTACAGCCGTGCGACCTTCTCGTAGGGCAGCGGGTGCGACAGTCCGAGCTTCAGGTACCACGCCTTGGGAAAGGCCTCGCGCGCGTACTGGTAGGCGACTCCGGAGGCGATGATGCCGAAGTCGACCGTCCCCGCTTCCAGCACGTTGAGCGGCGACTCCTCCGCCCTCCGGCGGAGCTTCTGCAGACGTTCGAGCACCAGGCGGTTCCGGCGGCGCGCGTTCTGCGGCACCATGACGTACTTGGCGATGTCGCGCTCGTACGGCAGTTCCGGCGCCGGGACGGGCACACGCGGGAGAGCCCGGCCGCGCCCGTGCGAGAGCCGGGTGGTCGTGCGCAGCATGACCGGCGTGTCGAACTCCTCCGACAGGGCGAAGGCCTCGGCGACGAAGTCGTACGCCTCCTGGCTGTCGGCGGGCTCGAGCATCGGGATCTTCGCGAACTTGGCGAAGGCGCGGTTGTCCTGCTCGTTCTGCGACGAGTGCATGCCGGGATCGTCGGCCGACACGAGGACGACCCCGGCGTTCACACCCGTCAGGGACAGCGTCATGAACGGGTCGGCGGCGACGTTGAGGCCGACGTGCTTCATCGCGACCAACGACCGCACGCCGGCGAGGGACGCGCCGACGGCCGTCTCGAGGGCGACCTTCTCGTTCACGCACCACTCGGCGTGGACGCCTTCCAGTGAGGCCGCCGTCTCGACGATCTCGGTCGACGGGGTCCCGGGGTAGCCGCAGACGAAGCGCACGCCGGCACGCTGAGCGCCACGTGCGATGGCTTCGTTGCCGGAGAGGAAGAGGGCTCGTTCCACGGGGCACAGAGTATAGCCGATTAGAGGAGGCGCACGTCGGCACGGCGAAGACCACGCCATGGCGCGCGCCGCGCAGTGGCTGCGCATACTCCCTCCCGAGGACCGCCGGTGAGCCGGCCGCGACGCGACCCGCGTCGTGCGGCGCTCGTCCGGGGGCGGCTGCGCGTGCTCTTCTTCGTCGCCCTGTGTGTGGCCTCCGCCCTCTCCGGCGACCTGGTGGCGCTGGCGCCCGGCGCACTCGGCCTCGGTGCCGCCGTCGTCTCGATCGTGATCGCGCGGCGTCGCGGCGACGACCTTGCGTACTCCTTCGCCGTTCTCGACTGGCTGCTTCTCGGCTCGGCCGTCGCCCTCGGTGCGGGCGTGCACGGCGCCTTCGTCGCAGCGGTGGCCGCCCTCCCCTTCGTCCACCTCCTTCCTTCGCCGCAGGCCGACTGGCCGTACCTGCTGCTGCCGTCGCTCGCCCTCGTCGTCCTCCTGGGCGCGGCCGATCCGACGTTGGGCGGAAGCCGCGCCGTCGGGCTGCTCGAGCTCTTCGCGCTCGTCGCATCGGGCGCGGTGGCGGCGGCGCTGCTGCGCCGGCCGCCGCGCCGCGCCCCCGTCGTGAGCGTGGACGCCGCGACCGGCTTCTACACGGCGCGCCGCCTCCCCGTCCTCCTGCAGGGCCTCCTCGCGGCGGCCACGCGCGAGCACGCCGCTGTGAGCCTCGTCAGCTTGCGCCTGAGCCACTTCGAGGACATCCGCGGCTTCGCCGGTCCCGAGGGCAGCGAAGCGCTCGTCGGCACCGTCGCGCGCCGCGTCCGCCGGCACCTGCGCAGCGACGACCTGGCGTTCCGCGTCGCGCCCGACACGTTCCTCGTCGCCCTGCCCGACCGCGACCTCGGCGCCGCGCGGGCGCTGGCCGCGGCCATCGCCGGCGACGTGGCCGCCTCGCTCGTCGACGGGCATCGCCAGCACCTGCACACCGGCGTCGCCTGCTTCCCCACCGTCCGCAGCCTCGACGGCCTGCTGCACGAGGTACGCGCCGACGCGCGCCGCGTGCCGCGCGAGCTCGAGCTCGCGGTCGCCCAGTAGCGCCGCCCTCACACGCCGGCTCCCCGCCGCTCGATCCGCGGGCCCGCGACGGCGCCGCACTTGCGGCCGGTGAAGGGGCCTCGCTAGTCTAGGTGCATGGACGTCGAGATCCTTGAGGAGGAGACGTCCGGAGGGGTCGCGGTGCGCACGCTCGTCCGCCTCTCCGGGCGCGAGGCGAGCAGGCTCTTCGTCGCCGGTGACACGCTGATACAGCTGCCGCTCGAAGGCGCCCTGCCGGACGCGGCGGCGCCTCTCCCGCGGGCCAGCATCTTCCTCAGCGAACTGGCCGGCCTGCGCCACGGGTATGTGCGCGCCTTCCTCGACGCCGCCTCCGCGAACGCATATGCCGAGTCCGTGCGCAGCCAACTGACGACCGCCCTGGAGGGACCGTGAGCGAACAGTCGGACGCCCTGCTCGACAAACTAAGGCCGTATCGCGCCACCCCGGGCATCATGGCGGCGATGCTCATCCAGCGGGACGGGTTCGTGGTGGCCGCCGACACCGACGAGTCGTTCGGCGCCGACGCCGTCGCGGCTCAAGTCGCCGGAGTGATCGACATCGGCAGGCGCCTTGCCGTCGAGCTCGGACAGGCGTCGACCAGGTACCTGACCATCGAGCTCGACCAGGTGAACGTCGTCCTCGCGCCCTTTGGCGCCGAGCTCATGCTCGTGCTTGTGGGCGAGCCTCCGGCGCTGACCTGCGAGTATCGCATCGCCGCGGGCGGAAGCTGAGCCGGTCCGCGCCGGACCCGGCGGCTCATCTCGTCGAGCACACGACGTCCACCGATCCCCACAGAAGGGACCAGCCATGGAAGACGCACTCGAACAGCTCGCGGCGCTGGCGCGCAAGGAATCCGGCTGCACGCGGTGCGCCGAGATCGCAGCGCGCCGGCTGCGCGCCGTGCCCGGCGCCGGCCACCCGCACGCCGGCGTCATGATCGTCGCGCTGGCGCCGTCCGAGGCGGACGAGGCGAGCGACGGCGGCGCGGGCGCCGACATCGTCGAAGGGCTCGCCGCGTTCATGCCTGCCCTCGCCGCACACCGTGACCAGCTCTACGTGACGACGCTTGTCAAGTGCGTGCCGCGCGGCGAGAAAGGCGTGCGCGCACCCACGCCGCAGGAGCAGGACGACTGCTTCGACTACCTCTCACGCGAGATCTCGATCACGACCCCGCACTACATCCTCGCTGTCGGCGAAGAGACCGCGCGCCACCTCCTGCGCAAGCTCTTCCGCGATCGTCCCTACGCGCCGGGCGACGCGCTCGAGTTGCGTGTCTTCGACAACCCTGCCTTCAAGATCGTCCCGGTCGCGACCCCGGAGGAGCTGAAGGCGCGCGACCCCCGGGAGCAGAAGTCGTACGCCGACCGCCTGCGCCAGCTGGCGCAGGTGATGGGGCTCTGAGGGCGCCGCGCGGCGGCGCGTCCTCTTCTCACGGCACGACGACGCGCAGGGCGCGCGGCACGACGCGGCATTCGAGCGGGAGCTTGCCGGCCACCTCGCCGTCCGTCTGCACCAGGACCTCCTGACGCGCGTCCACCGCCGCGACGCGCGCGGCCTTCGTGCGGAAGTACGCGACCTTCGGATGGCTGATGTGCGAGTTGACCAGCGCCGCGAGCCAGTACCACGCCGTCCCGAGGATCGACTTGTCCTTGAGGACGCACACGTCCAGCAACCCGTCCCGCATGTCGGCGAGCGGCGTGATACCGAAGGTCCCGCCGTAGTTGGCAGCGTTGCCGAACACGGCGAAGTACCCCTCGACCGACCGCTCTTCGCAGTCCACACGGAGCAGGGGCTCCTCGTGCGTGAAGTACGAGACCGCGCCCTGGACCGCGAACGCCGCCTCCTTGAGCGTCTTCTTCAGTACCGGGTTGACCGTGGCGACGGTCCTCGCGTCCATGCCGATCCCGGCCATCAACGCGAAGTACCTGTCGCCCGCCAGCCCCAGGTCGATCCACGACAGGGAGCCGTTCTCGATCACCCGGACCGCATCCGGAGGGTCGAGCGGGATCCCGAGCTCCATGGCGAGGACGTTGACCGTCCCCGTCGGCACGATGGCGAGCGGCACGTCGCTGCCCGCCAGACCGTTGACGGTCTCGTTCACCGTCCCGTCGCCGCCGATGGCGCACACCAGCCCGTACGCCTCGGCCACGGCCTGGCGGGCGAAAACGGTCGCATCGCCGGGGCCCTTTGTCTGGCGCGTGTCGAGCTCGTACCCGAGCGCACCGAGCGCCGCCATGATCCGCGGCATGTCACGACGGAACCCGCCGGCTGAGGCCGCGGGGTTCGTGATCGCGAGCATGCGTCCCTTGGGCGCGGTCATGGCAAGACCTCGGGTGCGCGATCAGACAGACGCAGCGTCGTCGTGTGACCCGCGGCACGGGCCAGCGCCGCGGCCTGGTCGAGGTCGCGACCGACGTCGTCGGCCCTGTGGGCATCGGACCCTGTCGTCAGCGGGATGCCCAGCACCGCGGCGCGCGCCAGCAGGCCCGGGCCCGGGTACGCCTCGCGCGCCGCGGTGCGCAGCCCGGAGGTGTTCAGCTCGATCGCCAGACCGGCATCGCGGATGGCCTCGAGCGCCGCGTCTTCGGCGCCGGTCATCGGCGCCGACGGCCGGCGGCCGAACTTCTTCGGCAGGTCGAGGTGCCCGACGACGTCGAAGCGGCCCCACGCCGCCGCCCTCGCGACCGTGTCCCAGTACGTGCGCCACACTCCGTCGACGTCGTCCCAGCGCGGGTCGTCTCGCAACGCGGTCGAGTCGAACGCAAAGCCGTCGGAGAAGTGCACCGAGCAGATGACGTAGTCGAACCGCTCCCGGGCGAGCAGCGTCTCGAGCTCGGCTTCGGCGCCGGGCACATAGTCGACCTCGATGCCGAGGAGCACGCGCACACCGGCGCGCGCGGCCGCGCGCCGCACGGCGCGCGCGTAGCCGGCGACGTCCTGATGAGGGATCCCGTAGCCCTCGTCCCCGAACTCGTCCTCACAGACGCGCGGAACGAGGTGGTCGCTGAAGCCGATCTCGCCGAGGCCGAGCGCGACCGCGCGGGCGACGAAGGCGTCCATCTTGCCCTCGCCGTCAGAGAAAGCGGTGTGCATGTGGTAGTCGTTCATCGCCTCATCCTGATCGCGGCGAAGACCCATATCCCCAGCATGCCCGCGACGAAGCCCCCGATGTGTGCGAAGTATGCCACACCGGCCGCGGCGCCGAGCGAGAGCAGTCCCTCCGCGGCCTGCAGCACGAACCAGATGCCGAGCAGGATCCAGGCCGGCAACTCCACGAGGGGGAAGAAGATGCCGAGGATGACGAGCGTCGTCACGCGCGCTCGTGGCCAGCGCACGATGTAGGCGCCGAGGACGCCGGCGACGGCGCCGCTGGCACCGATGACCGGCGTCGTGGAGCCGACGTCGACGACGACCTGAGTAAACGCGGCGGCTAGGCCGCACACCAGGTAGAAGGCGACGAACCGGGCGCGTCCGAGGAGGTGCTCCACATTGTCGCCGAAGATCCACAAGTACAGCATGTTGAAGACGATGTGCAGCCAGCCGCCGTGCATGAACATGCTCGTGAACGGCGTCGCCCACCACGGGACGAGGTCCGAAGGCGGGATGTCGATGCGATTGGCGAGCTCGTACGGGACGAGACCGGCGCGGCTGAAGAAGCCGTCCAGGGTGAGGCCGGCCCGCGGCAAGGTCAGCTGGAAGACGAAGACGGCCACGTTGATGCCGATGAGCACGGCGGTGGCGACCGGGAAGCGCCCCGTCGGGTTCTCGTCGCGCAGCGGGATCACGGGACGCCTTGCGGCACCGCAACGGCGCCGTCCCACGGCGGGACGGAGCGGGCGGTACCGTCGATGGCAGCAATCACGCAGCGCCTCCTGGACGTCACGTTCACGTGGCCGGCGCACCGATTGTAGACAACGCGCGCACCACCGTGAGCACGGAGAGGACGACGGTCACCCCGATCAGAGCAGGACCGCGCGGCGCGGTAGGACCGTCCCCAGGTACATGATACGGTAGCCGTACGATTCGCTATCCTAAGCATTAGGAGCCATCCGCATGCCGCAGCCGACCTCTGATCCGACGACAGCCCTGGCCAGCCTCCTTCCCCAGATCGCGGTCGCCATGTTCGAGTCGGGGCCGCACGACGCCGCCGGGCGCGCACCCGACGAGCGGCCGCCGGCGCGGCGTGCGCCGGGCGAGCGACTGACGGCGCGCCAGATGCGCGCCGTCTTGTGCCTCGCCGCCGGCGAGCCGCGCACCATGGGCGACGTCGCCGCGGGCCTGCACATCAGCCGGGCAGCGGCGACGGAGATGGTCGAGCGCCTGGTCGAGAAGGGCGTCGCCGTGCGCGACGGCGACCCTGCCGACCGCCGCGTGGTACGCGTCCGGCTCGCGCCTTGGGCGCGCGCCTACGCGGATCGGGCGCGCGACGCCTGGCGCGCGCGCATCGCCGCCGCGCTCGCGCTTCATCCGGGCCTCGATCCCGACGCGCTCGTGTCCTTCCTGCGCACGCTCGCCGCCGGGACGACGGCGCAGACCGAAGAGGGCGCCGCGTGAGCGCCCGCGGGCCGGGCGTGCCCGACGGCGCCAGAGCCGCAGGGCCCGGCGTCGCCTCGGACGGCGCGAGCGCCGGCCGCAACCCCTGGGCGATCCTGGCCGTCTTGTGCCTCGGCCTCTTCATGATCCTGCTCGACGGCACGATCGTGAACATCGCCCTGCCACAGCTCATGGACTCCTTCGAGGCCAGCCTCAGCGACGTCGAGTGGGTCATGAACGCCTACGTGCTCATGTTCGCCGTCACCCTCGTCACCCTGGGCAGACTGGGCGACCTCTACGGGCGGCGCCTGCTGTTCATGAGCGGCATGACCCTGTTCACCGTGGCGTCACTGGCCTGCGGCCTCGCTCCCGGCACGGGGTGGCTCATCGCCTTCCGCGTGGTCCAGGGGCTGGGTGGAGCGGCGATGATGCCCGCGACGCTCAGCATCGTCGCCGCCGTCTTTCCCCCGGGCAGGCGCGGCGCCGCGATGGGCGTGTGGGGCGGGGTCTCGGGCCTCGCCACGGCCATCGGCCCGAGCCTCGGCGGCCTGATCGTCGACGCCGCGAGCTGGCGCTGGATCTTCCTCGTCAACATCCCGATCGGCGTGATCGGCGTGCTGCTGACGCTGCGCATCGTCCCCGAGTCGAAGAACCCGACGGCGGTCGAGACGCTCGACCTGCCCGGCGTGGGCCTGGTCACCGCCAGCCTCTTCTGCCTGACCTTCGCCCTCGTCGAAGGGCAGAACTACGGGTGGGGTTCGACCGCCATCATGGGGCTGTTCGCCGCGACCGTCGTGGGACTGGCGCTGTTCTACGCCCGCGAGCGCCGCGTCCATCAGCCGCTCATCGACTTCTCGCTCTTCCGGCACATCAACTTCCTCGCCGGCAACGTCACGGGCCTCCTCCTGAGCGCGGCCATGATGGGCGTGTTCTTCACCGTCCCCATCTTCCTGCAGACGGTCCTTGGGTTCAGTGCCCTCAAGGCGGGCCTCGTCATGAGCCCGATGTCGGTGGTCATCATCTTCGCCGCGCCGGCCGCCGGTTGGCTGAGCGACCGCCTGGGCAGCAGGTGGATCGTCGCCGCGGGCATGTTCCTCCTCGGCTTCGGCATCGCCTGGATGGCCGGCCTCACGCCGTTCCACGAGAAGATCACGCCCGACACGACGTCCCTGGAGCTCCTCTTCCCCTTCGTCGTCGCGGGCATCGGGATCGGCCTCGGCGTCGCGCCCGTCACCTCGGCCGTGATGGCCACGGCGCCCCTCGACCGCGTCGGCAACGCCTCCGGCGTTCTCTCCACGATGCGTCAGGTCGGGAGCCTCATGGGCATCGCGATCCTGGGCGCCGTCCTGCAGAACCGCATCATCGCCAACGTCACGGCGGGCATCGAGCGCCTCGAGGACATGCCGCAGACGGCGAAGCGGGCCGTCATCGACGCGCTCGGCGAGGGCGGCATGGGCATGACGATGCCGCAGGGCGGCGAGGGCATGCCCGACACGGCGCGCGCGATGATGGCGGCTTTGTTCCGGGGCTGGTTCACCGAGGCGATCGCCACGACCTTCGTCGTCGGGGTCGGGTTCTGCATGGTCGGCGGTCTCTGCGCGCTTCTGCTCCGCAGCCACGTCCAAGTGGACGACGCGCGCGAGGGCGGCGAGACCGGCATCTGAGCAGCCCCGGGTCGGCCTGCGTCGACGGCGTGGGCGCGCCGGAATGGTGTCGCCCGTTCTGACGACACCATTCCGGCGCGCCCATCCTGCCGGCAAGGAGAAGAGGCTGCCGGCGCCGAATCAGCAGGCACGCCGCGCGGTATCATCCAGGTGTTCGAGGAGGAGTCATGACGCAGGCCCCCGAGACGACCCACCGCAAGATCATCGTCGTCCCCCGGCCCCTCGAGGCGTTCTTCTTCGCCAGGTTGCAGGAGCGCTACGCGGGCCGCGACGACGTGCTCGTGGTGGTCGACCGTCGAGTCGGCGATCGGCGGCGGCGCGATCGCTACGTCTGCGGGCCGAGCCCCCTCAGCGACCGGCGGCGCGGCGAACGGCGGGCCGGAGACGTGGTGTGGTCGCTGCCCGACATGCCGGTGTCGGCGTCGTGAGCTCCGGCCCGGTGCGTCGCACCTCAGGCTCGGCCCCGAGCCGTCTCGCCTAGATCCAGCCGTTCTCGCGGCTGATGATCACAGCCTGCGCGCGGTCCACCACGTCGAGCTTGCGGTAGACGTTGTGCAGGTGGTTGCGCACGGTGCTCTGTGAGAGGTCAAGGGCCCGGGCCACCTGTTTGTACGTCCTGCCGCTGGCCAGCAGCCGCACCACCTCGAGCTCGCGGTCGGTCATGGGATTGGATACGTCGCCCTTCGGCGGCTGCGCCTCGCCGAGGTGCACCTTGACCCGGGCGAGCAGCTCCTTCATGTGGAAGGGCTTGGTGATGTAGTCGACCGCCCCCTGCTCGAAGCCGTGGAGCTTGTCGGCGATCTCGCGGCGTGCGGTCAGGAAGATGATGGGACACGTCAGGCCGGCCGGACGCTCGCGAAGCCGGTCGTAGACGCTGAACCCGTCCATCTCGGGCATCATGATGTCGAGGAGGACGAGGTCGGGAAGGAAGAGGGCGCCCTTGCGCAACCCCTCGACGCCGTTCTCCGCGGTCTCCACGACATAGCCGTGGGACGTGAGGGTGTCGGCAAGGATCTTGCGCAAGTCGGGCTCGTCGTCGATGACGAGGATGCGGCGTCCGTTCATCGCTCCTACTTCTACCTCATCCGTCGCGCGGCACAAACGCCGGCGCGACCTCGATATCGGCACGGGAGGCGGAACGCCTTAGCGCAACAGGCGGTCGCCGTACGTGACGAGCAGCCAGACGGCGAGCGCGGCGACACCGATGCCGAGCACGATGTCGAGCGGGCGCCGTCCCCGTATGCCGCTCGCCAACAGGCTGCCGAAGCCGAAGGCGAAGGCGGCCACGCCCGCGACGCCGGCGATCCAGATGAGAAGGTCGGTCCCAGACACGCCTAGTCCTTCCGCGCGCGGCCATGTCGTCCTTCCCCCGCGAGCCCGACCGTCTGGCTCGCCCCCACGGCAGCACCCCCGGACGGCAGCAGGCGCGCGTGCAGGAACTCGAAGGGGTGGACGGCCACGCGGCCCGAGAGGTCGCGGATCTGCGTCCTGCACGAGGTCCCCGTGGCCAGCAGGACGGTGTCCGGCGGCTCGGCGCGCACCGCGGGCAGCAGGGCGCGCTCCGCGATGGCGACGCTGGTCGCGTAGTGCTCCACCTCGTAGCCGAAGACGCCCGACATGCCGCAGCATCCGGCGTCGAGGACCTCGAGGTCGAGGCCCGGCACGGCGCGAAGCGCCAGAACGCCGGCCTCGATCCCGGCGACGGCGCGCTCGTGGCAATGCGGATGCAGCACGGCGCGGCCGCCGCCGACGAAGTGCAGACGCCCGGCGGCGGCGTCCTCGGCCACGATCGCCTGCCCGAGCCGCGCCGCCCCGGCGACGAGCGCCACGCGCTCGTCGCCGTCGAGCAGGCGCGCCCAGTCGTCGACGACCATCGAGTAGCAACTGGGCTCGATGAAGGCGACGGCGCGGCCCGACGCGGCGTGCGGCGCCAAAGCGGCGAGCGCCGCGCCGGCCGCGCGCCGCGCCCGGTCGATCTGCCCGGTCGACAGCGCCGTGCGGCCGCAGCACCCGGCATCGACCACGGCGACCCGGCGACCGGCCGCCCTCAGGAGGGCGAGCAGCGCGTGACCGACCCCCGGTTCCTGGTACTCGACGAAGCAGTCCGCGAAGACGACGACGTCGGGGGACGGGTCGTCCGCCGCCGCCCGGCTGAACCGCGTCGTCGCGAACGAGGGAAGCGGTCGCTCCGCGGCGACGCCGGCGCGGCCGGCGACCAGCCGCGCGGCGCGTGAGCCGCCGAGGGCGTTGGCGACGGGAGCGACCGAGGTGGCGAGGCGCGCGAGGCGGCGGAAGTCGCCGATCGCGCGCGCCAGTGCCGGCACGCCTTCATGCGCCCGCAACTCGGCCAGCCACTCGACCTTGAGGGCCGCCATATCGACCCCCGCCGGGCATTCGTTCTTACAAGCTTTGCAGGCGACGCAGGAGCCGAGCACGTCGCGCAACTCGGCGCCCCCCGGCCCGTCGAACGGCAACGCGCCACAGAGGATCCCCTGCAGCACGTTCGCGCGCGCCCGGGTGCTGAGCGCCTCGTCCCGGCTCGCGGCCGCGGGCGGGCACATGGTCCCGGTGAGCTTCTTGCACTGGCCCGCGCCGAAGCAGCGCTCGATGGCGAGGTCCAAGCCCCCTTCGGCCGCGTACGACAGCCGGGGGCGCCACGCGCCGGAGGTGCGGTACTCGGCCCCGAAGCGCAGGTGCTCCGTGACCCCGCCCCCGCCGAGGATGATGCCGGGGGCGAACAGCCCGTCCGGGTCGAAGACCTCCTTAAGGTCCCCGAACGCCGCCATCACGTCGGTGCCGAACAGCTCGGGCAGGAACCACGAGCGCGACCTCCCGCATCCATGCTCGCCGGAGATCACGCCGTGGTACTCGCGGACGAGACGCCCGACATCGTGCGCCAGCGCGTCCATGCGTGCCACGCCAGACGCGCTCTTCAGGTCGAGCAACGGGCGCACGTGCAGACAGCCGGCCGACGCATGCCCGGTGAAGGACGCGCGCGCGCCGTATCCCTCGATCACGCGCTGGAAGTCGGCCACGAACGACGCGAGGCGCTCTGGCGCGACCGCCGTGTCCTCGACGAACGAGGCCGGGCGCTCGGCGCCGGGCGCGCCCATCAACAGCGGCAACGCCGCCCGGCGCAGCGCGCCGGCCTCGGCGAGCGCTTCCGCGTCGGTCAGCTCCACCATCTTGACCGCGCCGAGGTCGGGGGCGACGGCCGCGAGGCGCGCGAGTCCGTCGCGCGCCTCGTCCTCGTCGCCCTGGTACTCGATCGTCAGCATCGCCCGCTCGTCGCCGCCGAGCAGCGGCGCCATCCGGCCGTACGCTGCCAGCTTGGGTGCCGCGCGCAGCGGCGGGAGATCGAGCAGCTCGACCGCCGACGGCCTGGTCGCGAGGACGGCGACGTTCGCGTCCAGCGCGGCGCGCAGCGAGGCGAACGTCGCCGCGGCGCCGGCACGCACGGCGGGCCGGCGGTCGAGTTCCACCTCCAGCTCCGCGAACAGCGCGAGGCTGCCCTCGGAGCCGCCCAGCAACCGGGCGACATTCGGACGCGGCAAGAGCAGCTCGCGCAGGTTGTAGCCCGACGTGCACCGCGGGACGTCGGGGAGATGCGCGGCGATCGTCGCGCCCCAGCGCTCGCGCAGCGCGGCAAGCCCGGCAACGACGCGCACCGCGCCGGGGCCGCACACGGCCCCCTCCCACGTCGTGCCCGTGCCGCCTGCGTTGCCGCGCCCCTTTGCCTCGGGGGCGCGGCCGAGGACGAGGCCCTCGCCGCCGCTCAGCACGACGGCCGCGCGCCGTACCTTGTCCTTTGACTGGCCGTACACGATCGACCGTGATCCCGACGAGTTGTTGCCGACCATGCCGGCGATCGTGGCCTGCTCCACCGTCGAGGTGTCGGGTCCGAACTCGAGACCGAACGGTGCTGCCACGGCGTTCAGCGACGCCTGGATGACCCCGGGCTCGACTCGCGCCAGGCGGCGGTCCGGGTCGATGCTGAGGATCCGGTCCAGCTTGAAGCAGTCGATGACGAGGCCCGGGCCGATGGCCTGGCCGGCAAGGCTCGTCCCCGCGCCGCGCGCCGTGACCGGCAGACCGTGCTGCGCCGCCACCGTCGCCGCGGCGGCGAGATCCTCGACCGCGCCCGCGACGAGGACGACCTCGGGGACGACGCGGTAGCCGGAGGCGTCCGTGGAATACAGCCACCGGCTGACGGCCGTGGTGGACACGCTGCCGGCAACGAGCCGCCGCAGGCAGGCCGCGACGGCCAGCCCGACCGCTGTCGGTGCGGGGATGCCCCGAGAAGGAGTCATGGACGCAAGGATACCGGCTGTGCCCCGCCGGTGGCGCAGGCATGCGACGGGCGTACGCGCGTGGACGTGCCCAGTCTCAGAGGCCGCCGGGCGCGAAGGCCGGCAAGGAGCTCGCTACGCGGTCGACGACGCCCAAGGCAAGGAGGACGCCGAACACGACCAGGATGACGCCGGACACGACGCGGATGCCGCGGTAGTGGCGCTTGACCACGTCCAGGCGCGCCGCCATCCAGTCGAAGGCGAGGGCGGCGAGCACGAAGGGCACGCCCATGCCGGCCGAGTAGACGAGCAGCAGCAGCGATCCGGAGAGGGCGCTCTGGCTCGACGCCGCCATGGTGAGGATCGCGCCCAGCACGTAGCCGATGCACGGGGTCCAGCCGATGGCCAGCGCGGCGCCGGTGAGGAACGCGCCGCCGGCGCCCCCCGGTCGCGGCGCGATCCCTACGGCACGCTCGGGCAGCCGGATCGCGCCGGCGACGATGAGGCCGCTCACGGCGATGAAGATGCCGGCGGCGACGGTGAGCTCGCGACGGTAGTCGACGAGCAGCCGGCCGATCCCGCCGGCGCCCGCGCCCAGCACCACGAACACGACGGTGAAGCCGGCCACGAAGAGCAGCGCGAGGCCGGCGACCCTCCCCCTGGCGACCTGCAGCCGGTCGACGCCGACCCCAGAGACGTACGACAGGTAGACGGGGAGCAGCGGCAGGACGCAGGGCGAGAGGAACGACAGCAGCCCGGCGACGAAGGCCAGACCGACAGCGGCGAGACTGAGCGACTCGATCGTGACGGCGGCCACGGCCGGCGTCGCTTAGAGCGCCTTCTGCAGTGAAGCCTCGAACTGCTGACCTGACGCGGCGCCGACGATGGTGTCCTGCACGGCGCCGCCGGCGTCGAGGAAGAACGTCGTCGGGATGCCGGTCACCCCCCAGTCGCCGCCGGCCGCGCCGTCGGGGTCGAACACGACCGGGTACGTGAGGCCGTACTTCTTCACGAAGGCTTCGGTGTCGGCGCGCTCGTCGTTGACCGCGACGCCGACGAAGCTGACCTCGGGATGGGCCGCGGCGAAGGCCACGAGGTCGGTCGCCTCGGCGTTGCAGGGCGGGCACCACGAGGCGAAGAAGTTCACGACGACCGGCCGGCCGCGCGTCGTTGCCAGATCGAAGCTCTCGCCGGTCAGCGTCGTCCCGGACAGGGCCCTGCCGCCCCCGTCCTTCCCGCCGTCACGAGTCTGCGCGTAGACGACGATCCCGACGATGGCCAGGGCCGCGATGATGACGACCCACACGATTCGGTTCACGGTCCCGGTCCTTTCCGCGGAGACTGCCGGCCCGGTGGGCGGATGGCACCCAGGCCGTGTTTACGCACACGACGAGCGCCGGTATAATACCCCCCGAGGGTATCAATCGGCAACGTGTGGAGAGATATGGCGACCTACGACTTGGTGTGCAACGAGTGCGGGCACGAGTTCGAGGTATTCGTGCAGGGGTTCCTCGAAGACAAGGACCGTGTCTGTCCCAAGTGCGACGCCACCGACGTGCGGCAGAAGTTCTCGAGCTTCTTGCGCAACCTCGGCTGTTCGGCGCCCGCCGGCAGCGGCTTCGGCTGAGGCTGACGTTCGCGGCGCGGTCGCGCCGCCCGAGCAGGCTTGACGCCATCCCTGGCGAGAGAGACGACGGCCCCCGGGAATCGCCCGGGGGCCGTCGCCGTCTTTCGCCAGGAGGGCGGGCCACGGACGTCGCCTTCGCCCTGCCTGATACCATCGTCGGCATGCGTGTCCTCGTCACAGGCGGAGCGGGCTACATCGGCAGCGTGATCGCCGCGCGACTGCTGGCAGGCGGTCACGAGGTCGTGGTCTACGATGACCTCTCGCGCGGTCACGTGGACGCGGTCCCAGCCGGAGCCGGTCTGGAGCGCGGTGACATCCGCGACGAAGCCTGCGTCACCGCGGCGCTGCGCACGTCGGGGGCCGAGGCGATCGTCCACATGGCGGCCTTGGCGGAGGTCGCCGAGTCGGTCGCGCAGCCGGAGCGTTACGCCGCCGTCAACGTCGCCGGGACGGCGACGGTCGTCCGCGCGGCCGGCAGGTCCGGCGTCGCGCGCCTCGTGTTCTCGTCGACGGCCGCGGTGTACGGCGACCCGGGGCGGGTGCCAATCGTCGAGGACGACCCGCTCGTCCCCGCCAACCCCTACGGCGAGACCAAGCTGGCCGGCGAGCGCCTGCTGCGCGACGCGGCACCCGGCCTCGCCGCGGTGGCCCTCCGCTACTTCAACGCCTGCGGCGCCGACGGCGCGAGGGGCGAGGACCACGATCCCGAGTCGCACCTCATCCCGCTCGCTTTGCGTGCCGCCGCCGACGGCGCCTCGTTTCGCGTCTTCGGCGACGACTACCCGACGCCGGACGGCACGTGCGTCCGCGACTACGTCCACGTCGCCGACCTCGCCGACGCACACGTCTTGGCCCTCGAACGCCTTCCCGACGTGCCACCGGCGCTCAATCTGGGCACCGGGTCGGGGGACTCGGTCCTGACCGTGCTGGAGACAGTCGAACTCGTCACCGGCCGGTCCCTGCGCCGCACGACCGCACCGCGCCGGCCGGGCGACCCCCCCGCACTGGTCGCCTCGAACGACCGTGCCCGCGCCGCCTTGGGATGGACGCCGCGACACACGCTGGCCGACGCCGTGCGAGATGCTTGGGACTGGATGAGCGCGCACCCCGGCGGGTACGCGGACCACAGGGTGGGTTAGGCGGCGGTGCCCGTCACCCGGCGCGCGCGTCGGGCGTCAGACTTCAGCCGATGCGGGTCTCGGTGCTCAGGCTCGCGAGCGAGACGCCTTCAAGGACCGCCATCATGCGCTCCTGCGCCTCGATCCAGACCGCATGCATGCGGCAGTGGTCGCTGCGGCCACAGTCGTCGGGCGAGAGCACGCACGTGTTGAGCGCGATCGGGCCGTCGACCGCCTCGACCACCGCGCGCATCGAGATCTCGTGCGCGGGCTTGGCGAGTGCGAACCCTCCGTGCGCCCCGCGGCGGGATTCGGCGAGGCCCGCGTGCACGAGGCTCTGCAGGATCTTCGCAAGGAAGCTCTCGGGGACGTCCTGTGCGTGGCCGATCTCGTGCAGCGACGCGACCCGCCCGTCGGGGATGTCGGCGAGGTATGCCATCGCGCGGATCGCGTACTCGCCACCTCGCGTCAGCTGAAGACCCACCTGCATCCCCTTTCGTCGCAGACCGGACCGTTCGGGTCCCTATTCCGGACTGTATCGCCCTCGTAGGAAGGGGTCAACTCCGCGCGCCCTCCGACCGTACGCCACGGTGCTATACTGCGGCGCGCCCGCACGACCCCGACCGCGAGGACCACCGTGCGCAGGTACTCAACCGCGATCGTCATCGCCGTCGCCGCCGTCCTGGTCGCCGTCATCGTCGTCGCCAGCGGGACGCGCGAGGAGGCCGGCGGCCTCGCCTACGATCCGGCGGCGACTCTCCCGCCCGCAGGGCACCGTACGGACCGGTCCGTTAACGTGGCCGGGGTGGTCGACACGGCATCAGTCGAGGGCGAGATCGCGGCGCTCGAACGCGCCCGGCGCGCCAATCCCGGCAGCCTGCGCATCATGCTGGACCTGGGCGCCGCCTGCCGACGCGCGCGCCTGTACGACGCCGCCGCGGCGGCGTATCGGGACGCGCTCGCCGCCAGCCCAGGCCATCCGAACGCCGCGGTAGGCCTCGCGATGGTATGGAGCGCGCGCGGTGACCACGAGCGAGCGCTGCGCCGCATCGAGCGCGTCCTGGCCGCCTTCCCCGACCATCAGGAGGCCCAGTACGACCTCGCCCTGGTCCGCTTCGCGCACGGCGACGTGGCCGAGGCCAGACAGGCCTGGGTCAAGGCGGCGGCCATAGACCCTTCGAGTCGTCTGGGGCGGGTGGCACAGGATTTCGTCGCGCTGCTGGCCGACGCAGGTGCGGTCATGGCGGCGCCCTGAAGCACAGGCGGGTCCGAGAGGCCACGCACTCCCCGTCAGACGACTTCCGCGCCCAAGACGTCGCGAATGTGCGCGAGGGCGAAGCGGTTCGCCTCGTCGGCGTCGTGCCCGGGCGCGTCGTAGGTCTCGACCAGGTCGCGACGCACGACGACCGGGTAGCCACGGTCGCGGAGACCGGCCACCGTGTGCAAGACACAGATGTCGGTGCACACGCCGGCCACCTCGACGGTCTCGGGCTGGAGCTCGCGGAGCAGCGCGTCGAGACCCGTCTCGTGGAAGCCTGAGAAGCGGTGCTTGCGGAGGATGTGACCTTGAGCCGCGAGCGCCTGCAGTTCCGGCACGATCTCGTCCTCACCCGAACCCCTCACGCAGTGGGGCGGGAACATCGCGAACTCCGGGTCGTCTGGAGCGTGTGTGTCGACAAGGAAGACCAGCTCGGCGCCCGCCGCGCGCTCACCCTCGAGGTGCGCGACAACGCGCGGCGTGATGCTGTCGAGCCTGGGGCTCGCGAGCGCGCCACGCCGGCAGAAGCCGACCAGCATGTCGATGACGATGATGACCTTGCGCGGGGTGTCCATGCCTTGATGCTTCCCTCCGCCGGCGTCGCCGAGACCCGGTGATCTAGCGGACCCGCGCCAGCCGCGGGTTGGGCACGGCGCGGCGACCCGCCTTGCCGCAGGGCCGCCCGTCGACGGCGACCACGTCGGCCGTGAAATCCGTGTTGCCGCGAAGGAGGGACGATCCGACCCCGTACGCGTCCGCCGGGACGCCGGCGGCCTCGAAGGCGGCGATCTTCGCCGCGTCGAATCCGCCGCTGACGACGATCCTGACCTGGTCGTGCCCCTTCGCGTCGAGGGCGCGCCGCACCGCGCACACGAGCTCCGGCACGACGCCGGTAGGCTTGAAGGTCCCCATCTCGTTCCACAGGGCGCGGTCGACCATGGTCTCGGACGTGTCCAGGCGCACGCCCCACAGGCGCCCGCCCAGGGCATCGGCGCACGCCAAGCTTGTCGCGACGCAATCGTTGTCGAAGTCGACGAGGGCGACGACGTTCACGTCCGGATGGTAGAGGTCGGCGTACAGCCGGGACGCCTCGACGGTGTCGCCGTGGCACGCCGCGATGAGGCCGTGCGGGATGGTCCCGATGCCCTTGCCGCCCCACCAGCTAGCCTGCGCGTCGGTCGAGACGCCGATCGCCCCCGCGACGTGGGCCGCATACCCGTCGCCGGTCTGCACCCTGTAGTGGTCGAAGCGTGCGGGAAAGAAGAGGATCATCTTGCCCCGCGCGGCCTCCACGACCTCGCGCACGTTGGTCGAGATGAGCGTGCGCCGGGTCAGGACCCCCAGGTACACGGTCTCGAGGTGGGCGAACAGCGAGTAGTCGCCCTCGATGGTCAGGACCGTCTCGTACGCCGCGACCTCGTCGCCGTCGTGCAACGCCTTCACGACGAGGTCGTCCCACCCTGGCTGCCACGGGGCGTCGGGATCGTCTCCGGCGAAGCGCCCGGCCGCGACGCGCAGGACGGCGAGCGCCTCGTCCATCCCGCCCAGCACGGCGCGTTGCCGCTTCTGAAAGACCTGCATGGCGACCCGACGGTGCAGGTCGTTGCGCTCGAGGACGACCTTGGCCGAGTTGAAGTAGGCGTCCGAGTAGTAGCCCCGACGCAACTGGTCGACGGGCAGCGAGAAGACCTCGGCCGAAAGGCGTTCGCGCGGCATGCACGCAGTGTACAGGAGGGCGCCTGAGGCCGGCGAGGCTCCGGCGGCCGCGTTGTGCCGGACACGGCCCTGCCGGCTTACAGCCCGATCTGGTCCAGCACCTTGCCGGCCGTGACCTCGAAGCGCAGGTCGTACTCGCCGACTGACGGGACGGAGATCTCAGTGAAGCCGTCGTCGCCTTCACGGACAGCGCCACCGTCGAGCCGCCAGTACGGCGTGTACGTCACCCTGAGCAGGAACACGCCCGGCCGCTCGACGGCCAGGCGCACCGCACGGTGTTCTACCGCGATGACTCGTGCCGCGCCGCCGTCGAGCGGCACGAGCAGGGGCTGGGCGTCCCGCACCCGGTACACGCGCCAGCCCTCGAAGCGCTCGACCTCTTCGAGGATGGGGGAGTCGATCAGGATGCCGCGCTCGTGACGACTCCAGGAGTCGAGGGGTTCGTCGGGCAGGAAGACGTAGTTCACCCCCAAGCGCCTCAGCCAGGCGAGGTATTCGGCCTCGTCGTACCCCTCGTAGAACAGCTCGTTGTGGATCGCGTCCGCCTGCCGGTACCAGCCGCGCGTGATCGGGTAGCCGTCGCGCGGGAAGTACAGCGCCTCCCAGTGCCGGCGCAGCGCGACCACGTGGATGCGGTAGTCCGGGTCGTACAGGCGTGCGGCCGCGGCGAGCGCGGGCGTGAAGTAACCCGGGTCGGCGCCGCGCAGGTCTGAGTGGTTGGTGAAGTGGCTGTACACGGTGCTCATCTGCAGGACGGCGAAGAGGACGATGGGGATGAGCGCCAGGGGGACGACCCCGAGCAGACGGCGGAGCCGGTCACGGCGCAGGAGGAACGTGATGGTCAGGCCGAAGACGAAGGAGAAGCGGCCGACGTTGTTCCCCAGCGGGCTGCCCGGGATCACGTACGAGGCGACACAGATGGCGCCGTAGACGGCGAACAGGACGGCGAAGGGGCGGCGCGGGTGCGCCGCGTTCACCCCCGCGAGCGCGAGCCCCACCATGGCGAAACTCACGTAGAGCACCACCTGGTTGAACTCGTTCAGATAGCCGCCCGGCTCGGCGAAGACGACGCCCACCACGATCCTCGCGACGACGAACGGCGCGAGCCACGCAGCGAAGACCAGATACGGGCGCCGCAGGGCGGGCCGACCGAGGAAGTCGGCGACGAGAAGGACGCCGACCACGAAGAGCGCCATCGGGTTGGCGAAGACCCCCACGCCGACGAGCAGGGCGGCGAGCGCCGGGTGTCGCGCGGCGAGGAGGGCGAGGCCGCCCATCGACAGGCACAGCGCGAAGACGAAGGGGTCCTGTCCGTTCGCCTGGTACATGCAGAGCACGGGGATGAACAGCCATGCCGGCCACACGTCGTCGATCCGCCAGGAGCGCCGCTGATAAAGGTGCCAGAAGAGGGGGATGAGTCCGGCGGCGAAGGTAACGATGACCGGACCAGGGACGTACTGCGCGAGCCAGTAGTAGATGAACCCGTACGTCACGGCTCCGTAGCTGCCGCCGTACCAGAACGTGTCCCAGAAGATGCCCTCGCCCTCGCGCAGTAGGAAGACCTTGTAGACGTGGGCCGCGTCGTCCCAGCCCGGCATGCCACCCCGGTACATGAGGATGCGGACGACCCCGACGCTGAGCGTCGCGACCAGGGTCATCACCAGCAGCCCGCTCGGCCGCTTCAGGCGCGCCTCGAGATCGCCGAAGGTCATGACCGGTCAGGGGCGCGGCGGGCCGCGTGGACGGCACGCCGCCGATCCGCGGAAGAGGCGCGTCTCACGCGCGCGGCCCCACGGCGCGCATGGCCTCGACCAGCCGTCGCGCCAAGGCCGGCCGCGCCGGGAGGCTCGGGCACAGCGTGGTGGCGAGACAGCGGCCGAGGGCGAATCCCTCCCCCTGCGCCTCGGCCGCCCCGAGCACGTCGTACGCGGCCGCCTCGCGCTCGAGCACGAGGAACTCGAGGTCGAAGAGCTCGGCCATCACGCCCTCGCCCTCGTCAAGCGGGTTCCCGAGCGTGGGTCTCACCTCGAGGTACCTCGGCCGCTCGTACCACTCGAGGAGCTCGGCCTCGGCGGGGAGCACGGCGGCGAGCTCGTGGCTGCGCCCTCGGCTGTCGGCGAGACGCCGGAGCAGCAGCAGAGCCCCGCCGGCACAGGCGAGGACGGGCATGCCCTCGTCGACCGCCGTCCTGATCGCCTCGTGCAGCGCCTTGTTGGCGGCGAAGGTGTCGAGCTGCCGCTCGTCGAGGAGGCCACAGAGCAGCAGCCCGCTGACGCCGGGCGGCAGCTCCCGGTCGCGGGCGACGTGGAGCGGCACGAGGTCGACCCCCATCGCCTGGAGCATGTCGAAGTTCTCCAGCGCGAGTGGACGGAGAGGCGGGCCCCACGCGACGGCGAGCTTGAGGCCGGCGGCCACCGGGGCGGGGACCAGCACGCGGTGCTCGGCGCTCGGAAGGTACCCGCCCCTGCCGGCCGCGGCCTCGATCTCCTCCACCTGCAGGTAAGTCGCCGCCTCGCGGCACAGCCGCTGGGCACTTCCACTCGCCGGGCGCGGCCCGAGCTGGCGGACCCCGGAGGCAGCGGCATACTCCCGCGTGAACTGCTCGCTGAGCTGCGGGGGGATCCAGCCGACGACCGGCAGACGGACCTCGTCGCGCAACAACGCCGCCAGCTCGCCGCCGGGTCCACGATCGTCGCCGCCGACGACGATGATGCCGGCGAGCTCGGCCCGCCGGGCGAGCTCGCGCACGCCGAGGGCGCCGGCGGCGACGGTCGGCCCGCGGTCGCGGGCGTCGAGGACGAGGACGAGCGGGGCGTCGAAGCGCATGGCGACGTCCACGGCGCGCGAGCCGTCGACGCCCTGCCAGCGATCGAGCACGGGGGCCGCGGCCACCATCACGAGCAGGTCCACGCCGTCGCCCCACCAGTCCTGCAACTCTCCCGCCAGCGCCCAGGGATGCAGGGCGGGGTCGAGCACGCGTGGAGGACGCGCCTCGCCGTCGTACAACAACCGCCAGAGCGGCATGTCCAGGCCGACCATCACGGGTCGCACGACGGCACGCCCCCCCAGGGCTGCGACGAGGCCACCGGCGGCAAGCCCCACGGCGGACCCGGACTCGAGACCGCTCACCACGAGACGCTGGACGGGCATGGAAGGGTCCCTCCTGTTCGCATTGGACGCCGCCGGGACGGCCGCGCCCGCTTGATCGCGCCGGCCAGGACGGAGTTGCCGCACGCACAGCGAATAGACTATCTGAATCGCCCGGGAAGGGAGGCCTTTGGACCTCGCGAGACAGCTCAGGGACGTCCTATGGGCGCGCTCGCTCTTCATCGTCGCCGTCGCCATCGCGGTGGTCTGGACGCTGGCCGACCAGGAGCGCCTCACCGGGACCGGCCTCGCCATCACGTTCGGACTCGCCCTGGCGACGACGGCGCCCTTCTTCTTCGCGAGGCACGCCGACGCTGCCGCCGTAGCCTGGGTGATGGTCGTCGTCGACATCGCCATCGTCACGGCCGGAGTGGTGTTCAGCGGCGGCGCGCTGAGCGCGGTGCCGGTCTTCTACGTGTGGCCGATCGTGCTCGCCGCTGTCTTCCTGCCCGCTTGGGTCCCGTACGCCGCCGCCGCCGCCGCAGGCGCCGCCTACACGGGCATCTGGGCGCTGCAGCGCGCGGGATCGTTGGGCTGGACCGCGGTCGACACGGCGGACGCATCCGAGAACTGGATGCTGCTCGTCGTCTGCATCCACGTCGCCGCCTACCTCCTCGTCGCGCTGCTCGCCGGCCGCTTGGCGACCACGCTGGTCAGGAACGCGGCGCAGCTGACGGCGGCCAAGGCGGACGTCGAGGACCAGCTGCGGGCCTCTACGATCAGCAACGAGCGGCTGCGTGTGATGAACGAGAGCAGCCGCGTCTTCATGCGCCACGTGCACATCGATGCGCTGGCGCCGGACGTGCTGCGTCACATCGCCGGCGCCCTCGGACTCAAGGGTGGTGTCGTCCTCATCCACAACCCGAACTCCGGCGACTTCGAGGAGAAGGCCGCGGTGGGCGAAGCGGAGGCGAGTCTCGTGCGGCGCCTCAAGGACCTCGGCCTCGTCGACGTGGCGCGCAGCGGCTGCCGGATCTGCTCGGAGGCGACAGACCCCCAGATCGCGCGCATGCTCAAGGCGGCGGAGAAGGAGGGCCTGCACGGGTTCGTCGCCGCGCCGCTCGGCGAGGAGGACAGCCTCATGGGCGTGGTCTGCCTGCCGTTCCACCGCGACCAGTACGTGGCGGAGAGCCTGCTGCCGACGCTTGTCGCCCTGTGCGACCAGGCGGCCCTGGCCGTGCGTACGATCCAGTACAACGAGGCTCTGCAGCGCAAGAACGAGGAGCTCACCCACCTCGACGAGCTCAAGAGCGACTTCATGGCGACCATGAGCCATGAGCTGCGCACACCGCTCACGTCGATCATCGGCTACAGCGACATGATGCTCGCCGGGATGACGGGAGAGCTCAACGAGAAGCAGACCACCTTCACCGAGAACATCCTTCAGAGCGGCGAGACCCTGCTCGGCCTCATCAACGACATCCTCGACCTCACGAAGATCGAGGCGGGGCGTCTCGAGCTGAACCACGAGACCGTCGACCTGCGCGCGGCGCTGCTGGCCGTGCTCCCGGTCGTCAAGCCGCGCGCCCAGGACAAGCGCATCCGCATCTCCACCTTCTTGCCCACCGACCTGCCGCCGGTCTGGGCCGACCCAGGCAAGCTCAACCAGGTCCTGTTGAACCTCATCACCAACGGCGTGAAGTACACGCACGAGAACGGCAGCGTGAGCATCGAGGCCAGACCCCAGGGCGAGCTGGTGGAGATCTGGGTCTCGGACACCGGCATCGGGATCTCGAAGGAAGACCAGGAGCGCATCTTCCATCGCTTCACGCAGGTGGATTCCTCCGCCACCCGCACCCAGGGCGGGACGGGACTCGGCCTGGCCATCACCAAGGAGCTCGTCGAGCTGCACGGCGGCACCCTGCGCGTGCAGAGCAAGCTGGGCAAGGGCTCCAGCTTCATCTTCACCATGCCGATATCGAAGAAGCCCGTCGACCCTCTCGCGGCGGGCAAGATCAGCTAGAGGAGGTGTTGACCGTGGCCAAGGCGATCCTGGTGGCCGACGACGACCCGGACATCTTGAGCATCGTCTCGATGTCTCTGGAAGCGCAGGGGTACACCGTGCACAAGGCCGTCAACGGCCGGGAAGCGGTCGACCTGGCGCGGGAACACCACCCCGACCTCCTGCTCCTCGACATGATGATGCCGGAGCTCAGCGGGTACGAGGCCGTGGGCGAGCTCAAGGGCGACCCCGCGACCAGCGACATCCCCATCGTCGGTCTCTCGGCCAAGGCCATGGCGTCCGATATGGAACGGGCCAGCGACGCCGGCATCGACGGGTACATCACCAAGCCGTTCCGCATCGCGCAGGTCATCACGGCCGTCGAAGAGTACCTGCGGCGCTGACGCGCCGACGCCCCTCCCTTCTTCGCGGACCTGCCCCCAGGGCACCTCGAGCCGCCCGCCCGTCGCGGTGCGAACGTTGCCAGCGTTGGCGACGGGCAGGAGGTGAGAGCCCCCTGGCGTACAGGTAAGGCAGTCATGAAGGGCAAGCGCATCACCGTCGTGGGGTCGCCCCTCATCTGCGTCGCCGACGTCGACACGCGGCTCAACTGCAGCACGTTCTGCGCGTGCTGCCCGCACTACGTCCGGGACCGCCGCCGCGGCCAGCGCCGCCGGACGCCGCGCGAGTCGTCCGACCGTCGCGTCATGCAGCGCTTCTGAGGGCGTCTGGGTGGCGGCCCGCCGGCGCGTGACGCGCCGGCGGGCCGCCCTTCGCGCGCCGCCCTCATGCTCGCGCCCGTTCTGCCGATACCCCGAGTATCTGCGAGCCCTGCGGGGAGGACGACACGGGCGACGAGCGCGAGCGGCGGGGCGCACGCCCCTCCATCCGGCGCGGCGTGAGTCTCGAACTCAAGACGATCGCCGTGCTCCTGCTCGCGCTTACGGGTCTCTTCGTTTTCGTCACCACCGTCCTCCGCGATGCCCCCGTGTGGCAGTCGGCCCTCGCGTGCGCCGGCGCCTTCGTCCTCGTCGCCCTCGTGCTCGATCTCTGGGTCTACCGGCCTCTCCATGCCCTCATCCGTCGCTCGCGCGCCCGGCTTGGCGACGACTACACGGCGTCAGACCCGGGGTACCGCGACGAGCTGCGCGAGCTCGGCTACCTCGTGACCACGCTGATCGCCGTCTTCAACGCGTCCGAAGACAAGGAGTGGGTGTCGCGCGCGGTGACCGACGACCTCATGCGCGCGCAGAGCGCCAAACGCCAGCTCCTCGACGTGGGTGAGATCGGCGCCGAGATCAACGCGGCGCTCCCATACCGCGAGACCGTCGAACGCGCGCTGGCGCGCACCAAAGCGTTCCTGCGCGCCGACGTCGTCGCGCTCATCCACGTCGACGCCACGTCGCAGGGGTTCACGATCGTCGGATGCCGCGGCCTCGATCTAGCGGAACCGTCGGCGGACTGCTGCGCGTACACCGCCGGCTGCCCCGTGCGCGAGTCGATCACCGAGCGGAGGATCGCTCGCGCGACCGATCACCGCTGCGGCCTACTCCCCGCCACGCTCGCCGCGCAACTGGCGCTACCCTTCTCGATCAAGGGCGCCGGCGGCTTCACGCTGCTCGCCGCCGCGACCGCCTGGGACCACTTCGCCGAGCTCCCGGACGAGGTGCTCGTCGCCCTGCAGGGCCACGTCCAGAGCGCCCTGGCCAACGCCCATCGGTACGACGCCATCCGCCGCCAGGTCGTCACCGACCACCTGACCGGCCTCTACAACCGGCGCCACTTCACCAACCGGTGTCGCGAGGAGATCGAGCGGAGCCTCCGCTATCAGCACCCCCTGAGCGTGCTCATGATCGACATCGACCACTTCAAACACTTCAACGACCGATACGGGCACGCCACGGGCGACCGCGTCCTGCAAGCCGTGGCGGGCGTTCTCAGGCGGGCCTTGCGTACCGTCGACCTCTGTGCCCGTCTCGGCGGCGAGGAGTTCGCGATCCTGCTCCCCGACACGCCGGCGCCGAACGCCCATCTGGTGGCCGAGCGCGTCCGCGAGACCCTGTCGGGCTACCGCTACACGGGGCTCGGGCTGCCCCCCGAGGACAACGTCACCATCAGCGTCGGCGTCGCTACGTGCCCCCGCGACGCGACGAGCATGGAGGACGTGCTGGAGCTCGCCGACAAGGCCCTGTACCAGGCCAAGTCACAGGGCCGCGACCGGGTCTGCCAGCACGGGGGTCCGGCCTTCTCGCCGACCGCGCGCTGAGCGTCAGGCCGCGTACGCGGCGGGGCGCTCGCCCAAGCCGAGGCCCCAGGCGATGAGGCGCGGCGAGACACAGCCCCAGTCGAGCAGAGCATCGTGGAAGGTCTTGAGCGAGGCCGAGCGCGTGCGGCCGAAGGCCCGCGACAGCGCCATGACCTCGCGTTTGCCGAGCAAGTAGCTCATCGGCGTGCCCGGGCTCTCCACGTACCACCTGACCTCGAGCTCGGCGAGGCGCGGGTCCATGCGCGCCTCGCGAGCCAGCGTCGAGACCGCTTCGGCGAAGCTCGTGCGGCCAGTCGCGACCTCGGCGTCGATCACCACTCTGCAGGCCCGCCATACCTGGTCGTTGAGCCGCATGAGCCGGACCTCCGGAGAGGCCAGGAAGCCCTGCCGTTCCATCATCTCCTCGCAGTAGAAGGCCCAGCCCTCGACCAGAAGGTTCCCGCCCTCGAAGAGCCCCGCGAGCCGTCGCGCGGGCGAGGCCGCGCGGTTCGCGCGCGTCAGCTGCACGTGGTGACCGGGATAGGCCTCGTGGACGCCGGTGGTCGGCAGCGACGCCGACGGGTGCGCGGCGAGCGCCCCGGCGTCGCCCGCGGGTGGAGGCGTCACGTAGTAGTAGCCGAGCTGCCGCGCGGCGAACGGTCCCGGCGGATCGTACGCGGCGAACGGCAACACCGACCGCAAACACGGCGGCGTGGCGGCCACGGCGAGCTCCTCGCCCTCGGCAAGCGTGACCAGGTCGTGCTCCACGAGGTAGTCGCGGGCCGCAGCCACGGCACGGCGATACGCGGGCACCAGGTCGCCCGCGGCAGGATGGACCGTGCGGGTCGCGGCGACGGCCGCGTCGGTGTCGGCGAAGCCCATCGCCGACGCGAGCTCCTTCATCGCGGCCTGCGATTCGGCGATGAGCGTCCGTCCCACCGCCGCGATCTCCTCGGGCGTCTCGGTGAGCATGTGCTCGTAGATGAGGATGTCCTCGACGACGGCGCGGCCGGCGGCGCAGCCGTCCACGCTGGCGGGGAGCAGCCGCTCCCGCAGGTACTCGCGGAACGCGGCGAGCGCCTCGACCGCAGTCACGGACGGCGCGTCCAGGGCACCCGCCCGCTGGATGCCGGCCGCGAACTCGCGGGCGGCCGTGCCGGCCAGCTCAGCCAGGCCCTCGGCCATCTGGATCCCGTTCTCGACGAAGATACGAGGCAGGCCAGGCGCCAGGTTGGCGCGCGCCTCCTCGAGCAGGCCGGGCAACGCGCGAAGCCGGGCGCCGAGCGCCCGTACCCGCTCGTCCTCGGGGGCCAGGTCGCGCACCATGAGAGGCATCAGCGCCTCGTAGGCGCGGTCGAGGTAGTACCTCGGCGAGGTCTCGTGCACGCGACGCAGGTCGAAGCTGCGTACCAGGCGCCGCAGCGCGGGCAGGAAGACGGCCGCCTCGGCCGCCTCGGCCGTGGGCGGCCGGTCGCCCACCCCCGTCGCTGCGAAGGGCGCAAGCGTGTCGATGCCGCGGCGCGCGATCGCGACGCGGTGCTTCATCGCCGCCGCCGAGTAGGACGGCAGGGCGTCGAGCCCCTCACGCCGGCCGAGGACCGTGGCGAGGACCGGGTCGTCGGCGACGAACTCCTCGACCAGCCCCGCGACCACGCGCGAGACGCCGTCCATGCGAGCTCAGTCGCCCGGCTTGTGCTGGAGGTACTCGATGAGCGGCTCGCGGCGCCCGCCCATGATCTGCTCGACCAGGGCGTCGAGGATCCCGCGCGCCACCTCGATGTCGCTGACCCGCGGCCGGTAGACATACGCCGAACTGGACTTGTCCTGCTCAAGGAGGTCCTTGGCGGCGAGGTTGCGCAGGACGCTCATCACGGTCGTGTAGGCGATGCGACGCCGCTCGCGCAGCGTCTCGTAGACGTCGCGCACCGTGACCTGGCCTTCGTCCCAGACGATGCGCAGGACCTCAGCTTCGAGCCATCCGAGGCCGGTCAGGTCGCGGCTTCGGTTTCGGCGTTGCCACTTGGGCGTCGATTCGGTCATCGCTTCTCCCTGTCTCTCCTTCGTCGTCACGGTGCGGCCCGCCGGCGCCGTCGAGGACGGTCTCGACAGCCCAGACCTACGACCCCTGTAAGAGGGCGGGGCCCGACTGTAGCGGCTCACACGTACGTCTGCAATCACCACAGTCCATACCCGCACCCAAGCAGCGGCACACGGATACCCTGGGGGGTGCGTGGACGCGACGCGGAGGACGGACTCCCCGCGGCGGGCGTCCTCAGGCGCGTCCCAGCAGCACGCTGAGGCACATCGCAGCGAGCACGACCGCCGTGACCAGGACGTAGCGCAGGTCACGCTCGCGCGCGAACGCGCACAGCGACCCGGCGACGCGCACGAAGGGCGTGGCGACCAGCGCCAGGAGCCCCGCCGTCAGATAGGCGGCCGCCTCGCCCTGAACAAGACCCTGCCAGAGGCGACCCGGAGAGAGGACCCCACCGGGAAGGCGCGCGTGACGTACGAGGCCGAGCGCGATGCCGGCCAGCATGAACGCGACGCTCACCAGAAGACCGACGAGCAGCACCCAGTGCACGACCCTCTCGACCGGGTCCATGACGTGGCGGGCGTCGTCTGCCCGGCGAGCCTCGTCTGCCCGGCGAGCCTCGTCTGCCTGGCGGTCGCTCTCCACGGATCAGTACCCCGCGGCACGCGTCGCCATGAGCGCGGCGAAGACGAGGAGCAGGACCTGGAAGGACGTGCCCAAGGTCCGAGACGACAGGCGCACGGCGAGCCTCGGTCCGAGGCGCGCCCCGAGCAGGATCCCGATCGCCATCGGCACGGCGTAGCGCGCGTCGACGAAGCCGCGGCCGTAGAAGATCACGGCGCCCGTCGCCGCCGTCGCCCCGATCATCAGGTTACTGGTGGCGATCGTCGCCTTCAGTGGCACGCCCATGACGACGTTCATGATCGGCACCTTGAAGCCCCCGCCCCCAAGGCCGACGAGACCCGAGACGTTGCCGGCGAGGAAGCTGAGGAGCACGCCGATCTTGAGGCGGCGCACGCCGTAGGCGACGCGCCGCCCGTCGGCTGGGTCGACGTAGCTCGCCTCCAGGAGTCCCGTCCGCAGAGGGATCACGTCCCCGCCCCTGCGGTTCATGGTGTAGGCGACGTAGACGAGGATGACGGCGAAGGCGCCCTGCAGGATCCGCCCGCTGATGAGCACTGCCGTCAGCCCCCCGGCGATCGCGCCCAGCGTCGTCATGATCTCGAGCGACATCCCCAGCCGGAGGTTCGTCATGCCCTTCGTCACGAAGACCGTCTGGGCGGCACTCGAGGTCGCGACGACGCAGATGAGGCTCGTCGCGACGGCCACCTTGATCGGCACGTCGAAGACGAGCGTGAGGACCGGGACGACGACGATGCCGCCGCCGACACCGACCATGCTCCCGACAACGCCGGCGAAGACGGCCACGGCGACGAGGGCGGCGAACGTCATGCCCGCATACTACAGGGGACGCGGAGGCGGCGGAGCAGAGCCGGCCGGCGGACGACCTGGCGGGCGGGCGAGTATGCAGCGAGGACGACGTCCCGCCGTCACTCGTCGCCGCCGGGTGGCCGCCGCAGGCGCTTGGTCGCGCCGCGACGCGCCTTGCCCTCGAGGCGCCGCTCGACCGCCGCGCGCGACGGCTTCGTCGGCGCGCGCGGCGGGGCCGGCGGCGCGTTCAGGGCCTCCAGCCGTCGCCGAAGCCGGCGCAGGCAGTCGCTCTTGTTCTGGCGCTGACTGCGCCGCGCACGACTGGTGACCACGACGCCGCTTGGTCGATGCCGCACGCGGACGCCGCTGTCGGTCACGTTCTGATGTTGCCCGCCGGGCCCGCCGGCGCGAAAGGTCTCGACGTCGCACGCCGCCAGCAACTCCGCGTCGTCCTCCGGGATGTCGTACGGCGGTCCCTGAGCGGGTCCGGGCGCCCCGGCACTCATCGTCTCCCCTCCTTCGCGACCGACGACGTCGTCACTGCGCCTCCCCGCCGATGCCCCAGTCCGCGCGGACCACGTCCAGGACATGGGCTGAGAGCAGGTCCGCGCCGGCCCTCGTCAGGTGGATGCCGTCGATCTGGCGCATGCGCACGAGTTCGCCCTCGCCGTCGCGCAAGTACGCCGCGTAGCCGCCGTCCCCGTCTGCGAACAGCTCCCAGGAGTCGACGTAGGTCACGCCGTTGTGTGTCGCGGCCGCCTCCTCGTAGACCCGGTTGAGCGCCGCCATGCGCCGGGCGTACGTCCGGTCCTTCATGATGGGCTGTCCGACCCAGTAGACGCGCCGGCCGCCGGCCGTCGCGAGGGTCATCACCTCGTCCACGCGTGACCGGTACAGGTCCAGCCACGCACGCGAGTCGACGTCCAGGACCTTCCCCTGCCACTTGACGTCTTGCGCGTCGTTCCCGCCGACGAGAAGGACGACTGCCTCGGCGCGGCTCTCCACCACCTGGTCGACAAGGCGCTGCGGCCAGTCGAAGTAGTCGGGCCGGCTGAGCCCGCTGTTCACGTGGTAGTCGACTCGCGCCTTGATCGGGCTCGTCGCCTCGGCAAGAGCGGCGAACGGGCGGCCGAACTGGCCCGCCATCGAGTCGCCTCCGATGTACAGCCGAAGAGGCTTCGCCGTGGTCACCTCGCGCGGCCACGCCGGACGCGCCTCGCCGGCGGTCAGCTCGCCGCGCTCGTGATGCCCGCCGCCGGCGCGTCCCAGAAGACCGTCCAAGGCCTGTGCCGGCTCGTCGAGCGCGACGGCACCGCTCAGCGCCGTCATCGGCGCGATCAGCACGAGCAGTGTCGTCCGCCGGGCGCCGAGCGGCATCGTCTCGATGTCCCGCCGCAGGGTGGCGGCGTCGAGCAGCCCGGCCAGGAAGAAGCCGAGCAGCATGGCCGCGAGCGCGGCGCCGGCGGTGGCGCGCCGGGTCCGCCGCCGCACGGGGGCCGGCACCGGCCCCCGTGCGGCGGCGTCCGCAGGGGCGCCGCGGTCCGGTCCCGACCCCACGGCCCCCGCGCCTTCGTCCCACCAGTCGTCGTGCATCATCTCAGAAGCCGAAGTAGATGAACTCGGCCACACCCTGCGGCCCAAGGTAGTCGATGAGGAAGAGCGCCGCCGCCAGGCAGAGGCCCTGCACGACCCACCCGGCACGCGACAACCCCGCCTCCAGCCGGATGGCCGCAGCGCGCGGCACGTACTGAAGGCCGATCCCGAGCGCCGTGAGCGCGGCGAGCGCGGGCGTGACCGCATCGCCCATGCTGCCCAGGCCGGTCACCAGGCGCCCCAGCACCGCGCCGGCGGACGCGACGCTGTCGGCGCGGAACACGACCCACGCGAGCGCCACGAAGTGGAACGTCAGGAGCCGCTGCCAGACCCGCGTCCCGATCGTTGAGCCCGGTTCCGGCAGTCCGCGGCTCCGGCGCCGGTCGGCGCGCCGGTGCTCGACGACCATGGCGCCGCCGTGCAGCCCGCCCCACAGGACGTACGTCCAGCCAGCGCCGTGCCAGAGGCCCGCGAGCAGCATCGTGAGCATGAGGTTGCGCGCCGTGCGCGCGGGCCTGCCGCGGTTCCCGCCGAGCGGGATGTAGAGGTAGTCGCGCAGCCAGCTCGACAGCGTCATGTGCCAGCGGCGCCAGAACTCCCGCACCGAGCGCGCAGTGTACGGGGCGTCGAAGTTCTCGGGCAGGACGAAGCCGAGGAGAAGCGCCACCCCGAGCGCGATGTCGGTGTACCCGCTGAAGTCGCAGTAGATCTGCGCGGCGTAGGCGTAGATGCCGACCAGGGTCTCCCAGCTCGAGTACTGCTCCGGCGCCGCGAACACGTCGTTCACCAGGTGAGTGGCAAGGTAGTCGGCGATCAGGACCTTCTTGACGAGGCCGACGACGACGAGGCGGAAGGCGCGCGCCGCGTCCACGCTGCGCGGATCGCGCGGCGTGCGCAGCTGCGGCAGGAAGTCGGCGGCCCGTGCGATGGGCCCGGCCAGCAGGTACGGGAAGAACGCGACGTAAACGGCGAAGTCCAGCATCGGTGACGGCGCCAGCCCTCCGCGGTGGACGTCGATCACGTACGTCAGCATGCGGAAGACGAGGAACGACAGGCCGACGGGGACCGCCAGGTCGAGCAGAGGCAGTGACGTGCCGAGACCGAAGGCGCCGAGGAACCTGTCGAGCGAGGCGACGAAGAAGTCGTAGTACTTGAAGACGCCGAGCACGCCGAGGTTGGCGGCGACGGCCGCGGCCAGCCAGCCCCGAGCGGACGCGGGGCGCCGCGTCGCCGCCAGCCGGAGGGCGAAGAACTGGTTGGCAGCAGCGGCCGCGGCGAGCAGCGCGACGAAGCGCCAGTCCCAGGAGCCGTAGAAGACGGCGCTCGCCGCAAGCATCATCCAGCGCCATGCCCGGGGGCGCGGCATGGTGAGCCAGTTCGCCACGTAGACGACGAGGAAGAACACGGCGAATGTGACGGTCGGAAACAGCATGGCGCCCCTGCCGGAGTCTACGAGACGGCCCGGGCTTTGGCCACACGGGTCGCGGCACGCCTCTGGTACGCTTTCGCGCGAACGCCGGGCCCGATCCGGGCCGGCCCGTCCACAGAGGGGATGAGATGGCGTGTTGCTCAGGCGGCTGGGACCTTCCGTTCGAGGCGGGGGAGTACGCGACACGGCTGGCCACGACGCGCGCCGAGATGGCACGGCGCGGTATCGACGTCCTCTACGTGACGTCGCCCTCCAACCTGAACTACTTGCTCGGCCACCGTGCCGTGTGGTTCGACCCGCGCAACGTGACCGGTCTCGCCGTCCCCGCCGGCGACGCACCCCCCATCTACTTCGACACCTACGACCATGAGCCGGGCTGGCCGCCGACGATCACCGACGCGGTCACGTACGGCGAGCACGGGTTCTACTTTCCCGAGGGCGCGCAGGTCGTCGCCGACACACTCAAGGCCCGTGGCCTCCTCGGCCGGGTAGGCCTCGAATACTGGAGCTGGGCGCCGGGCGGGCCGGCCTTCGCCGAGCTCGCCCGGCGCCTGTCCGGGGCGGGCGCGGCCGAGGTCGTCGACGGCTCGTGGGTCGTCGACCACGTGCGTCTCGTCAAGTCGCCGCAGGAGGTCGCCTACACGCGTGAGGCCTTGGCGATCGCCGACGCCGCCTATGAGGCGCTGCGCGACGCGCTGCAGCCGGGCATGACCGAGCACGAGATCGACGCCCTGCTCGCCTACGAGTGCAAGCGTCGCGGCGGCGACGAGCCCGGTATCCGCACCATGGTGCGGACCGGGCCGCAGACGGCCGCCTTCCACGCCCCGGCGGGCGACCGCGCGATCGAACAGGGCGACCTCCTCATGATCGACATGTCGGCGACCCGGCACCAGTACCACGGCAACACGGCGCGCGCCTTCTCGCTTGGGGAGAACGCCTTCTGGGCAGACGCCCTGACGAAGCTCGTCGCCGCGCGCGATGAGACCTGCGCGCAGATCCGCCCCGGCGACCCGACGATTAAACTGCAGCGCCTCATGGACGAGGCCGTCGACGCCGCCGGCCTGCGCGACCTCGTCTGGTGGGTGGGCGGCTACGTCCTCGGCATCTCGGTGCCGCCCGACTGGGTCGGCCACGTGTACCTGAACGACGAGGAGGGTTTCGAGGCCGGTGTCTTCGACCCAGGCTTCGTCGCCAACTGGGAGGTCCAGCTTTGGGATCTGCCGGACGGCGGCGGGGTCGGTGTCATCGACACGATGGTCGCCACGGAGAGCGGCGTCGAGGTGCCGGCGCGCTTCCCGGGAACGCTGACCGTCGTCTGATCCTTCGGGACGCCCGCGGCTCGACCGGGGGGAAGGGGCCGCGACCCGGGGTCGCGGCTGCCCACCGCCCTTCACTCGGGCCAGAACGCCTCGTAGCCTGGAACGACGCGCGGCCACGGCCGCGCCTCCTCCCAGGCCTGCCCAAGGTCGAGCACGAGCCCGTCGGCGCAGCGCGGGCCGGTGATCTGCAGGCCGAAGGGGACCCCATTGGGGCAGACACCCGCCGGCACGCTCAGCGCGGGGTGACCGGTGACGTTCTGCGCCTGGGTGTTGTAAGCCGAGAACGGCGTCCCGGGCAGGTCCTCTCCCGAGAGCAGCCCGTCGGCCGGGTAGCCGTCGACCGCCATGGTCGGCGTGACGATCACCCCATCGTCACCGAGCAGTTCGTCGAGCTCGCGCACGTAGGCGAACCGCCGGCGGCGCGCGGCCATGTACTCCTCGAACGTGACGTGGAGCCCGAAGCGCATCGCTCCGCGGAAGGCGGGATGCAGCCGCTCGGCGTTGGCCTCGATCCACTCGCGCCCAATCTCGTGGGCCTGTTCGGCGGCGGCCGTGACGGTCCAGTCGGCATCGATGTTGCCGGTACTGAGGACCTCCGCAGGCTGCAACAGCTCGACGGCGACGCCGAGGTTCGATTCCAGCGCGCGCAGCGCCTCGGCGAACAGGCCGGCGACGGCGTCGGGCAGAGGACCCCAGTCGGCGAAGCGCGACACCGCGAAGACGCGCCGCGGGCTCCGACCGGCGGCCGTGACGTCGACGACGCCGGCGGGCAGGGCGGCGGGATCGCCCGCCGCCGGTCCCGCCTCGACGGCGAGCAGCGCGCGCAGGTCGGCGACCGTCGTCGCCAGCGGACCGTCGGTGGTGAAGTCCATCCACGACGGCACGCCCTCGCGCGCCACGAGGCCGTGAGTCGGCTTGAAGCCGGCGAGGCCGCAAAAGGCGGCCGGGATGCGGATGGAGCCGCCTCCGTCGCTGGCCGTCGCGATAGGCGCGAAGCCGGCGGCCAGAGCGGCGGCGGAGCCGCCGCTGGAGCCGCCGGGCGACCAGGCCGGTGCCCAGGGGTTGTGCGTCACGCCGTAGACGAGGTTGGCCGAGAAGCCCTCGAAGCAGAACTCGGGGATGTTGGTCTTGCCGACGACGATCGCCCCTGCGCCCCGCAGCCGGGCGATGTGCAGGCAGTCGCGCGCCGCCGGCAGCGCGTCGGCGTACACCAGCGAGCCCTGCGTGGACGGCAGCCCGGCAACGTCGTGCACCTCCTTAGCCAACAGGGGAAGGCCCGCCAGCGGGCCGAGGCGTTCGTCGCGGGCCACGCGGGCGTCGACCAGGTCCGCCTCGGCGAGCGCCTCCTCGGTGCGCAGGCGCACGACCGCGTTCAGCTCGCCGTCGTGCCACTCGATCGCGCGCAGAGACCGTTCGACCAGCTCGCGCGCCGACACCTCGCGCTCGCGCACCAGCCGGACCAACTCCTGGAGCATGTCGACCCCCCCTCGGCATCACGCAGGCGGCACCGGGCGTCCGGCCCGGTGCATGGCGCGCCTGCCCTCGATCGCCCAAGCGTCACCCTATCGCGCCGGCCCGCCAGTCGATAGCCTTAGACCAGCGTGAGCGACGCCGGGGCGGACGGGCGCCGCGATGCCCGGGGAGGGACCATGACAGAGCTGCGGTCGGCGCTCGAGGAACACGTTGTGCAGTACGCGCGCGGGGTGCGCGCCGACGTCGTCGGCCTGCTCGCCGAGCTCGTGGCGTGCGACACGACGGCGCGCGCCGCCGGCGAGCCGCCGCGCGACGAGGAAGAGCTGCAGCGCATCCTCGTGCGACGCCTGGAGGCGCTCGGCGCCGAGACCGACCTCTGGGAGCCACCCTCGACCGGCAGCGGGAGCCGGCACCTACCCGATGACCTGACGTTCGAGGGGCGCCCGCAGCTCGCCGCGCGCCTGCGCGGCGCGGGAGGCGGTCGCAGCCTTCTGCTCAACGGGCACATCGACGCCGTGTCAGCCGAGCCCAGGGAGCTCTGGACCAGCGACCCCTTCCGTCTGACCGAGCGCGACGGCCGCCTCCACGGCCGCGGCGCCGCCGACATGAAGGGCGGCCTCGCCTCCATGCTCGTCGCCCTCGAGACGCTGCGCCGCTGCGACATCCGCTTGGCCGGCGACGTCCTGTGGTGCAGCGTCACCGACGAGGAGTCGTCCGGGGCCGGGGGGTTCGCCGCGGTCGACCACGGCGTCAAGGCAGACGCCGGCATCTGCGCCGAGCCGACCGACTTCGACGTCTGGGTCGCCTGCCGCGGCTCGCTCACCCCGGTCATCACGATCTCCGGCCGCCCCGGCCACGCCGAGATGGTCCAACCGCACTGGCGCGCCGGCGGCGCCGTCAACGCCATCGACAAGCTCCGTCTCGTCCTCGACGCGATCGCGCGCCTCAACGACGAATGGCGCGGGCGACCCGACCATCGGCACCCGTACGTCAGCCCCGGCACCATCGTGCCGACCGTCGTCCATGGCGGCGAGTGGGAGATCACCTACCCCGCGAGCTGCACCTTGACCTGCGAAGCCATGTACCTGCCGACGCACCTCGACGAGGACGGCACGGGCAGGAGGGTCGAGGCCGAGGTCAAGGACTGGATCGAACGCGCGGTGGCAGTCGACCCCTGGTTCGCGGAACATCCCCTGAAATGGTTCTGGGATTGCGACGTCGTGCCGGCGGAGGTGCCCGACGACCACCCGGTCGTAGCCGAAGGGGTGGCTGCCGGCGCGGCCGTCGGCCGCGCCGGCAGCATCACCGGCTTCGACTCGTGGCACGACGGCGCGACGTTCACCCGTCGCGGCGGCACGCCGACGGTCTGTTTCGGCCCCGGTCTCGGCAGCACCGCGCACACGGTCGACGAGTGGGTCTCCGCCGACGACCTGGCCGACCACGTGGCGGCGACGGCGCTCCTGCTGATGCGCTGGTGCGGGATCGCGACTTGACCGCTGCAGCCGCCACGCAGAACGAACTCCGGCCTGGGTTCGTCGAACTTGCCTATGGAGAGCCCGACCCGCGCCTGCTCCCCGTGGACGCGGTGTGGCGCGCGGCTGCGCGGACCCTCGCCGAGGGTGGTTCGGCCGCCATCGCCTACGGCAGCGCCCAGGGACCGTCCATCCTGCGCGGCGCCCTCGCGGCGCGCATGTCGGCTCACGAGGGCGTGGCCGTTGGCGCGGACGACGTCGTGGTCACCGGCGGCAACTCGCAGGCGCTCGACCAGGCACTCACGGTCTTCGCCGAGCCCGGCGACTCGGTCCTCGTCGAGTCGCCGACCTACAACCTGGCGCTGCTCACGATAGGCGACCACCCGGTCGAGGTCGCGGGTCTGCCGCACGACGAGGGCGGGCTCGACGTCGAGGCGTGCGCGGCGACCGTGCACGCCTTGCGTGCGCAGGGCCGACGCCCGTGCCTCCTGTACACCGTTCCGACGTACCACAACCCGACCGGCGTCTGCCTGCGCGAAGACCGCCGGGCGGCGCTGGTCGCGCTGGCCGCGGCGGAGGACCTGATCCTCGTCGAGGACGACGTCTACCGCGAGCTCGCCTACGACGGAGAGGCGCCGCCCGCGCTCTGGAGCCTCGACCCCGACGCCCCCGTACTGCGCCTGGGGACGTTCTCGAAGTCGCTCGCGCCGGGTCTGCGCGTCGGATGGCTGACGGGCCGTGCCGACCTAAGGGCGCGGTTCGCCGCCGCCGGCATGATCGAGAGCGGCGGCTGCCCGAGTCAGTTCGCCGCGACCGTCGCCGGCGAACTGCTGGCGAGCGGAGAGTACGACAGCCACATCGCGACTCTGCGCGCGGCCTACCGCTCGCGGCGCGACGCCCTCGTGACCGCCCTGCGCGAACACGCGCCGCCGGGGTGCGACTTCGTCGTCCCACGCGGCGGCTACTTCATCTGGCTCGGTCTGCCCGCCCGCCTGACGTCGAGGGTACTGGTGACGCACGCGGACCGCCGCCGCGTGTCGTTCATCCCGGGAGGGCGCTTCTCGACTTCCGGCGGCGACACGCACCTGCGCCTCGCCTTCAGCCTCTACGACGAGGCGACGCTGGCGGAAGGGGCGCGGCGCCTGGCGGCGGCGATCCGGGACGCCCAGCGGGCGTCCGCTTGACCGCCGCCCCTGCCGCGCCCTCAGCTCTGGGGGGCGGCCGCCTCGACCTCGCGTAGGCAGGCCGACACGCCTGCCAGACCCCGCTCCAGCACCTCGGGCGCGCAGGCGAACCCAATGCGCACCCAGCCCTCCATGCCGAACGCGGCGCCGGGGACGACGAACGTGCCGTCGCGGTCGAACATCCGCTGGGCGAGCTCCTCGGAGCCCATCGGGTGGTCGTAGTGCACGAACGCGGTGGTGCCGGCACGCGGGGGCACGTAGTCGAGGCGCGGCTCGCCGGCGACCCACGCCGCCAGGCGGCGCGCGTTCGCGCGCACGATGCCGAGGTTGCGCTCGAGCAGTCGCGCCGCGTTCTCGAGCGCCAGCGTACCGAGCAGCTCGTCGAGGAGCCCGCAGCTGATGGTCGTGTGGTCGCGGCGCGCAGCGGCCGCGGCGATGAAGTCGGCCCGGCCCGAGACCCAGCCCAGTCGCAGTCCGGCCAGCGAGTACACCTTCGACATGCTCCCCGTGCTCACGCCCTTGTCGTAGAGGTCGAGTACCGAAGGTGTCGTCCCGCCGGGCTCGTGCTCGAGTCCGCGGTACACCTCGTCGGCGAGGAGCCAGGCGTCCGCCTGGCGTGCCACGTCCACGATCTGCTCCAGCAGGTCACCGGAGATGAGTGCCCCGGTCGGGTTGTTGGGGTTGTTCAGCACGATCAGTCGCGTGCGCTCGTCGACGAGGCTCTCGAGCTCCCCCGGGTCCGGCACAAAGCCGTTCTCGGGGCGCAGAGGCAGGAGCTTCACCCTGGCGCCGAACGATGCCGGCACCGAGTGGAGCTGCTGGTAGGTCGGCGTCACGCAGATCACCGTGTCGCCAGGCTCCACCAGGGTGTACAAGGCGAGGAAGTTGGCGCCGATCGCGCCATTCATCGTGAGCACGAGGTCGGGGTCGCCGTGGGCGTACGTCGCGGCGACGAGCTCGCGCAGGCGCGGCCTCCCGTAGATGTAGCCGTAGGTCAGCTTCTGTCCGCGGAGCTCCTCGAGCACCCGCTCGCCCTCCCCTCCCAGCTCGAGCAGCTCGTCGAACGTCAGCGAATCGACGCACGTCTCGGCGACGTTCCAGCGTGCCGTCATCTCGTGCGAGCTCATCCACTGCTCGACGGCAAAGGTCTCGATGTCCACGCGTACCTCCCGGCCCGGACGACGCCGCGCAGTGTACCACCCTCCCTTCCGCACCCCGTCAATGGCGACAGGGTCGCCCCGCCGCCTGAAGCGCCCTGAGACGTGCGCGTCACGATCCGCAGGGCGATCCAGCAAGACCGGGTGTAACAAGACGCGTCCCGCTGCGTCTTGAAAGGTGAGAACGTCAATGTGAAAACGCAGGAGGTCCCACCCGTGAGAATCGTGAAGATCCTGGCCATCGTGCTCGTGGCGCTGCTGGCCACGGCCGCTGTCGCGTTCGGCGCCGACCAAGTGCGCACGCAGGACCGCGCCCAAGACCAGCTGCGCGACGGGAGCTGCCAGACGGAGGCCACCGACGGCACCGCGGCCCCCGTGCAGCTCCGCGACCGCGACCGCGATCGTGACGGCGACTGCGACGGCGACCAGGCGCAGACGCGGGCCCGGACGAGGGACCGCGAGCAGGCGCAGGAGTGCACGCAGGACCAGAACTGCACGCAGCAGCAGACGCAGACCCGAGAGCGCACCCAGGACGAGGAGTGCACGCAGGAGCAGACGCAGACCCGCGCCGGGAACGCATGGGATGACGGCGACGCCGGTCGAGAGGGCGACAGTAACGGCGGCGGTCAGAACGGCGGCGGCGACTGCGACGGCAGCGGCGGCGGCAATGGCGGCGGGAACTGACCCGCACGCAGCTCGCGTTGCGATGCCGACACGTGAGAGCACTGCGGCGTGGCGACGGGCGCCGGACCCAAGGTCCGGAGCTTGTCGCCACGCCGCACAACGCTTTCGGCTCGCAAATGAGCGCGAAGGCACTACACTGACGAGGGATCCTCGTTCATGGGATCCTGGTCCCCGGCGTGAAGGAAGACCCGATGACGGCACCTCCCAGACCGCAGCGCCTGGCCGAGTCCACGGCGGACGCCCTGCGGCGTGGCGACACGCACGCCTTCGAGGAGCTGTACGTCCAGCTCCGCGGCGACGTGTACAACCTCGCCGCGCGCATCGTCGGTGATCGCGGTGATGCCGAAGACATCGCGCAGGAGGTCTTCCTGCGTGCCTTCCGCCACCTCCCCGGCAAGACCGAACAGCTCCGTCCGGAGGCTTGGGTGTTCAAGACGACCGTGAACGCCTGCTACGACCATCTGCGACGCCGCAAGACCGCCCCGGTCGAGCTCACGACCGGTCGCGAGGCCGCCGTGACCGACACCTTCGAACAGGCGGCCACTGCGGCCGCCGTCGAGAAGGCGTTGGGACGCCTGAACCCCCGCTACCGCACCGCCCTCGTCCTCAAAGACCTCCACGGCCTCGGCAACGCTGAGATCGCGGACGTCATGGGCATCGCCCGGAGCACGGTGGCCGTGCTCCTGTTCCGCGCTCGTGGCGCCTTCGAGAAGCGCTACCGCGAGGTAGCTCCTACGCTCGGCGCCGGACTGCCCGTCGCCGGACTCGCGGTATGGCTGCCCGCGCTGCCGCTCCCGGTCGGGCTTGCCGGGCCGCCCGCCTTCCTGGCCCCGCTCGCCGGCCCGCTCTCGACGCTGCCGGTGGCGGCGGCACCGCTCGCCCCCGCCGCGGCGACGGCGACGCCGGTCGCCGCCGGCATCGCCAAGCTGGCCGGCGCGCTCGGCACCAAGGCGGCCGTCGTGGCGATCGCCGCAACGGCGGTCACGGGCGGGGGTATTGCGGCCTACCACACGCACGATGCCGCCCCCGTTCGCGGGCACGTCGACGCAATCGCCTCAGCGACAGCCGCCAGCGACCACGACCAGACCGCCCTGCACGACACCAGCCGCCCGCGCACGCACGCCGCCCTGGCCGCGCAGGGCGGGCACAGCGGTGAGCGCGGCCGCGCGGCGGCGGACGGCATGGTCCGCGAGGGTGGCGTGCGTCCCACCGACGCGCACGCGAGACGAGAGGCGCACGCCGGAGACGGCCGGCCATCCGGCGAGGCCTCTCACAGCAGTGACGGCGCGCGCATCGGTACGAGCTCCGACGGCAGCCGAGGCGAGGGGTCGGGCGAGCGCGCCGGCGACGAGCGTTCCCGGGAGCACGGCTCGAACTCCACGTCCGGCGCGGGCGCTGATCCGAGTGGCACCGGGGCAGGTGGCAGCGAGACGGGCGGCGGCACTGCTGGCGAGGGCGCCACGGGCGGCTCGCAGACGCACTGACCCGCAGCCTCGGCGACCCATCGCCGCTCTTCACTCCCCGTCCGCTCGTCGTGGCGGTTCAGGCCGTCCACCGTCGGCATCTGTTGCCGTCGCCCCCCTGCGCACGACGGTACGAGTGATGTCGACGTGGCCTGGGGGTAGACTTGGCCCGGCACGGCAGCCCACGTCGCGGAGGCAGGGATGCGCGAGGCAGGACCGGCAACTCCGCCGGCCGGCGAGGCGGACGGCTTCGTCACCCGGTTTCGTTCCCGGATCTCTCCCCAGTCGCCCGGCTCCGGAACCCGCCTGCGGCGCTCGATGGTCATGCTGCTCGTCGTCCTCGCGTCCGTCGGCGTGCTGGCCAGCGCCGTGTCGCTCTGGACCCACACTCTGCTCTTCGACACAGACCGCTGGGTCGAGACGGTCGGCCCCGTCCTCAAGGACCCGCAGGTCGCGCGTGACCTCAGCGTGTACGTGACCGACCGGGCGACCGATGCCACCGACCTCGAGGCGCGCGTGGCGGAGGCCCTTCCACCCCGCGCCCAGTTCCTCGTCCCCGCGATCACCGACGCCGCACGCGACTTCGTACAGAAGCGCATGGAGGAGCGACTGAACCGGCCGGAGACCTACGACCTCTGGCTCAAGCTCAACGCCGTCGCCCACGAACGCCTCATCGCCGTGCTGGAGGGAGACAGTACCTACATCCAGCTCGAGGGCGATGAGGTGCAGCTCGATCTGGTGCCGCTCGTCGCCAGGGCGATGGAACTGGTCGAGGAGGTCCTCCCCGGGGCGCTCGACGAGCGGATCGACGTCCCTCGGATCGACCCCGAAGCCTCCGCCGAGGAGATGCGCGCACAGATCACGGCGGTGACCGGCCGCTCGCTGCCTGAGGACTTCGGTACCGTCGTCCTCTTCGAAGGCGACCAGGTCACGCAGGCGCAGCAGGCCGTGCGCGTGTTCAAGGCGGGTGTCGTCGCCGTCCTCGTCGTCACCGTCCTGCTGATCGCCGCGGCGCTGCTGTTCTCGCGACGACGCCTGAGGACGCTCATCCAGCTCGGACTCGGCACACTCGTCGCCGTCGTCCTCGCCAGGGTCGCCGTGCAGCGTCTGAGCGACGCCGTCATCGAGAGTGTCAGCGGCCGCGACGGCTTCAGCATCGCTCGCGTCCTGCTCGAGTCGGCCGCCGGGAACCTCCTCGACCTGCTGATCTGGCTCGTCGTCGCCGGCGCGCTCGTGACCGTGACGGCGTTCCTCGCGGGGAAGCGGAGCTGGTTCGTCGCCGCGCGCGGCCGTGCCGCGGCGGCGGCCGGGGCCGCCGGTGATCTCGTCGCCGCCCGGGCACCGGCACGTGAGTGGCTGGTGAGGCACTCCGACGCCGCGCGGGCAGGCGGCGTGATAGTCGCCGTGGCAGCTCTTCTGTTCACGACCTCGAGCTGGGGGCTGACGATCCTGGTCCTGGCCCTCGCCGCCGCGTACGAGCTGGCCCTGTGGAGGTTGGCGGGCGCCCGTGACGTACAAGGTACGGGAGACGCGTCATGAGCAAGCGGAAGGGAGCGGTCCTGTGCTGAGATTCCTCGCGTCCATCGTCCTGCGCCTGCTGGCGAACGCGGTCGGCCTGATCGTCGCCGCGTTGTTGTTGGACCGCTTCTCCATCAGCGGCACCGCGTTCGTCTGGGCGGTGATCATCTTCACCGTCGTCGAGGTCGTGCTCGACCCGCTGGTCCTCAAGATCTCGCTCACGTACGCGCCGATCCTCAGGGGCGGCGTGGCTCTGGTGACCACGTTCCTCGGCCTCGTCGTCACGACCATCATCACCGACGGACTCGTCATCGACGGGGTCACCGCCTGGACCGTCGGCACCCTGATCGTCTGGCTGGGCGCGGTGATCGCCGCCCTCCTCTTGCCGCTCTTCGTCTTCAAGAGCGTTCGGGAGCAGCGCAGGCCGCGCGGCTGAGCAGCGACAGCGCGGCTGAGCAGCGGCAGCGCGGCCGAGCGTCGCGGGGACCGACAGGCGCCGAACGTGGACTCAGTCGGCCCGGGGCCCCGCGCCCTCGTCGCTCCCGTCCTCGTGAAGGTGCAGGCGCTCCTCGATCTGGTGAGGCAGATGGATGTGCGGCCGGCCCCCGATGACGTCCCACAGCCGGTGCTTGCGCCGCGCCCACACCTGGTGGACGGTCGCGTCGCGGCGACGGGCGCGCTCGAGCTTGGCCGGGTCGCCCGCGTACCTGCTGTGAGCCCAGGGCGAACCGGGCTTCGCCAGTCGCCACGCGCCGACGACCGCCACGAAGGGCACGAAGATGCCCACGGTGCCGACCCACAGCTTGCCCTTGAGGTAGCAGACGATCACGAAGCCGACGTTGAACGCGACGACGACAAAGGCGGCCCAGCGGGACGAGGAATCCAGGTCGTTCGCCTGCTCGATGCCCAGCGGCACCACGTTCGTGAGAAAGAGCGCCGCGAAGGTGACGCCGAGGATGACCGCGTCGATCGACTTGCGCCCCGCCTCCTCCCAGTAGACGTCTTCGAGGTGCACCAGGAGCGCGAACTCGTCGAGCGTGAGCGCAGCGCCGACGCCGAAGGCGAGGGCGAGCACCTCGAGCCAGCCCTCGCCGGGGCGCAGCGCGAAGACGATGATGCCCGCCACGAACATGGCGACGACGCCGAACACGGCGTGGTGGATGTGGACACCCGACGTGCGAATGCCGCCATGGAACCACCAGCGCTTCTGCGCGCGCATAACGCGGGTGTTGAAGCGGATGAAGGCGAACGCGCACAGGAAACCGATGAGCAGGAAGACGAGCGGGCGCTTGCCGTCGGCGAGCAGGGTCACGGCGATGGGGGGCATGACGAGCATCTCACCTCTGAGTATCCGCAGAAGGGGGCGCGCCGCAACCTGCCCGCGAGTGACGCCGCCTGAGAGGCGCGTGCCGACGCGGCCGCGGGGCCAGGAAGGCGGACGGACGAGGGCCGGCCGGCGCGCGCCGGGCGGGGCTCAGGAGGCGGGCGCGATCACGGTACTCTCCCCCGGCTGCAGCACGCGGACCTCGACCTCCGGCGCCACCATCGCCGCATAGCGGGAGAACTTGCGCGGCGGCTTCACGTCGTGGTCGCGGTAGACCGCCAGCATCCCCGGAGGGTAGTACACCCCCCAGTGGATCGGCACCGCGATCGCCGGGCGCACGGAGGCGAGCGCCTTGGCCGCCCCGAGCGGGTCGAGATGGTCGCCCGGGAGCGTCGTGCCCCAGCCGGAGATCGGCAGCAGCGCGACGTCGACGCGCCCGGCGAGGCTGCTGAGACCCGGGAACAGGCCGGTGTCCCCGGCGAAGTAGAACGTCGGGCCGTCGCCCACGAGATAACCGAGGGCGTCGCCGGCCTGCGTCATGGGGTAGCGCTTGCCGCGGTGCCACGAGGCGGTCGCCTCGACGCGAAGGCCGCCCACCTCACTCGTGTCGCGGGGCCGCAGAGTGCGCACATCGCTGAAGCCGATCTGGCGCAGCAGACGAGCGCCGTGGGTGGGGACCACCACCGGCGTCCCCGGGTCCAGCCGGCGCAGGGACGGTGCGTCCAGGTGATCGATGTGCAGGTGCGAGATCAGCACCGCGTCGAGATCGGCGAGCAGCGCCGGGTCGGGCAGCGGGCCGCGCCGGAAGAGCGGGCCCATGCGCCGGCGCAGCAAGGGGTCGGTGAGGATGCGTGCGCCGCCGGTCTCGATGAGAACGGTGCCGTGGCCGACGTACGTGAGCCGCGCGACGCCCGGCGGGAGCGGCTCAGTCATCCCTGGAGACAGGCGCCCCGGAAGGCCCGGCGGGGGGCGGAGCGTCACCGCCCTCGACGCGACCCGACTGCTCGCCGGCCCCGACCAGGCGCGTCGTCCGGCGGGCCCGGCCGAGGTTCCCCACGAGCAGGGCGACGACGGTGACGAGGTAGACCTGCCCGACGAGGGCCTCGGTGACGGCGAGCATCCGCCCCAGGTCAGTGGCGGGCGTGAGGTCACCGTAGCCGACGGTCGCCTGCGTCACGTAGCTGAAGTAGACGAAGTCGACGGCCCCACCCTGATCCACCTGGACGAAGAACGGCTCGTCGCCAGCGAGCTCCACGACGTGGTACGTCATCGCGAAGAACAGGCCGATGAACAGGTAGATGCAGACCGCCCCCATGATCGTCCTCATGGTGATCTCGGCATGCGATCTGAGACGGCGCGCGATGGCGACGGGCGCGACGAGCACGAAGAGCACGCCGACCGCCGTCGACAGTCCGCGGCGCGCGTCGTCCTCGCCGGTGAACGCGGACGCCACGGCGACGGCGACGCCGGCGATCACGAGGACGGCGACGGCGCGCTGGACGCGCGGGCTGACGTCGGACGCATGCAGCGTGAGAAGGAGCGTCACGCCCATGAGCCCCGACGTGAGCGCCCGCGCCCACGCGGAATCGCCGATCGCCGCCGTCGTCAGCAGCGTGGCGACGATCATGAGGAAGACCAGGCCGTAGCTGTCGTTGAAGCGCCGCACGACACCTCGATCGGCTGCCCTCGTCACCTCTGCCTGCCTCTCGTCACGACGCGCCCGGCGGATGCGCCATCCTACACCGGCGGCGACATTCTCTGCCCCAGCGCCGCGCGGTTGCCAGGGACGCGACCCGGGTACGTACCGGACTATCACGCTCCTGTATCATTTCGAGAGGAGACATCGTGGCCACTGTAAGGACGTCGATAGATGTCGCTGGGCCACGTACTGAGGTCGCCGCCGCCTGGGCACAGTTCATCGACTCCGTCCTCGTCGGCCGCCGCAAGCTCGCCTGCGACGAGCTCGCCTGCGTCGACCCGGTGCGCGGCGAGTTCGTGGGCTTCGAGCCGGTGAGCGAGGGCTGCACGCGTGTGATCGTGACCATCCCCGCCGACGATGCACTCGGCGAGGGCGGCGTCCCGCTGCTCGAGCACAAGGCCTCGCACGACCTCGTCGTGTTCCGCGACTACGTCGAATCCGGCGAGTTCGGGCGTGCGCACGCGCCCGCCCCGCTGTCCGGGGCCGGCGTGAAGGAGGACGTACGCCGCGGCCGCTTCACGCGGCACGACGCGCGCCCCGACCCGGACGCGCTGTCGGTGCGTCGCTCTGGTCGCACCTGAGGGCGGTCAACCCTCGGACGCGCGACGGGCGCGCAGCCACGCCGCGTCGCCGCGCCAGACGAACTCGTCGGCCCGAAGATCGCGGAGCGCCTGCTCGATCTCGGCACGCGTCGTCATCACGAAGGGTCCGTAGCGCGCGATCGGCTCACCGAGCGGCCTGCCCGAGACCAGAAGGAAGCGCACCGGCTCGTCGTCCGCACCGACGCGCACCTCGTCGCCGTCGGCGAAGACGAGCAGGCGCGGGGCGGCGGCGGCGATGCCCTCGGCCGCGACGCCGCCGTCACCCGTCAGGCCGAAGCGGCCCTCGCCCTCGAAGACGTAGGCGAAAGCCGAGTGGCCACGAGGGATCGGCTGCGAGAATTGCCCGTGCGCGGGCAGTGACACATCGAGGTACTCGGGCTCGGCGACGATCTCACGCACCGGCCCCTGCACGCCGTCGGCGACGCCCGCGACGACGCGCACGATCGTCCCGTCGTCGCGGCGGACCTCGGGGATCGTGTCCGTCAGCACATCCTGGTACCGTGGCTCGTCCATCTTGCGAACCGCGGGCAGGTTCACCCAGAGCTGGAAGCCCTCCATGCGGCCGTCGGTGCCCGGTCGCGGCATCTCCTCGTGCATGATGCCGCCCCCGGCGGTCATCCACTGGACATCGCCCGGGCCGATCCGGCCCGCGTTGCCGATGCTGTCGCGATGGTCGACCTCGCCCGACAGCATGTACGTGACCGTCTCGATGCCCCGATGGGGGTGCCAAGGGAAGCCGGCCAGGTAGTCCGCGGGGTCGCCGGAGCCGAAGTGGTCGAGCAGCAGGAACGGGTCGAGGTAGTCGAGCTCGGTCCCACCGATGCTGCGCTTGAGCCTCACGCCCGCGCCTTCCATCACCTGCCGCGGGGTGATGCTGTCGTTCACGTGCCGCGTCTCACCGGTCATCAGAGCCCTCCTCTCGGGTCACGAGGTGGGCTACCCTGCCGCGTAGCGCGGGAAACGGTGCCGAGGCCGTGCGCTGCCACGACGGGGCCAACTTCGGCACCGTGGCGGCGTCGCGTGCGCCGTCGCACTGCCCGCAGGCCGATCGTCGTGAGAGACTTGGCGGAGATGAGACTGCGCGTCGCGACGTTCAACATCCGCAAGGGCATCGCATGGGACGGCCTGGATTCCTGGCCCATGCGACGGCGCACAACGGCGGCCGCGCTGCACGGCCTGCGCGCCGACGTCGCCGGGCTCCAGGAGGTCTACGGCTTTCAGCAACGGGACCTGCTGCGCCGCCTGCCCCGCTTCGCCGCCTGCGGCGCAGGGCGCGACGACGGCCGCGAGCGCGGGGAGCGGTGCGCCGTCCTCTACGACACGCGACGTCTCGAGCTGTGCCGCTGGGTCACGCGCTGGTTCTCGGACACCCCCGACACCCCCGGCTCGATCAGCTGGGGCGAGCCGCCGCCACGGGTCGCGACCCTGGCGTGGTTCGCGGCGCGCGGGACGAGCGACGCCAAGCTGCGGCCGCGCTTCGCCGTCGCCGACGTCCACTGGGACGGGGCCTCGGCCGACGCGCGTCTGCGCAGCGCCGAGGCCCTGCTCGCGTGGATCGACGACGGCCTGCCGTGGGTCGTCCTCGGCGATCTCAACACGACCGTCGCCGACGCTTCGGTGCGGCACCTCCTGAGCGCCGGCCTGTGCGACCCGCTACGTCGTCTCGGCACCGGTGGCGCCGGGGCCGGCACGCACCACGCATGGGACGGCCGCACCGACTGGACGCGCATCGACCACGTGCTCGTCACATCCCACTGGCGCGTCCTCGCGGCGGCCGTCATCCAAGACCGCATCCGCGGCCGCCTCCCGTCGGACCACTGGCCGGTCCTCGCGGCCCTCGAGTTGCCCGACGGCGCCGGTCACGCGGCCGCAGCGGTCGATGGAATGGGCGGCGCAGGCTCGCCGCCGCGTCTCGGGTAAGCTAGGCCGCAGACGCCCGCCGGGCGGCACGCCGGGCCACCCGGCGGCAGTGACGCGAGGAGAGACGGCGGATGGCAGACAGGCAGGTCGTGGGAGCGTACCGGCTGACGGCCCCCGTGCCGCCCGGCAGGGCGCTGGAGGCCTACCAGGCGGTCGACGAGGCGGGCAAGCCCGTCGTCGTCAAGCTGCTCGCGCCGCTCGACCGCGAAGCGTTCTTCGCCCACCTGCGCCGGCTGGCCGGCCTGCGCCACCCGAACCTCGCCCGCGTGCTCGACTGGGGGACCGAGGGCGACCTCGCCTACGTCGTGACCGAGGCCTTCGAGGGAACCGACCTCGCCTCGATGACGGCCTTGGGCGGCCCGCCGGCCGCCGCCGTCGTCGCCGAGCTCGGCGCGCAAGCGGCGGCGGCTCTGGCCGCCCTGCACGGGAAGGGCATCGTGCACGGCGGCGTCACACCCCTCACCCTCATCCGCACCGCCGACGGCACGCTCAAGCTCACCGACGCCGGCATCGCCGCCGCAGGACAGGCGGACCTCGCCGACGTCGACCCGCCGGAGAACGCCTACTTCGTGAGCCCCGAGGAGGTGCTCGCCCGCCCCGTCACCGCGCGCTCCGACATCTACGCCCTGGGCGTCAGCTTGTACGCCGTCGCGGTCGGATGCGTGCCCTTCGACGGGCCGAACGCCCTCGTCGTCGCGCAGCGGCAGACGGGCGCGGCGCCCGATGCGCCGTCCAGCCTGCGCCCTGACCTCCCGGAACCGCTCGAGCGCGCCATCCTCAAGGCGATGGCGAAGCAACCCGAGCAGCGTCAAGCCTCGGCCGATGGAGTGCGTCGTGAGCTCCTTCGCGCGGCGTCCGCCAAGCCCCCGGCGGCCCCACCCCCCGCGGCGACGGCCGACAGGCCGAGGACACCGATCTGGCCGTGGGTCATCGGCCTCGTCCTTGTCGCCATCGTCGCCGCCGCCGTGTGGTTGCCCGGTGCGTTGGGCAACGATGGCGTCACAGTCCCCGGCGTCACCGGCATGACCCTCGACGAGGCCCGAGGGGCGCTGGCCGACGCGGGCCTGCTCGTCGGCGCGCTCTCCCCGGGCGAGCTCACGGTAGACACGATCCAGGGAACGGTCCTCGGGCAGTCGCCGACAGCCGGCCAACAGGTCGAGGCAGGGACCTCGGTCGATCTCGTCGTCGCCGGCTCGGGCACGATCACGATGCCCGACGTCACGGGGCTCCCCCAGACCGAGGCCGAGGCCGCCGTCATCGCCGCCGGGCTCAGCGTGGAGCGGCTCCTGACCGTCTACTCCGACACCGTCCCGGCGGGAAGCGTCGTTGCGCAATCGCCGGCCGCGGGGAGCACCGTCCCGCCGGGGACGGGCGTGACGCTCTCGCTTTCGGGCGGCACCGCTGCCCCGTCCGGACCGGGCACCATGCCGGTCCCCGACGTCGTCGGCGCGACCCAGGCCGACGCCCTCGAGAGCCTCGACGCCGCAAACTTCACCGGCGTGATCACCACACAGATGAGCGACTCGGTCCCCGCCGGTCAGGTGATCAGCCAGTCACCTCAGGCGGCGGCCGTCGTACAGCAGGGCAGCAGCGTCACGATCGTCGTGTCGAGCGGGCCGGCGACGACGACGGCCCCGTGAGTCGGCGCGCCGGGCGGCTCCGCAGCCGCCAAGCGAAGCCGGCCAGGCGCGCCTCGTCAAGCGGATCGCCGTCGTTGTAGACGACGAGCAGAGGGAAACCACCGGCGCGGCGGAGCTCGGCCTCCGCGAGAAGGGCCGGGCCGCAGCCGCGCGGCGCGACCGTGACCACGCCGTCCATCGTCCCCTTCTGCCACGTCAGCAGAGCGCTCCCGACCGTCGGGATCGACTCGCCGAACGGATAGGCGCCGAGCACCCGGCGTCCCGCCGCGTCGATGGCGCGGATGTCGTGCCACAGCGCCCACGGATGCATGGGGCGGACGGCGCCGAGCAGCATGTCGATGATCCCCTGCATCGCCGCCAGCGTGCCGCGCCGCTTCAGCGCCTGGCCCGCAAGGAGTGGGTCGTCCTGGATGCTGCGCAGGAGGAGCAACTCGAAGAACTCGCCGAAGGGCTCGAAGAGCACGCGCAGGCCGAGATCGGCCAGGCGCCGCTGCAGGTCGTCGTTGCCCCACTCGTTCACGCGCAGATAGATGTCACCGCACAGGTAGACGTCACGGAGGTCTTCCTCGAGAGCCCGCTCCATCGGTAGGTCGTGGAAGGCCCACGATGCGGTTTCGAGCAGCGCCTTCACCTCCGCCACGGTGCGGAAGGCTTCTCCCACGGCGGCGCGCGTGCGCCAGTCGGGCCGCCGACGCAGCATGAGACGTTCGAGGTCGTCGGAGAAGCGTGCGAAGAGCCCGTCGGCGTCGCCGCGAGTGCGCTCCGCCGCCAGATGGTAGAAGCGCAGCATGTTCATTAGGTCGAGGGCGACCAAGGCCGACCAGACCGGCGGCATCATGGCCGCGTTCCCCGTGACGAGGCTGAAGTCGGCAACGTCGACACGGTCACCGTAGCCCATGCGGTCAAGGGCCAGCTGCTCGGTCAGCGGAAAGGCGTTCGCCCGGCACGCCTGAAAGCCGCTGCCGGCGCTCAGGAAGAGGGCGCGGCCGCCGTCCAAGTCGGCGAGCCGCTGATCGATGCTCTCGGCGAGCGTGCCCCAAATCAGCTGATACGGCAGGCACTCCTTGCCCGAGCAGGCCTCCTGGGCGGCGCGCAGCGCCGCGGCGTCCGGCGGGCCGACGAACTCGGCGTCCATGCCTCGCCCGCGCATCGCAGCCGCGATGTGCCGCCCGAGCTCGCCTCCGACGTGCCCGAAGAGGTACTTCGTGTACCCGCCGGCCGTCAGACTGTGGGGCAGCGGCTCGTCGTAGCGCCGCAGGCGCGCCTCGTCGTCGCCAGGCCGGTGCGACACCGGCAGCGCGCCGGCCGCGTCGGCCGCGTCGTCACCGCTGAGCCGCCCGCAGTAGTCGCGCACGGCGTGCAGATAGGCCTGCACGCGCGTCACGTAGCCCGCCTTGCCGCCGTGCCCGTCGCTCTCCAACACGGTGTGCGGGTAGTCGCCCAGCAGGTCGTCGAAGTGGTGCTCGACCATCGAGTTGGGCCCGCATCCGTAGGCACCGACGAGCACCGGGAACACGTCGCCGGCACGCCGGGCCGCGACCGCGGCGCGCAGGCTCCGGCCGGAGCTGGCCCAGTGGATGCGCGAGAGCGGCGGCACATCGTCCCCGACCGGCAGGCAGTCTACGGGCAGGGCCAAGGCGCCGTTCTGCGCCGCGAGCTCGGGCACGCCGCACCCGAGGAGCGGCTCAAGCAGGACGTGGGTCTCGCCGGCGACGAGGAGGACCGGCGCATCCTGGCGACGGGCGAACTCCAGCGTCCGGCGGCCGATCGCCGCGAGGCCCTCGTCGAAACGGCGCTGTGCCGCGAGGGCCGCGCGGTAGGCGCGGTGAAAGGCGCCCGAGACACCAAGTTCGCGCGCCACCGCGTGCAGCTCGCGGCGAAAGCCGCCCGACGTGAAGTCGCCGTCCTCGCGAAAGAACGCCGGACGGAGCACCCGGGTCGCCGAACCCTCCGCCGCCAGGGCCCGCTCGACCATGGCGGGCGCCCCTTGAGCCATCGGGCACGTGTAGCGCCCGGGACCCGCCGTCGCGTACGGCACGTGCACGAACGTCGGCAGGAACAGGACGTCCAGACCGTCCCCGGTCAGGCCGTGCAGCAGCTTCACGGGGGCGCAGGAGCTGGGCGCCGCACAGCGCCGGTCGCCTTCGGCCAGCGTCTCGGCGTCGGCGCGCACCACCTCTACCTGCGCCCCGAGCCCGGCGAAGAACACGGCGAAGAAGGGCAGGGTGTCGATGAGGTAGTGCGCGTAGGGCACCCCGACACGACGCCCTGCCAGCGGTCCGGCCGTCGTCACGGCGTCGGACGCCGGCGAGACGTCCTCCCCGTCCACGGTCGCGACGGCGATCGCGCCGCCGACCAGCGCGTCCAGCAGTTCGTCGCGCTCGCGGAACGCGTTCGGCGCGTCCTTGGGAAGCTTGCGGCCGACCGCGCCGGCCTCGTCGTACTTCGGGCAACTGCCGCCGCTGACGATCTTCGTGCGCGTGTCGCCGACCGCCACGGTCGCCGACTCCACGCGGCAGAGGTTGTGGCAGTGCCGGTCACGGCACTGGAACTCGCGGCGCTCGACGACGCTCGCCTGCGCCAGGCGAGCGAGGTCGAGCGCCGCCTCTCCCTTCAGCGCCTCACCGGCGCCCGTCACGGCGAGCTGCGCGATACCGATCGCGCCCATCGCCCCGGGATCGGCCGGTACCCAGACGTCGCGCCCCGTGACGGCGGCCAGGGTGCGCGCCAGCGACGGGTTCGTCGCCGGCTTGCCCTGGAAGAAGACCCGGTCGAGGAAGCGCCGCTGGCCCATCACACGGTGCTTGTGGTTGCGGATGACCGAGTACTGCAGACCGGCGAAGATGTCCTCGCGCGTGAAGCCTTGCGCGAGGGCCTCCGCGGCCACGTCGGCGACGAACACCGTGCAGGTCTGGCCGAGGTCGGGCGGACGTCCACCGCGCGCGGCGATCTCCCCGAACCTGGCGATGTCGTCCAGCCCATGGGCGAGCGCCTGCTCTTCGAGGAACGAGCCCGTGCCGGCGCTGCAGACCCGGTTCATGTCCGACTCGAGGATGCGGCCGCCCTGCACGTTGATGAACTTGGCGTCCTGGCCGCCGATCTCGACGATCGAGAGGCTGCGCCCGCCGTCGGGATCGAGACGCCTGGCCGCCGTCGCGTGGGCGACGATCTCGTTCTCGACCGTCAGCCGCGGGCCGAGCCCGGGGAAGGCGGCCCGGACCACCGTCGCCGCCGCGTCGCGTCCCGACCCGGTCAGGCCCATGGCCACCACCGGGTTGGGCAGCATCTCGCGGATCTCCGCGACGAGCGCCTTCGCCGCCTCCACGGGGTTGCCGTCGGTGCGCCTGTAGACGTCGGCGACAAGGACGCCGTCGAGCGAGACGAGCGCCGCCTTCGAGCCCGTCGAGCCGAGGTCCAGACCGAGGACGAGCGGCTCGTCCGGACCGACGTCCCGCGTCTCGCGCTCGAGATGGACGACGGAGCCGGGTCCCTGCGCCGCCGGCTCGAGCGCCCGCACGGTCCGTCGTGAGGGCCGCACGAGCTCGGATGGATCGTCGGGCCAGGCGGCGCGCGCCACTCGCGCCGGCGCGCCACTCGCCGCGTGCTCGTCGTGCACCTGCAGGCGCGCGGCCGCCTCACGGAGCGCGCCGAGTGCCTCGAAGACGCCGGCCTCGGCCGGCACGGTCACGGGGACGCCCGCGAGCTCCTCGAAGTGCCGGGCGAGCGGGCGGATCAGGGCCCCGTGGCCGACGAGCAGCACGGGACCCTCCACCTTGACGCGGTCGTAGAGTGCGTGGACGTTGCGGGCCACGCCCTCGAAGAGGCCGCGGAACAGCCGGCCGTGGTCTTCGCCCTCGTTGGCGTAGTGGGTCAGCTCGCTCTTGGCGAAGACGGCGCAACGCGAGGTGACGACGAGGCCGTCGGGGCTGGCCTCGGCCAGCCGAACGGCCTCGTCCAGATCGTGGCCGAGCCGGTTGCAGAGGCCCTCGACCGTCTCGCCAGTTCCCGCCGAGCAGCGCTCATTGGCCTCGAACGAGACCACGCCGCGCGCGTCGCGGGTCAGCACAGAGTAGCCGCTGCCGCCGATGCGCACGATGTTGTAGGGGCCGTCGCCGACGAGGCCGGCCGCGGCGCGTTCCTGCGCGACCTCATCGGGCAGGCCGGCCGTGACCGGCGCGCCCAGACGGTCGCCGAACGCCCCCGTCGCGGCGACGCTCGCGACCCGACTGGCCCCGATCTCCCGGTAGAGCTCGAGAAAGGCCCGCAGCGGGTCGCCCAGGTGGCGCACGCCTCGGGTCTCCGGCTTACCGGGTCGCCCATCCGCGCCGAGCGTCGCCCAGGCGAGCGACGTCGTCACCTTGCCGAAGTCGGCGCCGATCAGCACCGTGCCGTGGAGGTCGTGCGGGGCCATGAAGCACACAGCATACGACAGGCCCTCGGCGCACGCCGCCGTGCGCGGCCAGACGGGCGCGTCGCCCCGCCCGGGCGCGGCGACGCGCCCGGCCCTCGTCAGGCGGGGACGTCGCGCCGCGCGGCGAAGTCGTCGATCTCAGCCAGCAGGCGGCGACGCTCGACATCGTCGAGCAGCGACGCCTCGACCGAGTTGCGCGCGAGCCGCACGAGATCCCGACGGCGAAGACCGAGAGCGCGCCTCACCGCGACAAGGTTGTCGACGAGGTAGCCGCCGAAGTAGGCCGGGTCGTCGGAGTTGACGGTGACCAGCACGCCCGCGTCCAGCAGTCGCTTGAGGGGATGCTCCTCGAGCCGGCGGACCACGCCGAGCCTGACGTTCGAGAGCGGGCACATCGTCAGGGCGACGCGCGAGCGTCGCAGGCGCTCGACGAGGGCGGGGTCGTCGACAGCGTGCACGCCGTGATCGATGCGCCGCACGTGCAACGTGTCGAGTGCCTCGCGGACGTAGGCCGCCGGGCCCTCTTCGCCGGCGTGGGCGACCGCGGCCAGCCCGTGGCTGCGGGCGCGGGCGAACACGGTGATGAACTCCGCCGGCGGGTAGCCACGCTCGGCAGAGTCCAGGCCGACACCGTCGATCCAATCGACGTGGGTGAGCGCCTCGTCGAGCGTCCGCTCTGCCTCGGCGGCCCCACGGTCGCGCAGGAAGCACATCAACAGCCGCGCGCTGATGCCGTACAGCTCCTCGCCTTCGGCCAGCCCCGCCCCGATGCCCTCGATCACCGCCCCCAGAGGGACGCCGCGCGCCGTGTGGGCCTGGGCGTCGAAGAAGACCTCGGCGTGCCGTACGCCGTCGGCGTCGGCACGCTCGAGATAGGCCAGCGTCAGGCGGCGGAAGTCCTCCTCGTCGCGCAGGACTTCCTGATTCGCCTGGTACAGTTCGAGGAACGACTGCAGGTCGGTGAAACGGTACGCGGCACGAACCTCAGCCGGCGATCGATACGGGAGCGTCACGTGATGGCGCGCCGCGAGCTCGAGCAGTAGGTCGGGCTCGAGGGTGCCCTCGAGATGCACGTGCAGCTCCGCCTTGGGCAGGCTGCGGGCGAAGCCCTCCGTGGCCCTCACCTCCCGCGGTCGTCGCACCGGCCGCGACGCCCGGCCGCTGCGCGGCGCGGCGTCGCACCTCAGTTCTACCCGCGCGGCCGCCTGCTCGTGCACCCGCTCGGGATGACTGAACGTTCGATCTTGGGTAGGCTCTCCTCGCAGATACACGACCCCCCGGAGGGTACGGGCCACCCCCCATCCATCCCTGGCTCGCACCCCAGAAGACGACGGGGCGGCGAGCGCCACTCCCCGGCCCTCGCCGCCCCGTCCACGTCCTTGCCGTCGTCAGCCGCCGGCGTCCAGCCCAAGCAGCCGCGTCGTCCGTTCCCGGAGCACCTCGCCCATCGTCGCCTTGACGGCCTCGTCGGCGCCGCCGCCGATGAGGAACGCGTAGCCCTCCTCCATCGCCTTCACCGTCATCGCAAGCTCGTGCGGGTCGTCACGCGGGATCACCCCCGCCTCCATGCACTCGCGGATCGCCGTCTCGACCAGCTCGAGCGACGAGTCGTACAGCGCGGCATAGGCCTGCCTGACCTTGGGGTGCGTCAGGCTCAGGTAGAAGCAGGCGTAGAAGGCCCGGTCATCCAGCAGCTGGTGATACTCGGGGCCGAAGAGTTCGTCGAGGATGACGAGCAGCCGCGCGCGCGGGTCGGCGATCGCCGCGAGCTTGTCGCCGTAGGTCTTGTGAAAGACCTCGAGCAGGTAGTCGGCCAGCTCGATGGTCATCTGCTCCTTGGTGCCGAAGTAGTGGATGAGGAGGCTGGGCGGAACGTCGAGACGGCGCGCGATCTTGGCGATGGACGCGCCCTGCAGGCCCTCGTCGAGGAGCGTCTGGTAGTACGCCTCCAGCATCTCCCGGCGGCGCTTGAGCGAGCGCTCCGCGCGCTTCATCGTCCCCCTGCGCCGGCCCCGCACCCGGCCGCCACAGTCCCCGAGGCGTCGACGCCCGGCATCACTGACTGAACGTTCAACATGAGCGGACTCTACAAGCCGGGCGGGGCTGCGTAAACGCCTGCGGCCGCGCCGCACCCCGAGGCGTCACCACGCGCGTGGTACGCACACGAGGGAGCGCCGCCGCCGGAGCCTGAAGCCCGATGCCTTACCCAGGGGGCAGTATGCTCGGACGAGCTTCACCGAGCCCGCCGCGTCCTTGCTGGGCGGGGAGGTGACCCAGCGTCTGCGCATCCTGTCAACCGCCGCGGTGGTCAATGTCGTCGATGAGCCAGCGACCATCCAGGCGCCGGAAGGTGTAGAGGTCGGCACTGGCGCCAACCTTGTCGAACTGGGGTTGCTCAAGTCCCACGACGATCGAGCCGTCCCAGTCTCGTCGTACGAAGACCAGCTCGCTCGGCTGCCGCGTCACGGGCGCCGGCCATTCGGCCCCCGCGGCCAGCTGGTGAGCGCTCGCGGCGACAGCCTCTGCCGCCGCGTCGTGCTCAACGATCAACTCCAGCGCGAATCGTGGTGTGTAGCAGGCCGCGATGTCGGCTGCGACCTGCCGCTCAAGCCGTGCGCGTTCTGCCTCGGTCATGCGGCCGCGGGCGACGGCGCTCTGCGGCGGCATGGGAATCAGGGCGTTGCGCCGCATCTCCACGGCGGTCTCCAACTGGGCCATCGTTGACGAGCTCGGTGGCAGGTAGCGCCAGCCTATGGTGCCAGCGACTGCGCCAACGACGACCAGCAGCGCGAGGAGCTCACGCCAGCCCGGCCGACGGCGACGGCGGCGCTGTTCCTTTTCGAGAGCCGCGCGAAGGCGGGCATCCATGTCGTCGGGGAGCTCGGGCTGTGGAAGGGCCGCGAGTGCTCTCGCCAGGGCCAGGTCGCGCCGTTGAGTCTCAATGAGATGAACGTAGCGGGGCCTCATGTCTCGCCCCCGTTCTCTTCGGGAGCGAGCGCCCTGCGGAGCTCAGCTCTGGCTGAGGCGAGGCGCGAACTCACCGTCCCCAGCGGTATCGCCAATGCTTCAGCGGCGGCACGGTAGTCGAAACCGTCGCGGTCGATCATGAGCACGAGTACGCGCTGGTCTATGGGAAGTTGCGCCAGCGCGTCGGCGAGGTCAAGGCGCTCTGCCGCCGTCGCGGCGTGATCCGGGGCGACCCGTTCGGCGTCCTGCCGCGCCTCGGAGAGTCGCGGCCTGCGCGCCTGCCAGGCAAGGCAGGCATTGTAGGTGATGCGGTAGAGCCAAGTGGGGAGGCCTGCGTCGCCGCGATACCGAGGCAGCGCGCGGTAGGCGGAGAGGTACACCTCCTGGAGCACGTCCGGCACGTCGCTCGGGCCATTCAGCAGCCGGCGGGCGACTCGAGCCGCGGGCGATGGGGAGCGAGCAACGTCATGAAGGCGTCCGGATCGCCGGATCGAGCCCTGCCAAGCAGCTCGCCGGATAGCACTCCGGAGTCGCCCGTGCACGCACCCGCCTGCGCCACGACCCCTCCGCTCGCCATACCCACCCCGCTTCGAGACACACCGTCTCCTCCCGTAGAACAGGGGGTGTCCCTTGTCCCTCTCTCTCCTTAGATATCCTGGGTCGCGATTCTGTTCGGCACGGCGCGGTCAGCGTGACACACGGAACCGTTGCTGCCCACCATACGGCACGCAGTCCGGCCCGAGGCGCAGGAGGGAGCAGCGAGTGTGCTGAGCCTCCAGGCGCTTCACTCGTCGGGGCCGGAGGGTCGCCATCATCCGGTCGGTCTGCGTGTCTACGAGCGCTCCTTGACGAGCTCGATCGAGGCCTTGCCCGTCATGTGCTCGATGGCGAGTTCGATGACGCACACTCTCTCCCAGTCGCGCTCGATCTCGGCATCGGCCGCGTCGACGTAGTCCGGCGAGTACTTCTCCACGAGGCAATCGAGCGCGTGTCGCTTCTCGCCGTCCTCGGTAAGGATTCTCGTCCGGCCGAAGGCGACGGCGCTGCGGAAGCGCGTGGTGAACGTGCTCTGCACCACGTCGTCCGCAGCGATGACGCAGAACGAGGCCTTCTCGTTGCGCCCCAGGGCGTCGATCTTGTGGCCCGCTTTCGCACAGTGGAAGATGAGCTTGCCGTCGTCGTAGGCGAAGCTCAGAGGGACTGCATACGGGTAGTCGTCGTCGCCCTGCACCGCGAGGACGCCGGAGGTGCACGACCGCAGCATGGCGACCGTCTCCTCGTCGGCGAGCAGTTGCCGCTTGCGCCTCATCTGCCTGAACATGCTGTCTCCTCTCGGTGTCGGACTGCTGGCCGGCGCTGAGCCGGCAGCCGCTCGAGCGGCCGCCGGCTACACCTTGTCGCGAGCCCGTTCCAGCGCGTCGAGGATGGTCTCGAGCCCGAAGGCGAAGTCGGCCTCTGCATCATAGCCCGCCTCCATCGCGTGCGAAGCCACCCGATGCAGGAACGGGTAGTGCTCTGCGGGGATGTGCGCGAGGATCGCCGCGGCCATCTCCTCGGGTGAGGCACCGCTTTCGGCGGACATGTTGAACTGCTGGATGCCGAACCCGTAAATGTACGCGTCGAGCAGCGAGAACGCCCGCACCGCGCCGTCCATCGAGAAGCCCGACTTCATCAGCGTACCGAGCACCCAATCGAGGTAGCGCAGTCTCACCGGGCCACTCGACTCGCGCGAGTCGAGCAGCATCGCGGCCCACGGATGCCGGCCGAAGACCCGGTGAGCCGAGACCGCGCGACGGCGCATAGCCTCCCGCCACTCGTCGACCTCGGATGGCAGGTCGACCTCACCGATCACGACGTCGACCATGCCGTCGAGGATGTCGTCCTTGTTGGCCACATGGTTGTAGAGCGACATCGCCTCGACCCCGAGCCTCGACGCGACCGCGCGCATGGTCACGGCCTCCACCCCTCGCTCGTCGGCGATCTCGACCGCCGCGGCGAGCACCCGGTCGCGATTCAGAGGACGGCGCGCTCCAGGTCGCGCGGCGCCGCTCCCGGTCTTCCTGGCCATGCTCTTCCCGGTCGCTTGACAGACTTACTAAGTAAGTGCAATACTGCCCGTGCTTACTTAGTAAGTATACCGTTCGCGAGCGGGCAGGCAAGCCCGTCGCGCCCTCTGAAAGGGAGGACTGACATGGACACGCTCACCCGCGACGGCGCCAGGCGGCAGAAGGCGGGAGGCCTGGCAGCGCTCTATCTCGCGCTCGCCTATCTCGCCGCGATGCCCTACTTCCTGCTGGTCGTCGACTACCCGAGCGCGACCACCGCGGCAGACAAGGTCGCGCTCATCTTGGGCAACTCCACGAGCATGTTCGCGATGTATCTCGTCACTTACGTGCTTTTCGGCATCGCTCTGGGTGTGCGGGCGCTCGCGCTCTATGACAGGCTCAAGGCCAGCGCCGTCTTCGGGGCACGCGTCGTGACGCTCGTCGGTCTGCTGTGGTCGTTCGCTCTCGTGGCGAGTGGGATGGTCTTCACCTACGGGATCACCACCGTCGCGGACCTTGCGGCGACCGACCGCGGCCAAGCCGAGCTGGCGTGGCAGGCGCTCGAGGCGGTCGCACAGGGCCTTGGCGGAGCCGGCGGCGAGCTGCTCGGCGGGCTGTGGGTGTTGCTGGTGAGCTGGCTGGCCCTGCGCAGCGCTTCGCTGCCGAAGACCCTTGGCCTGCTCGGAATTGCCGTCGGCGCGATCGGCCTCGTCTCGACCGTCCCGTCGTTGCACGATGCCGCCTACGCGTTCGGCCTGCTGCAGATCGTGTGGCTGGTCTGGCTCGGCGTGAAGCTGACGACCACCGAGGCGACGGCGCCCAAGGCGGTCAAGCACGTGGCCACGCGCGCCTGCACGACGTCCTGAAGGCGCCTCCGGCCGCGCCGCAGGCTAGACTCATGAGGGCGCCTGTGCGCGACGAGCGCGCACAGGCGCCGGGCACCACGAGGGACGAATGGGCACATCCGCACCGTACAGAGGGAACCGGGATCCCAGGCTCGTCACGCTGCGCAGAGGTGGCACGCTTCGGGATGCCGATCACCACCTGCTCGCGGTCTGGGCCGCTGACTGTGCCCAGCACGTGCTCCACCTCTTTGAGGAAGCGTGCCCAGGGGACGATCGCCCGCGCCGGGCGATCGACCAGGCGCGCGCCTGGTCGCGCGGCGAGATCACTATGACGAAGGCGCGCGAGGCCGCCTACGCCGCGCACGCTGCCGCCAGAGAGACGTCCGGCGCGGCGAAGGAGGCGGCGCACGCCGCCGGCCACGCCGTGGCGGTGGCGCACATGGCCGACCACGAGCTCGGCGCCGCCGCCTACGCGATCCTCGCCGTACGCCACGCTGTGCCTGCCGGCCGGCGCGACGAGGCCGGGCGTGCGGAGTGCGCGTGGCAGCGGGCGCAGCTCCCCGACGAGATCCGCGACCTCGTGCTCGACGACCAGCGCCTGCGCAACGAGAGACTCGGCCGCCTGCCCGGGGCCGCCGCGTGCGCGGGGTCCTTGTTCGACTGCTGACAGGCCCGGCGCGGCGGCCCGCACTTCGTCACTCACTCGGCGGCGGGGCGTACAGCGGCCTCACCTCGACGCCGCCGTCGCGGGCGGCGGGGTGGAGCCTGGCGATTTGAACGGCAGTCTCCGGATCTGGCGCCGACACCACGAAGAACGCGGCCACGACCAGATCGGACTCGATGAGTGGGCCATTTCGCACGACCTCGCCGCGGATCGCCTTCGCCGTCGTGCTCGGCTCGAACGCGAACCCCCGGTGCCCCGGGAAGTAGGACCCGCCGAGGACCTTGCCGCCCAGCTCCCTGGCCTTGGCCGGGTAGCCTTCGAGCAGCTCGAGGTGGTCGGGGGCGAGCGCCATGGGGTCGGCGGGCGCCGGCGAGTAGACAAGGACTCCGTACTGAGACATCGGGTGCTCCTTGGGTCGATGTCTGCTCCTTGTACCCGCCGCCGGCCTCGCGTGCTCGCGCGACCGTGCGTTCGGGCCGCTCCCTCGCCCGGAGCGCGCGATCCGTACGGGTCGCCCCCGTGCTGGACGTACATTGCACCGCTATGTATAGTGCTGCAATGTAACCACGCCGCAGGAGCCCGCTCGATCCGCATGACAGGCACGCGCATGGAGATCAACAAGGACCTGATCGCCGCCTCCTCGACCCCGCTCGTCCTGGCGATCCTCACCGAGGGGGACAGCTACGGCTACGCCATCCTCCAGCGTGTCCGCGAGCTGTCGGGAGGCCGCTTGGAATGGACTGACGGGATGCTGTACCCCGTCCTGCATCGGCTCGGGCGACTCGGGCACGTCGAGGCGCGCTGGGAGGTCGCGGAGAGCGGCCGCCGGCGCAGGTACTACCGCATCACGGCCCGCGGCCGGGCGTTGCTTGAGGAGCAGCGCCGCCAGTGGCAGGCGGTGGACACGACACTGCGGGGCGTCTGGCGGGCGCTCGCTCAGTAGTGTCCCGGGTTGTGT
>DDYF01000017.1 GCA_002347645.1 Thermoleophilia bacterium UBA2241 | reverse complement strand
CTTGACATACATGAGAGCGTCAGGAGCATGGTGCTCGGATCGACGAGGAAATCGCGGCCGTCCTCCAGGACGAGCCGCCAGTTTGGCCGCTTGCGCTCGATCTTCGTCACACGGCAGATATCGCCTCGAGACGCCCACGGCTCGTAGCCGCAGCGCGTGACCCCAGGACTCAGCTGATGAGCAGGTAGACGCCCGCGAGTACCACCAGGGCGCCGCTGACCCGCCGCACCCAGACCGTCACTCCCGAGCGATCGCCCCACGAGGCCCAGCTCTGCACCTTCTGGGCGGCCGTGCCCGCGACCACGATGACGCCGCAGTGCCCCGCCGCGAAGGCCGTCAGCAGACCGATCGCCAGCAGGTAGTCCGTGGTCGCGCTGCCGAAGACGATCATGAGCAGCGGGGCGAGAAAGGCGAACGAGCAGGGGCCGAGGCCGACCCCGAACGCCAGCCCGAGGCCCACCGCTGCTGGCGCGCCCCGTCGGCTCGTCGTCTTGGGGAAGACGTTCCAGTTGAGCGGCAGCAGGCCCATGAGGTAGAGGCCGAAGACGAAGAAGACGACAGCGACCGCGATGTTCCCGAAAGACCCGAGGTCGCCCAGGAGCCTGCCGAGCGACCAGGTGACCACGCCTATCACCGCGATGGACGCGAGTACGCCCAGCGAGAACAGGAGCGAGAGCCGGAACGCCCTCTTGGTCGAGGCGCCTTCCTGAGTCGAGATGAAGCCGACCACGAGCGGCACGCTTGCCAGGTGGCAGGGGCTGAAGACGATGCTCGCGACGCCCCACGCGAACGCCGCCAGCAGGGCCCAGCCGAGCGACTGGCTGAGGCCGTTGCTCAGGCTGGTGAGGATCTGCTCCAGCACGTCGCGCTACGGCGTCGCGATCTTCTCGAGCCCGCGCTCGACGAGCAGCGCCTCGATGTCCGCCTGCGGATAGAAGCCGGTGTGCCGGTGGAACTCCTCACCGTTCTCGTCGAGGAAGATCTGCGTAGGGATCATCTGTATGCCGTACTCGTTGGCCGGCGCCGGGTCGTCCCAGACGTCGTAGAAGATCACCTCGACCTGGTCGCCGAAGGCCTGCTCGATGCCCTTCATGACGGGGCGCATCTCCTTGCAGGGGACGCACTTGTCGGCGCCGAGCTCGAGGAAGGTGACCTTGGCGACGGCGCCGGAGCTGTCCGGGGCCGCAGGCACCGATGATGACGCGCCGTCGCCGGCCGCTCCTCCACAGGCGACGACGAGCAGGGCCGCGGCGATCGCTCCGGCCAGTACCAGCAGGATGCGCCGCAGGCGCACGGGGCCGGTCATCCCTTCGACGCCAATGCCGTGGTGATCAGCGAGCCGACCTCGGCCTGCGACGGCACCTTGCCGCTGAGCACGACCTTGCCGTCGATGACGAGGGCGGGCGTCGACATGACCCCGTAGGCCATGATCTTGGGGAAGTCCTCCACCTTGACGAGCTCGGCGTCGTCGATGCCGAGCTCGCGCACGGCGGCCTCGGTGACCGCCATCAGCTTCTTGCAGTTGGCACAGCCGGAACCAAGGATCTCGAGTCTCACGGGTTCTCCTTCGGTGTCAGGTATCAGGAGGCGGCGCGCACGCCGCGCTTCTGCTTCGTCGCACACGCCGATGCCGTGTCGACGGCGTGCGTGGCGTGGCGCGCTCTCTCGATGAACGCGAGGAAGCCGGCCAGGTCGGCGTCGAACCGCTCCCGGTTGATGGAGTAGTAGGTGCGGGCCCCCTCATCGCGGGCGAGGATCAGTCCGGCTTCCCGGAGCAGCGCCAGGTGGTGCGAGACCAGGGGCTGGCTGACGTCGAGCGGTCCCGTCATCTCGCAGACGCAACGCTCGCCGGCGAGCAGGAATTCGACGATCTGGGCGCGCGTGGAGTTGCAGAACGCCTTGAAGAACGGCGTGAGCTCCTCGATCGTGCTGTGGTCCGTGGGGGTCATGTCGCCTCCCGGGGAGGGATGGTGGTCTGCGGCACTGGATCGCAGCCGACCTCGTCGCAGCCGGCCTCGATGGCGGCCGGCAGAGGCGCGTCGGTCACGCCCCAGTACTTCTTGCCGAGCCAGAGCGCCACGCTCACGAGGCCGATGAGCACCGGCACCTCGACCAGCGGGCCGATGACGCTGGCGAACGCCTGGCCGGAGTTGAGGCCGAAGACGGCGATGCTCACGGCGATGGCGAGCTCGAAGTTGTTGCTGGCGGCGGTGAACGAGAGCGTCGCCGTCTTGGAGTAGTCGGCGCCGATGCGCCGCCCCATGTAGAAGCTCACGAAGAACATGATCACGAAGTACAGGGACAACGGGATGGCGATGAGGAGCACGTCCAGGGGCAGCTCGACGATGAGGTCGCCCTTGAGGCTGAACATGACGAAGATCGTGAACAGCAGGGCAATGAGCGTGAGCGGGCTGATGCGCGGGATGAACTTGTGCTCGTACCAGTCGCGGCCCTTGGTCTTGAGCCCGATGTAGCGGCTGACCATGCCGGCGATGAACGGGATGCCGAGGTAGATGAAGACGCTCTTGGCGATCTGCCCGATGGTGATGTCCACGGCGACGCCCTCGAGGCCGAACAGCGGCGGCAGCTTGGTGACGAACACCCAGGCGAACACGCTGTAGAAAAGCACCTGGAAGACGCTGTTGAAGGCCACCAGGCCGGCGGCGTACTCGGTGTCGCCCCTGGCCAGCTGGTTCCAGACGATGACCATGGCGATGCAGCGGGCCAGCCCCATCATGATGAGCCCGACCATGTACTCCGGGTAGTTGTGCAGAAAGATGATCGCCAGGAAGAACATCACGAACGGGCCGATGAGCCAGTTCTGCACGAGGCTGAGGCCAAGGATCTTGTAGTCGCGGAAGACGTCCCCGAGCTCCTCGTAGCGCACCTTGGCCAGAGGCGGATACATCATCACGATGAGGCCGATGGCGATGGGGATGTTGGTGGTGCCCACGGTCCAGCGGTCGATGAACTCGGGGACGGAGACGAACGCCCAGCCGATGCCGACGCCGATGAACATCGCGAGGAAGATCCAGAGGGTCAGGAAGCGGTCGAGGAACGAGAGGCGCTTGACGGTGCTCTGTGCCATGACGTTGTGTCTCCTTGGCGGCGCTAGCAGCAGCAGCCGGACGAGGGGGCAGAAGTGTCGGTCGCGGCGCTCACGGCCGACTGCGCGCCGGCATCGCAGCCACAGTCCGGTGTAGGCGCCGGCTCAGCGGCGCTGGGCTGCCGCTTCAGGTACTTATCGGCAAGGGCGAGCATCGTCTGCGCCGGGGCGTCCTTGACAGCCTGGGCGACGGCGACTGCCTCGGCCATCTCCTCGTGCGTAACTCCGAGCTTGCGCGCCTCGGCGAAGTGGAAGCGGAAGCACGGCTCGCAGTTGGCGGCGATGGCGGCGCCGATGGCGACCAGCTCGCGAACGGCCGGCACGAGGACGTCGGCGTCTGCGGCGGCGACGCCGGCCAGTCGTGCCAGCTCATCCCGTTCCACGTAGCGGCCGGTCCTCACGACCTGTCCCTCGGCAAGGAATGCCGGCAGACAGGCGTTACCCTGCGACTCGAACACGGGCATGAGCGTGGCCTGGGCGAGAAACGCCTCAGGGTCGGCAGACGGATTGATGCGGACGACAGTGACCCCCTGGCTCTCGAGCCAGGCGAGATCGTCTGCGAAGCGTGCCAATTCAGGGTCGGGATCCGGACCGCAGACACCGCTCGAGCAGCAGAGCGGACGGTCGACGACGGTGATCGCACTCATGCACATTCTCCTGTATCTCCGGACCTTCTAGCGTCACGGCTGATGCGCGCCGCATCGACAGGGTACATTGACAAGCGTTTATGGTCAAGGTAGCTTGATATAAACGTTGGTCGATAAAAGGAATGCCTCTTGAGGACACTTCGCATCGATACGCCCTTCGCCCTCTTCAGCGACGTACACGGCAACCTGCCGGGGCTTGAGGCCATCCTCGCCGACATCGAGCAGCGCGGCGTGCCGCAGACGATCTCACTCGGCGACCTCGTCGGCTACGGCCCATCACCCAACGAGGTCGCGCTCCTCGTGCGCGACCGCGGCATCCCCTCGCTCATGGGCAACTACGACCAGGGCATCGGCTTCGAGCTCGGCGACTGCGGCTGCGTCTACAAGACGGACGAGCAGCGCGCGGAGGGTGCGGCGTCGCTCGCCTGGACCCAGCAGGCGGTGACCGACGAGGTCAAGGCGTACCTGCGCACCCTCGACGACCACTTCGAGCTCGAGACTCCCGGTGGCAACCTGCTCGCGGTGCACGGAAGCCCGAGGCGCATCAACGAGTACCTCTTCGAGGACCGGCCGGAGAAGGCCATGGCACGCATGGCGGAGGAGTATCCGTATCCGGCCATCTTCTTCGGTCACACGCATGTGCCCTACGCGAGGCCGGTGGGTGACACTGTCTTCGTGAACGTCGGCAGTGGCGGTCGTCCCAAGGACGGCGACTGGCGCGTCTGCTACGCCATCGTCGACCCTGCGCAACTCGGCACCCCCGGTTTCGTCGAGTTCGTGCGCGTGCGCTACGACCACGAGCGTCTGCAACGCGAGCTCTCCGCGACGCCGCTGATCACGAGCTTCGCGGGGCCGGTGCAAGGAGAGGGCGAGGTATGACGACGAAGACGGTCGACGAGACAGCGGAGGCCGGGCAGACGGCCGTCGAAGGGACCGACCTGGACGACATACCGGCCCGCGTCATGCCGGCGTGCGATTGCGCGACCTCTTCGGCTGCGTCGATCGGAGCGGCTGTAGACGATGACGCCGGCGGGTGGCGAGCTCCGTTCAGGGCGGGTGTGCGCACCTTCGCGCGTCTGCCGTGGTGGGCCCGGGTGGCCGGCGGCGTCGCGCTGTGGGCGCTCGTCTATCACTACTGGCTGCCGTTCGTCGTCTGGCTGTTCCACGATGTGCTGAGCCTCCCGGACACCCGATGGGCATCGGCGCTCGAGTTCTTCGTATACGACAGCGTCAAGGTCCTGCTCCTGCTCACCATCGTCGTCTTCGGTGTCGGCATCGTGCGCTCGTTCTTCAGCCCGCAGCGCACGCGCGCCCTGCTGCGCGGGCGCCGCGAGACCACGGGCAACGTCATGGCCTCGGGCCTGGGCATCGTCACGCCCTTCTGCAGTTGCTCCGCGGTCCCGCTCTTCATCGGCTTCGTCGAGGCCGGCATCCCCCTCGGCGTGACCTTCTCGTTCCTCATCGCAGCGCCGATGGTCAACGAGATCGCCCTGGTGCTGCTGTACGGGCTCTTCGGCTGGCAGGTGGCGGCCCTCTATCTCGTCACCGGCCTGGTCATCGCCATCGTCGCCGGGTGGGTCATCGGCCGGCTCAGCATGGACCGCTACGTGGAGGACTGGGTGCGCGAGATCCGCATGGGCGACGCGGAGGACACGCAGGAGCTCGACTGGCCCGGCCGCGTGGCGTACGCCTGGCAGGCGGTCAAGGACATCGTCGGCAAGGTCTGGCTCTACGTGCTCGCCGGCATCGCCGTGGGCGCCGTCATCCACGGCTACGTGCCCGAGAACTTCATGGCGGGCATCATGGGCGCCGACGCCTGGTGGAGCGTGCCGCTCGCCGTGCTGCTCGGCATCCCCATGTACTCCAATGCGGCCGGCATCATCCCCATCGTCGAGGCGCTGCTCGAGAAGGGCGCCGCTCTCGGCACTGTCCTCGCCTTCATGATGGCGGTCATCGCGCTCTCGCTGCCGGAGACCATCATCCTCAAGAAGGTGCTCAAGTGGCAGCTCATCGCCGTCTTCCTCGGCGTGGTCGGCGCGGGCATCATGTTCGTCGGTTTCCTGTTCAACGCGGTGCTCGGGTGAGTGCGCCGGGCGGAGCGGAGGGACCGACCTGCTGATGCACGCCGTGACCACCTTCGCCGATCGCTCGGAGTTCCAGCGCGCCCTGGGGCTCGTCGAGCGCCTCGGCATTGACCACGGCGTCGTCTCTCCCGACCCTTCGTATGCGCTTGTGGGCTGCCCGGCCCTGGTGTTGAGCCCGGAGGCCAGGGCCGAGTACCTCGACGGCGGCGGATCCGGGATGATCGACGCCGGATGGGCGGAGTACCGCCCGTCGGCGCTGACCGTGCCGGACGAGCCACCGGTCTCATCTCCGGACGATCTCATCGCTCGCATGGTCATCGTCGTGCTCGCTCAATGCGTCGCCGACCCGAGCAAGCTCAGACTGATCGCCCATCTCGCGGGCGATGCCGGCGAGGCGTTGCCGTACCTGAACGCCGAGCTGCAGCAGGCGTCCTACACGGCCAAGCTGCCGGTGCTCACCTTCATGGACGGGCACCGCATGGTCTCGCTCTTCCGCGACCGGGTCGCCATCGCTAAGGCGGACGACATCGTCGACGCCTGGGCGAGCCTCGAGCGCCTGCGGCGCTCGGTGAACGAAGTCTGGGCGCGCCGGGACCAGATCGAGCCTTCGTTCGAGGCGCGCCGGCGCCCGCCGGCGCTCGAGATCTACAAACGCCTGCCGGGCACCAACTGCCGGGAGTGCGGCGAGGCGAGTTGTACGGCATTCGCCTGGGCGGTCTGGCGTGGGGACGTCGATCCCCGCGACTGCCTGCCCGTGTTCCACGGCGACCAGAGCCATCTACGGGACGCCCTGCTCTCCGTCTGTGCGGGGCTCGGCGTCCCTGCCGAGGAAGACATCTGACGAGGGAGGAACAATGACCACATCGATCAAACCCCCGGACTGGGCCTTCGAGTTCCACGGCCACCGCTGCCCGTTCATGCCGCTCGGCTATCGCATGGGTCTGCTCGCCATGCTGCGCCTGGGCGTGGAGCGGGAGCAGGACCACGGCTTCTTCGTCTTCCCGGAGATCGGCGAGGGGCATCCGCAGACGTGCATGGCGGACGGCCTTCAGGCTGCGACCGGCGCCACCTACGGCAAGACGGTCATGAAGAAGACGTACTACGGCAAGCTGGCCGCGGTCTTCTACCATCCCGCGAAGGGCGCCGTGCGCTACGCGCTCAAGCCGTCGTTCCTGGACGGCTTCGGCGCCTTCGAGTTCTTCGCCTACAGAAGACGTGGTGTGGAGCCCTCGGAGATACCGGCGGACGTCACCGACGAGGTGATCGCCTGGACGTACGAGCAGTCCGACGACGACATGTTCATCGTCCAGGACCTCCCGGACTTCACCTACACACCGGTCAAAGGATCGTTCAACAAGACCCTGTGCTCGAGTTGCGGCGAGTACGTCTTCGACCGCTACGTGCGTATGAAGGACGGCGCGCCGGTCTGCATCCCGTGCTCGGGCTACGAGCCGGCCCCGCTGCGGAAGTAGGCGCCGACATGGCAGACTCAGCCACTCGCTCGGATCTCGCGACCTGCCTGCGCGACCTGCCCGCGCTCGCAGGTGACCTGACGCACGCCATCAGTCTCGAGACCGCTCCCGTCGCCGTCTTCCTGCTTGCTGTGGACGCCGACATGGCCCCGTTCGCCGGCTGGGAAGCCGTGGAGCGCCATCGCTACTGCCAGGCGCTGATGAAGGCACGCGGCGGTGAGCGCGTCATCCTCGAGGCCGACGAACTGGCTTGCCCGGCCGCGGCCAAGGCGTTCGGCTTCAGGCCGCTCACACCTGCCCTCGAGACGGGCAAGGGCCTCGTCGGCTTCGGCATCGTCGCCGAGCCAGAGAGCGGCGCGCAGATGTTCCGCGGCATGAGCAGCCTGGAGCCGGGCACGGTCACGCGCCTCGCGCTCTGCCCCCTGGCCGAGGCCCCGGCGCTGCCCGATGTGGTGGTGGTGGAGGGCCCGCCGGAGCAGCTCATGTGGCTGCTGCTCGCCGAGGTGAACCTGCGCGGCGGCGAGCGCCTCACCGGCAGCACCGCGGTGCTGCAGGCGACCTGCGTCGACGCCACCATCATCCCGCACCTCGAGCAGCGCCTGAACTTCACCATGGGCTGCTACGGCTGCCGCGAGGCGACCGACATCGCGCCCACGGAGACCGTCGTCGGCTTCCCCGGCAGCCGCCTGGCCCGGCTCGTCGGCAGCCTCGCCTTCCTCACCGAGAAGGCGGTGCCGCGCTCGCGGGCCAAGCGCGCTCACGAGGCGCTCGTCACTGGGCAATCGGCGGCGAGCGAGCCCTCCCCCTTCCAGCGAAAGGACCCCTCATGATCGGCGTCATGCCCTGCTCCGGCGCCTGCAACGTCGGCCAGATGTCGACCAAGGCGGTCGTCGAGGCGATCCAGCGCAGGCCCGGCGAGATCGGCTTCGTCTGCGCTCTCGGCCTGCCCCTGCAGATCCCCGGCATCATCAAGAAGGCGCACGAGAACTACACCGGCCACATCGCTGTGAACGGCTGCCATGTGAGCTGCGCGACGAAGGCGCTCGAGAGCGTCGACGCGGACCCTGCAGCGAGCCTGCTCGTGACCCACGTGGGCGGCATCGAGAAGAATGGCGACCTCACCGACGAGAGCGGCCTGCCGGCGCTGATCGACTCTGTGCTTGCGGCGGTCGACGGCCTGGGCGGTCGCGAGCCTCAGGCGCGGGCTCAGGAGTGACGTACTTCCCCCGATAGCTGCGGCGCAACGCAAGAGTCCGACACCATCCCCTTCGAAGGAGTCAACGTGCTCGATCAAGACCTGCTCGACCTTGGCCTGAAGTTCCACGGCCACAAGTGCCCCGCCATGCCCATGGGCCTGCGCACCGGCCTCGCCGCCATGGAAGCCCTCGGCGTCGAGCGCGCCCCGGACGGCCAGCTCGTCGCGCTCGTCGAGATCGACGAGGACCACTGCGCGACCTGCTTTGCCGACGGCGTGCAGGTCGCGACCGGCTGCACCTTCGGCAAGGGCAACATCCGCCGCCTCGGCTACGGCAAGTTCGGCCTCACGCTGGTCGACAAGCGCACCCAGCGTGCCGTGCGCGTGGTGCCCAAGGGCAGCGTGATGATGAAGAACCGCGAGTCCGAGTTCATGAAGCTGCGGAGCTCGGGTACGCCCGCGTCGCAGATCCCGGCCGAGCTCGTCGACCCGCTGATCGCCAACGTCTCCGCGGCTGCCGACGAGATGATCCTCGACATCGGCGAGGTGACCGACCACGAGTGGCATGACGGACCGCACACCTTCGAGGCGTTCCTCTGCCCCGAGTGCGGCGAGATGGTGGTCGAGCGCAACGCGCGCGTCAAGGACGGCTTCGCCGTCTGCCGGCCCTGCGCCGAGCGTTAGGCCGGCAAGCGCGCGCATGACGAGCACCTACCTCATCGCCGCGCTCGTGACGCTCGCCTTCACGATCGTGCTCACCGTTGCCGGCCTTGGCGCGGCGTTCATCCTCGTGCCCGTCTACCTCGCCCTCGGCGTGGAGATGCACGCGGCGCAGGCCACGGCGCTGCTGCTCAACGCCATCGCCATGGCCTTCGCCTGCGTGCGCTACATCCCGGCGAAGCTGGTCGACTTCCGCATCGCCGTGCCCATCGTCATCGTGGCGACGATCCTCTCGCCGCTCGGAGCCTACGTCAGTTCCTACGTCCCGGTGACGACGCTGAAGTGGATGTTCATTGGCTTCCTCATCTTCGCCGGCGCGATGATGCTCTTCTACAGGCCGAAACCGCATGAGGTGGCCGGCCGTGGGGAGGTCGTCGGCGTCGGTGTCGGCGTGGGTGGCGCGGCCGGCTTCCTCGGCGGCATGCTCGGCGTCGGTGGCGGCAACTTCGTCGTCCCCGCGCTCGTGTGGCTCGGCCTCGACGCCAAGCGCGCCGCCGGCACCACTGCCTTCGTCGTCGTCTTCGCGTCGTTCACGGGCTTCCTCGGCCAAGCCTCCGTGGCCACCATCGACCTCGCGCTGCTCGGCTGGACCGCCGCGGCCGCGATCATCGGCGCGCTGATCGGCTCTTGGCTGATGCACCGCAAGCTCCAGGCGACGCAGGTCAAGACGTCCATCGGCGTGCTGCTCTTCTTCATCGCCGCGACCATGGCGTGGAAACTGCTGACGTGACCGGACCGACCGGATCGATCACGGTGACTGACAGAACAGTGCGACAAAGGAGGCGACCGTGCAGGCCCGAGCCGAGATCGATCCTGGAACCTGCGGCTCCAAAGCGGTGGTGACCGCCACGGTGGAGGGTGGGCGCGAGGCGCGTTTCACCATCGAATCGCAGTGCGAGCACGTCGCGGTGCTGGCCGCGGCGCTGGCGGAGCATGAGGCGTTCGACGTCTACGCTGAGATGGACCCGCGCGCCGAGAGCCCGCTCCACGCCGTCTGCAGGGAAAGCCTCAAGGGTTCCTACCCGTGGTGCCCGGTCCCGCTGGGGCTGCTGAAGGCCATGCAGGTCGCGGCCGGCCTCAGTCTGTCCGACGCAATGGCTCTGACCGTGACCGCCGGAGACTAGGACGCCGAGGCGTCGTGACGGTCCGCAAGACCGGCCACCGACCGGCGGCCGAAACCAAAACGACAGTCGAGGGAGAATCCCGATGACCGATGCTGTGCAGCCAAACCCCATGGAGATCATGCGCGCCGCCGCCCCCGAGGGAGCGCGAACCTACCTTGAACACCGCGCCGCCATCATGGACAACCCGGAGCTCCAGGCCGTCCCCCTCAAGTACAAGCTCCTCGTGGGCATCGGCGTGGCGGCGGCGCTCCAGTCGAGCACCTGCACCGTCCAGTGGGCCAAGCAGGCGGCGCAGGCCGGCGCCGCGAAGGGGGAGATCGTCGAAGCGATCCTCGTCTCACGCCTGATGAAGGCGGCCACGGTCAACGATGCCGCGGCGGACGCCCTGCAGTGGCTTCAGGAGCAGAGCGTCAAGTGAGCGAAGTAGTCAATCTCATCCTGGAAGAGGCGGACATCCTCGAGCTCGAGCGCATCCTGCTGGACGACGACGCCGCGGGCGCGCTCGCGTGGCTGAAAGCTCACCTTGGCGGGAAGGCGTCTCATGTGCTCGAGGGCAGGTCGAGGCCGCAGCACCCTCGACCGTGAACTGAGCGCGGCCCGGGTAGTTCGCGGGCTCAGCTCTCTCCTCTCCTGCGTACCGACGTGCCGCCGAAGTTGGTGCGTCGCAGTCGGTGGACCGTCGCGCTCCCTCCGTGGTGAGCACAAACCCTCGAAGGTCCGGGCTGGACATACGAATGTAAATTTGGCAATATGACCAAGTGAATGAGTCCCTGCCCTGTTCCCCTTCCGGGAGAGGTGGCTGATGAACGAGGGTCGCTTGGTCCAGGTCGAAGACACCGCGTCGTTCGAAGAGCGCGCCCTCCTCTTCAAGGCGCTCGGCCACCCAGCCCGGCTTGCCATCGTGGACGCCCTCTCCGACGGCGAGCTCGACGTCACGAGCATCAACGGCCGCGTCGGCTCGGACCTCTCGACGATCTCGCGGCACCTCCTCCAACTGAAGACGGCCGGCGTGCTCGCCAGCCGGCGAGACGGCAAGCAGATCTTCTACCGTCTGCGCACGCCGTGCGTGGTGACGGTGCTGCGGTGTGTCTCCACCATCGTCGGCGACGGGGCGGCGCCGATCACGGACGGCGCAGTGCCTGCTGCCTCTCCGTGCGGCAGTCTCTGTCGGGAGGCCGCTGATGCATCTGCGTCTTCGCCGTCGGCTGTCGGGAGGCGGCCGGCCGGTACGCGCTCTCGAAGGAGGTAGCCATGGCATCATCCACGTCCAGCCCCGCCACGCCCGGCGCCGGAGGCGCCGTGTCCGGCGGCCCGGCCCCCACCTTCTGGAAGCAGTACGGGCCCAGCATCGTGCTTCTTGTGATCGTGAGCGGCGTGGCCGCCTGGGCGCTGGCCAGTGGGGCGCAGTCGGGCCAGGGTCTACCCGCCATCGGCGTCCAGCAGGGCGTCGCTCTCGTCTCGATCGGCCTGGTCGCCGGTGTGCTCGGCGGTCTCATCGGTACCGGCGGCTGCAGCGTGATGCTGCCCAGCATCCACTTCTGGATGGGCTACTCCGCGCCGATCGCGGTGGGGACCACCCTGTTCGCGGTGATCTTCACGGCTCTCTCGGGGGGCTACGCGCACCTCGTGCGTCGCAATCTGGACGTTCGAGCCACGCTATGGCTGGGCGGCTTCGGCATCGTCGGCGTCGTCATCGGGTCGTGGCTGTTCACGAGGCTGTCCAGCCAGGCGGCGTTGCTGGGACTCATTCTCGGCTTGGCCTTCCTGTGGCCTGCCGTGCGCATGATCTGGGAGGGCGTCGGGCTGCCCGGCGGCAAGGTCGTGAAGGAAGGCTCCGTCATGGCGCCGCACAAGACGGGCTGGGCGTTCTTCGGCGCCTTCATCGGTGTGCTCACCGGCGTGGTCGGCTTGGGCGGCGGCTATGCGCTCGTGCCGGGGCTGATCTACCTGTTCGGCGCCCCCGTGTACCTGACCATGGGCACGTCGCTCGCGACGATGATCCCCCTCGCCATCGTCGGCGGAGGCATCAAGCTGGCGGGCGGCTATGTGGCGATCGCGGCCGGGTCACTCCTCGCCGGCGGCACCATCGTCGGCGCGCAGATCGGCGCCGCGGTGATCAAGCGGTTCAAGCCGACTACCCTGAAGCTGATCTTCGGCGTCTACTTCCTGTACGTGTCGATCAAGTTCATCGCCGCCTACTTCGGCGTCTCCATCTGGTAGTCGTCGCACGTCGCCGCAGTGCGGGAGTCCGGGTTTCGCGCCGACTCAAGATGGTGGCGTCTCGGCGCCGGCGGGACCCGGGATGGTCACATCGGCCGGTAGTAGGCGCTCCAGCAGGTAGCCGAGGGCGATGAACACCGGCAGCGTCACCGCCGTGCGCACCAGTGAGAACTGCCAGCCGAGGAAAGCGACCTCGAACGTCAGCATCGGGATCTTGAGGGCGCAGAAGGCGCCGAGGTAGATGAAGACGTTGCGCGGCGCCGTGCCCTTGCGCCACAGTGCGACGGCGACGGGGAAGGCTCCGTAGAGAGGTCCCGCCTGGAGCGTGCCCAGAAGCACCATCCAGACGATGGCGAGCGGGCCGGAGTCGCGACCGACGTGGCGCTCCACGACGCGGCGCGGCACCCACACGTCGAACAGCCCCACGAGGATGAACATCGCCGGCAGGAAGGCGACCATCTCGACGATGACGGTCCAGAACCCCGCGCCTGCCTGACGACCGAAGGGAAACGGTGCGACGAGCCGGTCGTAGGCCCAGAGAGTGAGGACGAGAGCGACCAGTACCCAGGGAAGGACGGTCTTCACCACCGCGCGCGAACGCTTCGGGCGAGCGGCCACGGTCAACTCAGGATGGCGGTCATGACGAGCGCGACCACGATCGCTCCGCCCAACGCCAGCAGGTTCCGCCACAGGGCGATGCGGCGGCCCAGAAAGCGAATCTCGATCGGCAGTGTGAGAACGCCGACCATGAGCAGCGTGGTGATGAACGCCGCGAGCACAGCGGTCGTGGCGCCGTTGTCCTTCAGCACGCCGGCCAGCGGAAAAGCGATGAGCCCCGGGATGAGGGCGATGCTGCCGATGATGAGAGCGGCCACGAACGGCAGCGGTCCGCCGCCGCCGAGCCAACGCTCGAGCGTCGCCGGGCTCACGGCGGCCATGAGCAGGCTCACTGCCGCGAGAACGCCGACCAGTGTGGGGAGGAGGCCGACGAGCATCCGCAGGCCGTGGCGGACGCCCATGAGGGTCTTGCGCCGGTCGGCGATGAACGAGGCGAGGATGGCGAGCGCCGTGATGGCGAGGAGCACTTCCATCAGGAACTCGCGCCGGGCGGATCCTCACGCGCGCCTTTGCACAGCACCGCGAGGATCAGCGACGGCTCGAGGGCGCGCAGTGACCGCGTCGTCGCGCCCCCGGGGATGTACACCGCTCCCGGAGCCGCGACCAACTCCTCCTCTGACCCGGCCGTGACGAACACAGAGCCGCGCAGCACGACGAACGCGACGTCGTCGCTCATCCGGCAAGGCGGGATCACCTCGTCGGCGTCAAGCTCGATGCGTCGCAGTTTGGCCTGACCTTGGTCCAGGAGTACCGCGACGCGCGTGCCGGAGGCGGAAGCGGGGGCGAGTCCCGACGGGACGGTCGTCAGGTCGAAGGTCTTCACGGCTCAAGCTCCGGCGCTTCGGCCGCGGGCGGACTCGCGGCCAGCGACGCGACGCGGAGCGATTCGCGACGTTCCAAGAACGCATCGAGCCGAGTGCGAGCGGCGCGGATGTGGCCGGTCCAGGCGTCCAGAGCCTGCAGGCCGTCGGCGGTCAGGGTGTAGGTGTGGCGCGCCGGCCCCGCCTGAGGCATCTGCCATTCCGAGGTGACGAGCCCCTGACCCTCGAGGCGGCGCAGTGTGCGGTACACATGGCCCCGGTCGGCAGACGGAGCGTCAGGCAGCTCGCTCAGGCGTTCGAGGAGCTCGTAACCGTGAGCGGGATTCTCCCCGAGGAGGAGCAGTAGCCACGGCTCCAGCCTGGACAGGGCGCGGCCGGCGTCGGGTGCGCAGGGCCGGCAATCGGCGGTTACAGAGTCTGGTTTCAGGTCGGGCGAGGGCATAGATGCTGTCCGCAACTATATGCTTTACGCATCTACTCGTTCAAGTCCGCCCACGGACACGGAGATCGACACTGTCCGAATCGCGTGGGAGGCGCCGACGTGTGACCACAAAAGAGGCCGGCCGGCGTGCGATCTGGCACACCGGCCGGCCCGGCATCTGCTTCAGCATCGCCTCAGCAGCAGCCGCCGCCACCGCAGCAGCTGGTCGGCGCCGGCTTCACGGCGCGCACGAAGCCGCTGACGAGCTGCACGCCCTCCGGCATCGGCGGGGCACCGCACATGTTGTTCTCCGCGGACCCGTCGTAGACGGCGGTCACCTCGACGCTCGCGTCGGCGAAGCCCGCACGGGTCAGCCGCGCGACGAAGTCCCGCTCCTCGAGCGCGCCGGAGATGCACGCGGACCACGCGCCCGGATCGTCGAGCAGCGTGCGCGGCACCTGGCTCATGTCGCCCTGGAAGAGCACGTCGCTGATCGCGAAGCGGCCGCCGGGCTTGAGCACGCGGAACGCCTCGGCCAGCGCGCGGTCCTTGTCGGTGGAGAGGTTGACCACGCAGTTGCTGATGATCACGTCGACGCTCGCGTCGGGCAGCGGGATGTCCTCGAGCTCGCCCTTGAGGAACTCGACGTTCTCGACGCCGGCCTTCTGTTGGTTCTCACGCGCGAGCGCGAGCATCTCGTCGGTCATGTCGAGCCCATAGGCTTTGCCGGTGGAGCCGACGCGGCGGGCGGACAGCAAGACGTCGATCCCGCCGCCACTGCCGAGGTCGAGCACGACCTCACCCGGGAGCAGGTCGGCGAGCGCCGTCGGGTTACCGCAGCCAAGGCTGGCGAGCACCGCGGTGGCGGGAAGGTCGCCGGTCTCGGCGACGCTGTAGAGGCCGCGGGCGACGTCGTCCATGGGCTCGACGGATGCGGCAGGCCCGCAGCTGCAGCCGCAGCCGCAGGGCTGGGACTGGCTCGCGGCCACGGCGCGCTCGGCGTAGTGGTCGCGGATGTGGGTCTTGAGGTCGGCGTCGCTCGGTGGCTGGCTCATCGTCTCTCCTCGATCGTTCGGTCTCTGTGGGTGTCAAATCAAACTCATTGCCTGTGATGATAGACTGATACCGATGGCAGTCAACCCCACATCAACAGGAATTGCGCTGACGCTGGGAGGTGGCTCATGACGAGGAGCAAGGTGGAGGAGACGCCCGCGGCGGGCTGCTGCGGAAGCGCCGATCCGGCCGGGACCGCCTGCTGCCCGCCTCAGGACGCGGCGCAGGCTGCTTGGCTCACCCGGGTGGCGAAGGCGCTGAGCGACCCCATCCGGCTCAATATGCTCGACGTCATGGTGCAGGGCAGGGCCTGTTGCGGGTTGCCGGAGCCGTCGGAGCGCGGGGTGCCAGGAAAGGAGGACCCCGCGGGCATCTGTGTCTGCGACTTCCAGGACCACTTCGGGCTCGGGCAGTCCAAGGCGTCCTACCACCTGCGCGTGCTGCGTGAAGCCGGGCTGGTGCACGAGGAGGTCCGCGGCAAGTGGACCTTCTACTCAGTCGACGCCAAGGCAGCCAGACGGGCGCTGGACGCCTTCGCTGAGCTCATGCGCGTGTAGCTTTCAGCGCCCCACGTATACTCCAGCCACCCGTGGAGGACACCACACGCATCCTGTTCGAGATCTTCCTCGCCCTCGCGGCGGCGCATCTGCTGGGGAGCCTCTTCGAGGCGTTCAAGCAGCCGGCGCTCATCGGTGAGCTGCTCGCGGGCGCCATCCTCGGTCCTGCACTCCTCAGCCTCGTCCATCAGACCGAGTTCCTCGAGGCGCTCGGCCAGCTGGGCATGATGCTCCTGCTCTTTGTCGCCGGCCTCGAGACCCACGTCGGGCGGTTCGTCGAGGCTGGACCGCGGGCCGCCAGGGTCGCCGTGCTGGGTGCGGTCGTGCCGTTCGCGGGGGGCGTCGTCGCCGGGCTGGCCTTTCGCTACGGCGTCACCGAGAGCCTCTTCGTGGGAACGGCGCTCATGGCCACCTCGGTGGGCGTGACCATGCGGGTGGTGCGGGACCTAGGCCTGCAACGCCGCCGGTCCCTGACGATCGTGCTTGGGGCGGCGATCTTCGACGACGTCCTCGGCCTCCTCACGCTCGGCGTCGTCACGGCGCTCGCACTCGGCGGCGCGAACCCCTGGGAGCTGGCGCTGCTCGTCGTCGAGGTCGTCGTCTTCCTCGCGGCGGCGGGGTTCGCCGGGCCGCGGCTCGCGCGCCGGTTCTCCGAGACGCTGGCGCGGCTCTCGCCGAACGCCCTCTTCATGCTCGCCATCCTCGTCATGCTCGGGCTCTCGCTGCTGGCCCAGTACATCGGCCTGGCCGCCATCATCGGCGCCTTCATCGCCGGCCTCATCGTCTCCGAGGTCAAGCAGCACGCGGCCCTGGAGGAGCGGTTCACACCGCTCGCCTGGTTCTTCGTGCCGTTCTTCTTCGTGCTCATGGGCACCTACATCGATCCGACGTCGTTCGCCAAGCCCCTGGTCCTTGCCGCCATCGTCGCGTTCAGCGTGGTGGCCGTCGCGACCAAGTACATCGGTTCTCTCTGGGGCGCGCGCCGCGAGGGGCCTCGGATCGCGCGCGAGGTGGCCGTGGGCATGATCCCGCGCGGCGAGGTGGGGATCGTGGTCGCCGGCATCGCCCTCGCCGCCGGCGCCGTGACACGCGACGTCTACGCGGCCGTGCTCGGGACGGTGCTCGTCACCACGGTCGTCAGCCCGTACCTGATCAAGGCCGTGTTCGCGCGCCGCGGGCACCCTGGGGACGACGAGGCGCGGCAGGGGCGCGAGGCAAGGCAGGCCGGCGAGGCTCGGCAGCATTAGCCTCGCCGGCTTCGCCTTGGACTGCGGTCCACGGCTCTCGCCTCAGGAGTGAGGCGCCACCGTGATGATCACCATGCCCGTGATGGCGACGACGACGCCCGTCACGTCCCACACGGTGGGGCGCACGCCGTCAACGAGCCACAGCCAGGCGAGCGCCGTGGCGACGTAGATGCCGCCGTAGGCTGCGTAGGTGCGCCCAGCGGCCGAGGGATGCAGGCTGAGCAGGTAGACGAAGACGGCGAGTGACAGTGCCGCCGGTGCCAGGACCCAGATCGGCGCCTTGTCCTTGATCCAGAGGTAGGGCAGGTAGCAGCCGGTGATCTCGGCGAGAGCCGTGAGGACGAACAACCCGCCGGCGGCGAACACGTTCACGCTCTACTCCATCCAGTCGCTGACGACGCTTCTGCGACCTCGCCTGTACACGGACGCCGACATCGAGCGCCTTGAACTCATGAAGCGGATGAAGCCGAACATCCGTCGACTTGACCCTAACGTAACTGTAGATTCCTCGCACGTCGACAGACGCTCTCCTCGGCGGGGGCGGCTGAGCTCTCGGGCTCGTGCGCGTACACTCGTGTCGATGCGCCCTCGCGCGGCGCAGACGTTGACGGGAGGTCGGACAATGACGATGGCACGCGTTGAGCGCGACGACGGTTTCCAATGGGGACCGACCCTTGATGGAGCTGCCTGCACCGACTGCAGGGTCTGCCTCGAGTTCTGCCAGCAAGGCGTCTACGCGATGGTCGACGATCACGTGCGCGTCGTTGCAGAGGCCTCCTGCATCGAGGGCTGTTCGCACTGCGCCTCGATGTGTGAGGCCGGCGCCCTGGCGTTCCCGACGCTGGACGAGCTTCGGGCTGCGAAACGGAAGGACTGAGGCGCCGGCATGACCGCGGAAGAGGCCCGCCCGGCCAAGGTCTACGTCGAGCCGACCAACGCCTGCAACCTGGCCTGCGCGACCTGCGTGCGCCATTCGTGGGACGAGCCCGAGGGCTTCATGGAGTGGGCGACGTTCGAGGCAGTGGTCGACGGCGTCGAGCCCGGTGGGACGGTGGCCTTCATGGGGCTCGGCGAGCCGCTTCTCCATCCGCGCTTCCTCGAGATGGTGCGGCGCGCCAAGGGGCGCAGACTGCGCGCCGAAGTGACGACCAACGCCCTCCTCCTCGACGACGCCATGGCCGCGGGGCTCCTGGACGCCGGCCTCGACCAGCTCGTGGTCAGCATCGACGGCGCCAACGCCGAGGCCTTCGGCCGGGTGCGCTCCGGGGCCTCCCTGGACAGGGTGATCGAGAACATTCGCCGCCTGCACGATGCCCGCGGCCCGAACTACGGCCCGAGCATCCAGATCGGCGTCGAGTTCGTCGCCATGCGTTCGAACATCGGCGAGCTCCCCGGCCTGGGCCGGCTCGCCGCGCAGCTGGGCGCGACCTTCATCATCGTCAGCAACGTGCTGGCGTACACGGAGGACCTGCTCACCGAGACGCTCTACGACTATGGCGCAAGCTCGCTCAGTGGCGCGGTGACGACCGCGGCGCCGCGCTGGCAGCTGCCGGCGTTCAACTGGGACCGGCAGCTCGGCGCCGCTCTCGGTGATGCGCTGGCGCGCTCGGGGCCGGTCTCCTTCTTCGGCGCCGATCCGGAGGCGACCCGCAGCCACTGCCCCTTCGTCGAGGCCGATGCCTGCGCCGTCGCCTGGCACGGCGGCGTCAGCCCCTGTCCGCCCCTGCTGCACACTTACACCTGCTTCGTGCGCGGGCGCGAGAAGCGCATGCTGCGCTGGGAGATCGGCCGTCTGCCGGACGAGTCGCTGGCCGCCGTCTGGGGCAAGCCTGACTACGCCGCCTTCCGGGACCGCGTCCGCCGCTTCGACTTCCCGCCCTGCACCGACTGCGCCTGCGAGCTGGCCAAGAGCAACGAGGAGGACTGCCTCGGTAACCCGCACCCCACCTGCGGTGACTGTCTGTGGGCGCGGGGGGTCGTGCGCTGTGCCTGAGGCGAAGCGCGACTACTACGAGGTCCTCGGAGTGGCTCGCACGGCTGAGCTCGCCGAGATCAAGAAGGCCTTCCACAGGCTCGCGCGCGACTGCCACCCTGACGTGAACCCAGAGGACCCCGGGGCCGAGGCACGGTTCAAGGAGTGCGCCGAGACCTGGGAGGTCCTGAGCGACCCTGAGAAGCGCGCCGCCTACGACCAGCAGGGTCTTGTCGGCCTGCGCGGTCGCCCGATGCCCGACTTCCAGAGCGCGGCTTTCCGCGACCTCTACAACTCGTACTTCGGGATGGACGAGTTCGGCATGGAGATGCGCCCGGTCTTCATGTACCAGAGGTACCTGCGCGAGTACCTCAAGCAGCGCAACGCCAGGGCCAAGACGGACGGGGCAGATACGAAGTAATCGGCTGGGCTCGGGCTGCGAGGTGCCCGGCTCGCCCTGGCAATCGCAGCTAGGCTCGCTACCAGTCAACCACCCGTTGATGATCGCCTGCGCGCAGCCTACGCCGGGCTTCACGTTGATGGCCCCAGGCAAGCAGTTGAGCGCGCAGGCGCCGCACTCCATGCAGGCGCCCCGGTCCGCGAGCATGGCCCAACCGTCGACGATCGCGAACACCGCGTGTGGGCAGACGGCGACGCACATGCCGCACCCGTTGCAGCGTTCGGCGTCCAGCTGCAGAGTGACGGCCTCTTCCATGTAGCGCAACGTCGGCATCGTTCTCACCTTCCCAATCTGCTGACCAGCCAGGCACCGACCGCCACGGCGGCCGCAGCGCCCTGCGGAGGCAGGGCCTTGCGCATCTCGGTCTCCACTCCAGAGGGCGAGGTGACCGGCGTTGCGCCCGTGAAGTTCACGGCCGCATACGAGGCCAAAGCAGGAACACCCGCGAGCAGTGCGAGCTCCGCGGCCGGGGAGAGACGACGACCGAGGGTCGCCGTCGCGACGGCCGCAAAGGCTCCTCCGGTAACGGCGCCCTTGAGCGAGAATGCGCGACCGGGCAGCCAGGGCAGCGCCAGCGGCGTCGCGGCGCCGCCGGCCAGGAGGGCAAGCCACGCGGCGTCGGTGACCGGCACGCCGCGACGGATCCCCCTCCTCAGCGAGACGCCGTCGCGATCGACAGCCGAGGCTGCGAGGATGCCCGCACAGGCGAGCAGCATGCGGCGATCCCAAGCGAAGGACAGCTCCTCCGGTACGAGCACGGCTCGCTCGCGCAGGTCGAAAGTCACCTTGCGCATCTCGTCGTCGGCTTTCATCCCCGCGGCGAGGAACGCAGGGAGGTCGGCCGCCCGCACCGGCCCGAAGGTGACTCGGAAGCCGCAGGCCTCCTTGACCTTGTGAGCCGCGACGCCCGGCGCTGAGAGCTGCGGAAGGATGAGCCGGCGATGCTCGACGATCTCGTCAAGGCGCGCCTCGCGAACCACGCGGGCGACTTCCTCAGCGCAGAACGTGCCTTTGCCCGCCGCGCATCAGATGTTGATCCCGCGCGTGTCGACGACGAGCAGCCAGGCGTGGAGGACGCCGAGCGAGGAGCGGAGCTCGTCGAACGTTAGCTTGTAGTTCGCGGTGACGAGCACGGCTGAGGACGCGGCCGGCTCGCCGAGGGCGTAGAGCCCGGGCTCGATGCGGTAGTCGTCGCGGCCAATCCCCCAGCGCACGCGCCAGGCGCCCAGGCGGTCGCCACCGTCAAGATCGCTCGTCGCCCTTGGCACGTTGCCGACCGAGGTCTCGACCGCCCCGATGATGCAGTTTAGGGGTGCGTAGGAGTAAAGGCGGGAGTCGACCCTCCGCAGCAGGACGATCCGCCGTCCGCATCCGTGGTCGCATGTGGGGCGCAGCATGACGGCTCTGCCCCCCGCTGTGCGGGCATGCCGCTGCCGCCGCAGCAGGTGTCGGGGGTGGATGGTGTGGGGCCGCAGCACGATCCACCCTCTGCATGCCCGTCCTGCTCCGTTGTCACGTCGCCGCTTTCATGCCGTCCACTCTGCGGTAGGTCGTGATCTCTGAAGGAGGCCGCCATGTTCACGCCTCGGATGCGTCGGAGACGCCACAGCATCGATACCTACATCCGTGGGGAGGTCGAGAAGCGGATGCAGTCCGCCGAGAACGTGCCCATTCCTCTTCGGCCCAACTCTCCCGAGGAGACGAGCACCGGGGCCGAAGAGAGCCCAGTCGCCTCCGCGAGCCAATCCGACAGGCTGTCTGCTTGACTCCCGGGAGCGTCGCGCACACCCCTCCCGGGCAGACGCCCATGAACTGAAAGGCGAGAGGCAGGAACGACGATGACAGCAACGCGGGTTCTCTTCCTGTGCACGGGCAACACGGCCCGCAGCCAGATGGCCGAAGCCTTCCTATGTGCCGAAGGGGGCGACGACTACGAGGCGTTCAGCGCCGGCTTCACGCCGCGGGGGATCGACCCGCTGACGGTCAAGGTCATGGAGGAGCGGGGCTTCGACCTCAGCGGTCAGCACGCCAAGGGACTTAGCGAGTACCTCGGCAAGGTGCACTTTGGCTACCTCATCAACTTGTGCGACCGTGCGGAGCCCGGGTGCCCCAAGACGTTCCCCGGCATGGGCACTCGCCTGGACTGGCCGTTCGAGGATCCCGTCTCGTCTGACGGCCCCGAGGAGGAGCGGCTCGCCAAGTTCCGCGATGTGCGCGACGCCATTGAGAAGCGCGTGCGTGAGTGGCTCGAAGAGAACGCGGCCGGCAGATAGAGGACCGTATCGCTCTCCACTGGCAGCGCCGCAGAGCGGCTGAGTCGAGGTCAGTCCGCCGCGTCCAGGCGCTCAAGCATCTGGTCCTTGCTCGGATGATCCAGGATTCCCGAACCGGGAACCAGGTAGCGGCGTCAGCCCATGGTGCCGATCGGCACCTGCGGGTCCGGGGCCATCTCGCGTCCGTCAATCAGGACCGTGGGTGACCCTCGGAATCCTTGGGCCACGGCTGAAGCGTCGTCTTGGATGACGACGTCGGCCACGGAGACGTCATCCCGCTCGCCGGCGATCTCGGCGGCCGTATCCAGGGCTGCCGCACCGCCTCGGCAGCCGGGCACGTGGAGTACGGCGATCGTGTGATTCATCGTGCATCTCCTGTGGGAACGGGGTCGGGTCGGCCTTGACGAAAGATACCGCGCTTACCGGCGGGCGCAACGCGTGCCGCCAGCGATTGCCTCCGCTCGCTCTCATCAGTTTTCCTTGCCGCCATCAATCGTGTCCCTTGTGATCCCGCTCGACGTCGTCGGGTGCTGCGTCCACCGTCCCAAGCTCACGGCGCCGCCGCCGAAGCTTCGAGCGCGCCGCCCAGAGCTCGCGCTGCCCCTCGAGTCTGGCGATCTCCTCCTCGTGGACCGCGACGAGGCCTTGGAAGTGGCAGCGGCCGCAGAGGCCGGTGCGCTTCACACCGATGAGGCGCTTGCCGCAGGCCGGACACAGCTCGGCATCCGTGAGCTCGCGGATCCGCCGGAGGACCGTCGGCCCTGCCAAAGGTCTCAAGTCGGTCTGGCGACCTTTCGGGCGCCGGAGGGACACGCCGAGCTCGCAGGCCTTCTGCTTGATCGCCGAGTGGGACCGCTCGAATGCCTCGGCGCAGCCCCTGCCGCCGAGAACGGGCGCGAGGATCCGAAGCGCCTCGAGCTCGGCAGTGGTCCAGGGCCTCACCGCCTCCCTCCGAAGGTCTTCAGGTAGGTCTCTCGCGTATCCGGCTGCTCGAGGGCCCACAGGTCATGCTGGTAGATGTCGCCCCAGCCGGGATGGTAGAAGCTCGCGGGGCCTTCGCCGTTGCGGACATCGGAGGCGTCGATGTCGCCCTCATTGGAGCCCCGCGGGACGCGCCCTTCAGCGTCGCGCGTCTCGGGGGGCGCTGAAGGGCTAGAGGATGAAGGGTTAACAGATGAAGGGCTAAGCGAGGCTGCAGAGTGCGACGCTTGGCGCACCCTGGGTACTCCGCTCGGCGTACCCTGAGTACCCTCATCGGCGCACGCCAGGGACGCCTCATCGCCTTGAGTACCCTGGTCATCGCACTCTGCGTCTAGAGTGCGACGTTCGGCGTACTCTACAGGCGTGAATCGACCCCACTGGGACGGCTCCGGGTTCAGTCGAAGGACGGCCGGCCGGCGACCAGTGTGCGGCTCCACTTCTTCGACTATCCCCTCGCTCACCAGGAGCGGCGTCACCTTGTCGACGGTGCGCTTGCTGAGCCCAGTGATCTCGGCCAGGTACTCGCGCCGGATCTTCGCCCCGGCGCGGTTCTTCTCCGGGAAGTAGCCCCACGTCAGGCGCATGACGGCGAGCACCACCTTGAGCTGCGCCCCACTGAGCCCAGGCGCAGCCAGGATGGCGTCCAGGAGGCAGCGCGGCATGTCGAAGTAGCCGCCGGGCAGCGTGGGGCGCACGGTCGAGACGCCTTCACGGCTCTTGGACGATGCGGGCCGCATAGCGGAGGGCAGCGCGAGCCGCGTCGGCGGGGAGGGGGTGAGTCGCGCGCCGACGTCTACTCACTGACGCCGGCCTGCACGAATCGCACGAGCGCGCGTTTGGGAATGCGAATCGACCGGCCCAGGCGAACAGAGGGTAGCTCGCCGGACCGCACCAGTTCGTAAGCCTGTCGGATGCCGATGCGAGTGAAGTCCGCCGTCTCACGGACGGTGAGGAGGTCAGGCAGATCCTCGATCCTACTGGGCGTCGCCGGCATCGCCCTCCACCTCCTCCAGAAGGTCGTTCGGATCGCCGTCGTACCCGAGCCCCATCGCCATCTTCGCGAGCTGACCCGGATAGGGAACGAATCGGCCCTGCTCTGCCCACGCGATGGTGCTCGCGTTCAGGTCGGCGATCCTGCTGAGCTTCGCCTTGCTGAAGCCGAGCGACTCTCGCATCGCCTGGAGTCGTTTCATTGTGACGCACTCCTTTCGAAATGTAGTAAGTGAAAGTGTGGACTAGTGGACGTATGCATCGTACAATCCGTCGTAGTTCTAGGGAAAGGAGTGATTTCTTGTGACTACAGATGACCCCCCGAAACTGTACGTGTGGCCGAACGAGCCTGTCCCGGCGCGGCGGGTGTGGCGCTACACCGTCGACCCGATCAGAGACGAGCCCGATGCATTCTTCGTCTACCGCCATGCGCCGGGGCGCGAGGTTCCAGATGGCCTGTTCCTCAGGGATCTGATGACGCTGGACCTTGCGTCGCCTGACGCGATTTGTGCGTTCATTCAGCGATACGGCCCCCTCGGACCGGAATGGCAAGATCGTCAGCCGCTGGCAGATGCCTACGGAGCCGCCGGCTTGTCATGGGAGCAGTACACGCAGGCGACGATCGACAGCATCCGGGGCCTGTCTGAGATCTCGTTCTACACGCCGGAGTATGTGTCGACGCTGCTCAGAAGCGCCGAGCTTGAGGCGCAGATGACCCCCGCCCCGGACTTCCAGGTGGCGCGAGGCAACATCACCTTCGTGACGCTGGACGAGTTCCGAATTGGAGCGCGGACCATGCGCGATCTGGCTAGGGCCTGGAGGCTCTACACAGGCACGATGACCATCGAGGAGTTGCGGGACTCCTGGGAGTCGCACCACTCAGTGCCAGACAGCATCGACGCGGCGGTCGGGCGGATGCTGGTCGAGCTATCCGACCTTTCGCCGTTCGCTCCCCTCGTCGTCGGCAATGCAGATGACGCGCAGCCACCTGTAAGCCTGACGTCGGCGCTGCGCCTCCAGGTCTTCAACGAGATAGTGAAGGGATCGGTCGCGCTGAGGTGCCGCAACGAGACGTGCCCCTATGGCGTCTGGTATCTGCCCACGACGTGGAACACGGGCAGCCGCAGGTACTGCTGTTCGGAGTGTGCCGACATGCAGACTGCTCGTGAACGGCGGCGCCGCGTGCGCGACGCCAATCGACTTGCCAAGCAAGGGCTCACAGAGGAGCAGATCGCCGCCAATATGGGGACCAGCATCGATCGCGTCGAGGGGTGGCTGGCGGCGGCCGCGAAACGGAGAAAGGGAGGGAAGTAGGGGTGGGACAGAAGAGCGGACAGAAGGTCGGACAGAAGGACGGCATCAGGCAGCGCGGTAAGACGTCGTGGCAAGTCCGCATCCCTCGCGGGCTGGACGCGACGGGTAAGCCTCGCAAGGACGAGTACACCGTGCGGGGCACGAGAGAGGATGCCGAGGCGTTTCAGCTCCAGAAGCTGCTCGAGCTTCACCAGCACACCTACGTGGATCCGTCGCAGCTCACAGTAGGCGCCTTCCTTGACGACTGGCTGCGCCACTGCGAGGCTCGCAAGCTCTCGCCCTCGACCGTCCGAGGCTATCGCGGCATCGTCAACTGCTACATCGTGCCGTCGGTGGGCAAGACGAAGCTCCAGCGCCTAACCACGGGCGACGTGCAGCACATGTACGACAAGGCGAGCATGACGGGTCGCGTCAGGGGCGAGGGCGACGGCCTGAGCAACCGGACCGTGTTCCACATCCATCGCGTGCTCTCGACCGCGCTCAACTACGCCGTCGACCTTCAGTACCTGCAGACCAACGTCGCGCGGTTCGCGCACCCGCCCAAGCCGGAGGACCGCGAGATGCAGGCGCTCGACGTCGACGCGGTGCAGAAGATGCTGACGGCGCTCGAGACCTGGCCCGACCATCGCCTGCGCGCGATCGCAGTCATCGCGATCTTCACCGGCCTCAGGCGTGGCGAGCTGCTCGGCCTTCGCTGGCGGGACGTGGACCTTGAGCATGGCACCGTAACGGTGGCGCAGGCGGCGCAGTACGTGAAGGGCGAGGGAGTGGTCTTCCGTCAGCCAAAGACGAACAAGAGCCGCCGCACGATCGCGATGCCGGCGACGGCCGTCGAGGCCCTGAAGGACCACGCCGCGGCACAGGCTGACGAGATCGACTTGGTGGGCGAGGGTTACGTCAGCCAGGATCTCGTCTTCGCCAGCGCCGACGGGAGTCCGATGAAGCCGGACACTCTCTCGCTGGCGTTCCGACGCTTCCGAGTCGCGCAGAAGCTGGAGGTGCGGTTCCACGACCTGCGGCACACGCACGCCACGCTGATGCTGAAGGCCAAGGTCCCGCTGAAGGTCGTCTCCAAGCGGCTCGGACACTCGACCGCCAAGCTGACGATCGACACCTACATGCATGTGCTCGAGGGCATGGACACCGAGGCAGCCGAGTCGTTCGAAGGCCTCTTCGCCGAGAAGAGTCGTGACGAGGGGTAGGGACAAACTAGGGACAAGTCCCGAACCGGAGCGGCTGTGCACAGCGGCCGTTGCCGTGTGTGTGGGCTGCGTTTTCGCTGGAAATGGGCAGAAGCTGGCGGAGAGGGGGGGATTCGAACCCCCGAACGAGCTCGCGCCCGTCAACGGTTTTCGAGACCGCCGCTTTCAGCCGCTCAGCCACCTCTCCGCGGGGCAGTATAGCGGATTGACCCGGAGTCTCCGACCATGTGCGACACGGGGTGGCGGGCGGCGTGTCGAGAGCGGGCGTGGGGTGCGGGTGCGGAGTGCGTTCGTCGAGTGCGGAGGGCTGGCGGAGAGGGGGGGATTCGAACCCCCGAGACAGCTTACCGCCGCCTACGCGATTTCCAGTCGCGCTCCTTAAGCCAACTCGGACACCTCTCCGCGCGACGCCCGGGCGCGGTGACGCTTCGACTGCACGGCGCCATGCCGGGCGAGTGAGAAGTATACGTCAGCGCCTCAGCGCCGTGCCTGGAAGAAGTCCTGCAGTAGCGCGACCGACTCGTCGGCGAGCACTCCGCTCGTGATCTCGACGCAGTGGTTGAGGCGCGGGTCCTGGCAGACGTTGTAGAGGGTGCCGGCGGCGCCGGCCTTCTCGTCCGGCGCGCCGTACACGAGGTGCGGGATGCGCGCCTGCATGATCGCCCCGGCGCACATCGGGCAGGGTTCGATGGTCACGTAGATCACCGTGTTCAGCAGACGCCACGTTCCCATGCGCTTCGCCGCGTCTTCTATGGCGATGATCTCGGCGTGCGCCGTGGGGCTCTTGCGCAACTCGCGCTCGTTGCCGGCTGCGGCGATCACCTCGCCGTCGAGGACGACGACGCAGCCGACCGGGACGTCCCCGTGCGCGGTGGAACGCGCCGCCTCGCGCAGGGCGAGGCGCATGTAGTACTCGTGACGGGGAAAGACCACGTCGGCCATGCCGCAATCATGCCCGTTCCGGGCACCTGCCAACACCCCGCCCGCCGCGTCGTGACGGCAGTCGCCAGGCCGCTTCGCCGTCCTTGAGTGGTCGCCGGCCCCGCTTGCCGTCGCGCGTGTATCTCTCCGGCTGCGAATGGGAATACAGTTGGCGGCAGCCTCACGAGGCTGCCGCCGCGCGCGACGGTCGCGCCGGCCGACCAAGAAAGGTGTGAACAGGAGACCATGCTCGGCTACTACCTCTTCTTCCTGGGGATCCCGCTCGTGCTCGGGCTCGTCGTCCAGGGCTGGCTCAAGAGCACGTTCGCAAAGCACTCGAAGATCGCCGTGGGCAGCGGCCTGACGGGCGCGGAGGTCGCGCGCCGCATCCTCGACGGCAACGGGCTCGGTGACGTCCCGGTGCTGGCGTCGAAGGCCGGCCCGCTCTCGGACCACTACGACCCGCGCAAGCGCACGGTGAACCTCTCGCAGGTGGTCCACGACGGGCGCAGCATCGCCGCCACCGCCGTCGCCGCCCACGAGGTCGGCCACGCGATCCAGCACGCGACGGCCTACGTGCCGATGAAGGCTCGCACGGCCGTGTGGCCGCTCGCCGCCTTCTCGTCCCAGGTCTGGATGTTCTTCCTCATCGGCGGGTTCCTGATCACGAACCTGAGCGGCACGCTGTTCACGATCGCGTTCATCCTGTACGCGTTTGCGGTGCTCTTCCAGATCGTCACGCTGCCGGTCGAGTTCAACGCCTCGAGCCGGGCCAAGGAGCAGGTCGCGGCGCTTGGGCTGGCGAGCGGCGGCGAGCAGGAGGGTGTGAGCAAGACACTCAACGCCGCGGCCATGACCTACGTCGCCGGCGCGCTGGCGGCGCTGCTGCAGCTGGTCTATCTCTTCCTGCTCTCGCGCGACTGACGGGGCCAGGCGAAGGAGCGCGACCACCACGGCGAGGGCCGGGGCCGCCTGCGGCACCCCGGCCTACTCGCCGAGCTTGTTCTCCTCCCAGTACCGCTTGGAGGCCTGGCGCAGCTCGGAGGCGCGCGTGCGCAGCTCGAGGCTTCTCGCGTCGAGGTCCTCGAGCTCGTCGATCAGCTTCTGGCGCTCCGCCGCGCCGAGCTGGTTCCAGAGGCTGAAGAGCACCTTGTCCTTGGCCACGAACTCCTCAAGGAGGCCGGTCGCGCGCGCGGAGAGCTCGGCGATCTCTCGCTGCTGGCCCGCCCAGGTCCCGAGCTTCGCACCGATCCCGAGCTTCGCGACCTTGTCGTAGAGCTCGGCGAGCATCGTCTGGCGCTTCTTGAGCCGCGCGTAGGCCGCCTCCGCGTCGTCCAGCTTGGCCAGACCGTCGGTCGCGTCCTTCGCCGGGTCGATCTTGCCGATCTCGACCCACAGCGCGTCCATCCGCCCTTCGAGCGTCGTGGCCTTCTCGGCGAGTGCCCTTGCCTGGGCGATGAGCTCGTCCGCCGGGCCGTCGAGATCGGTGCCGCCGTCGCCGCCGCAGCCCGCGACGGTCGGGAGGAGGACGAGCAGAAGGCAGGCCGCCAGGAACGCTCGAGCACGCGTGAGCGGGGCCGTGTGGAGGCGAGTGACCATCGATCGCTCCTCGGGTTCCGGGTGCCGAGCGCCCCGACGGGGCCTTCTCGGCCGCGATGTCGACACGGTGTCGACACCCTATTCGCGGGCCGTCCTCGGCTTCCTCGACCGCCGCCACATCGACCGGCGACTACGGCCGGGACGCGTCCGGGGCCGTGGTGCCGGGAGTAGGATGTCGCCATCGGCACGGATCCAGGTGACGCGTCATGCTGAGGGGGAGGGGTCCACATGAAACGCTCGCTCGTCTCCGTCGTTCTCGTGACCACGGTCGTCCTGCTCCTCTGCGGTGCGTCGGGCACGCCGGCGGCCGGGGCGCTCAGCTTCGCCGCCAAGGCCGACTTCGCCAGCGGGAACGCGCCGTTCGGCGTCGTCGTGGCCGACCTGAACCACGACGGACGGAAGGACCTGGCGACGGCCAACCGGGACGCCGATACCGTGAGCGCGCTGCCCGGTGACGGCAACGGGGGCTTCGGCGGGAAGGTCGACTTCACCACCGGCGTCGGCCCCTGGGCGGTCGCCGTCGGCGACTTCCTCGAGGATGGCTGGCCGGACCTCGTCACCGCCAACTACAGCGCCGACACCGCGACGCTGCTGAAGGGGAGCGGGTTCGGCTTTCGCGCCAAGGCCGACTTCCCCGTCGGGACCGCCCCTCGTGCTGTCGCCGTCGCGGACCTCGACCGGGACGGCCATGCCGACTTGGTGACGGCCAATGCCGCGAACAGTGTGAGCGTCCGGCTCGGGAGCGGCGGCGGCGGCTTCGCCGGCCTGACCGATCTCGCGGCCGGCAACGACTGCATGGCGGTCGCCGTCGCCGACCTGAACGGCGACGGGAACCCCGACCTGGTGACCGCCAACAAGGGTGCCGACACCATCGGCGTGCTGCTCGGCGACGGTAACGGCGGCTTCGCTGCCCGGACCGACGCGGCGACCGGCGGCGGCCCCGGCGCGGTCGCCGTCGCCGATCTGAACGGCGACGGCAGGAAGGACGTCGTCACGGCAAACGACTACGCCGACTCGGTCAGCGTGCTGCTCGGCGACGGTAACGGCGGCTTCGCCGCGCGGACCGACCTCGCGGTCGGTGCGTCCCCTTACGCGGTCGCGGTCGCCGACTTCGACGGCGACCGCGCCAAGGACGTGGTGACGGCCGACTTCGGCGCTCACACCGTCACGCTGCTGCGCGGCGACGGAAGCGGCGGCTTCGGCGCCGAACGCGCGTTCGCCGTTGGCCTGCTGCCGCGGTCGGTCGCGGCCGCCGACCTGAACGGCGACGGCAAGGCCGACGTGGTGACGGCCAACTACGGCGCCGACACGGTCAGCGTGCTGCGCAACACTTCCAGGCCGCGCATCGCTGCGCTCTCGACGGCGCGTGCGCGCGTGGGTTCGACCGTGACCATCAAGGGCTGGGGGTTCGGCGCCAGGCGGGGCGCGAGCAAGGTGTACTTCGGCAGCAAGGCGGCCACGAAGTACGTCTCCTGGGCGAAGGGGACGATACGGGTGAAGGTCCCCGCGGTCTCGGCCGGCCACAGGACCGTCCGCGTGAGGACGGTGGACGGTCGCAGCAGCGGCAGGGACATCATCGTCCGCTAGGCATGGTCTTGCCGAGTCGCGACGCAGTACAACGCAGTACAGAAGGAGAGCTGGTGCGCCTGGCAGGATTCGAACCTGCGGCCTTCGGTTCCGTAGACCGACGCTCTAATCCAACTGAGCTACAGGCGCACTGGGGAAGAGCAGTATACCGCGCCGTCGGGCGGGCTGAAAGCGTACGGGATGGGCTGGCGGAGAAGCCGGGATTCGAACCCGGGAAGGAGCTTGTCGCCCCTTAACCGCTTAGCAGGCGGTTGCCTTCAGCCACTCGGCCACTTCTCCGCGCGGGCGCACAGTGTACCGCATCGTCGCGGCGGGCCGGAAGCCGTCGCGGCGCGTTTCGGGACGGCGCGGCCCTGGAGGCGCGGCGCCGGAGGCGGCCGCGCCCGGCGGGCGATATCATCGCGGTGCTGCATCCGGCGGACGCGGGCCCAGGAGGTCGTGGTGGACATCGCAGGCGTTGACCCCAGCATCGTGACCAAGGTCAGGGACGAGGTCGTGCCGCTGCTCGCGGACCTGATCCGGATCGACACCTCGAACCCTCCGGGCAACGAGACGCAGGCCGCCCTCTTCCTTGACAAGTGGTTCAAGGCGCGCGGGCTGGAGGGGCAGATCGTGGGCGAGCTGGAGCACCGCAAGAACTTCATCCTGCGCCTGGAGGGCAAGCGGCCCGGCCCGACGCTGGTCCTCCTCGCCCACATGGACGTCGTGCCCGCCGAACCCGCCTCGTGGAGCGTCCCGCCCTTCGCGGGGGTCGTCAAGGACGATCGTGTGTGGGGCCGCGGCGCGGGCGACATCAAGAACCTCGTGGCCGCGCACGCCGTCGCCGTGAGTCGCCTCGCCGCCGCCGGCCGCGACTTCGCCGGCACCGTCGTCTACGCCGCCACCGCCGACGAGGAGGAGGGCACCGACTGCGGCGCCCGTTGGCTCGTCCGGAACCGGCCCGACCTCGTCAAGGGGGACTACCTGCTCAACGAGGGCGGCGGCGAGTTCGACGTCCTGCGCGGCGAGCGCGTCTACGAGCTCAACACCGGCGAGAAGGGCACGGCGCAATTCCGGATCACCGTGCACGGTCAGGCCGGCCACGCCTCAGTGCCGCTGCGCAAGAGCAACGCAGTCGTCGCGGCGGCGCAGATCGTCCAGGCGCTGCACGCTCACCAGCCCGCCGTGCACATGGATCATCTGCCGTCAGACTACGTGCGCCTGCTCGTCGAGAGCGAGGAGCTGTGCGCGCGGCTGCTCGAACCGGCGACGGCGCGCGCCGCGCTCGCCGAGCTCCACGAGCTCGACGACGGCAAGGCGCGCCTGCTCGAGCCGCACTACGGCATCACCTTCTCGCCGACTATCGTCCGCTCCAGCTCCGAGGCGCCCAACGTCTTTCCCGAGCGCGTCGTCGTCACCGTCGACTGCCGGACGCTGGCGGGCAGGGGAGAGGACGAGGTGCGCGTCGAGGTCGACCGCGCCCTCGCCGGCATCGACGCGCACTGGGAGCTCGAGTTCCTCGGCAGCGTCATGGGCAACGCATCTGCCGACCCGAGCCCGTTCAGCGAGGCGATCGACCGGGTCATGCAGCGCTGCGTCCCCGGCGCCAAGACGGTCTCGCTGCACTGCGTCGGGTTCACCGACTCCAACTGGTTCCGCGCCGCCTTCCCGGATGTCGTGGCCTACGGCTTCGGCCCGTACNNGTCGCGTCGCGACCCGCCCCGCCCGCCGTCTCTCGCTGCAGCTCCCTCAGGCCAGCGGGACGACCAGCTCGGTCAGGAGGTCCTCGGGTGCGACGGTGTCGGGGTCGTTGAGGTAGATCTCGCGCAGCGGGCCGCCGGGCTGACGACCGCTCTGACCGACCCACTCCATGAGGCGGCGCCACGACGGCTCCATGCCGTCGTAGGGTCCCGTGTAGAGGAGCGTCGCCGCCTCGACGCCGGGCAACTCCTGGAGCTCGACGCTCTCGCCGGCCACCGCCCCGGGTGCCACCGGCATGCAGACCATGAAGGTGAACTCCTCGGCGGGCATCTCGGGGTAGAGCACGAACGGCGGGCCGATGAACTGCGCCCCCGTCGCCCCGGCGTGACGCATCAGCGTGCCGAACGCCTCGCCCATGGCCTGGGCGATCGCGTTCATCTTGGCGCGCGTGCTGACGACGAGCGCGAGTTGAGCCGGCAGGTGCTTGGTCTGGATGGTGTCGGCCACGTCGGCCATGATCCCCCCCTGGTCGCGGTCGCTTCTAGTCAACACCGTACACGGCGGCGACTCAACAGCGCTGCGCCGGTCCTGCCGTCTGGTCGCACGTCCACTCCCGGTCGGCGGCGTCCCCCGTCAGTAGGGCATGCCGGTGGCGATCGCCACGGCGCACAGGACGACGATGACGACCTGCACGGCCACACCGGGCACGGGTCTCGCCTTGCCGTGCGGGAAGCTCTTCCAGTGGCTCGGGAACCAGTGACGCGCCTCGCCGCCGCGGATCGCGGCGATGAGGACGTCGAAGTCCGGGGCGCCCGACAGCGGGCCCATGGCGACGAGCCACCACGGCATGCCGAGGGCGAACAGGCAGACGAGCAGGGTCACGAGGCCCGCGAGGAAGTCGACCCAGCCCCAGAGGATCGGCCGGCGCGAGACGGTGTAGTCCCAGTGCGGGATCAGGTCCAGAGGCACGTGCGTTCCCAGGGCGAGCGCAGCGACGAGCCACACCGGCTCCTTGACGAGGGCGGCGACGGCGAGTCCCGCGAAGACGTGGACGACGACCCACATGGCGGCGGCAGCCTACTACGGCCTTCACCGGGGGCGCAAAGCCCGAGGGTATCGCCGTCGCCGGTATGGGGTACGATGGCCTGAGTGAACGGAGGAGGAGGGTGTCTGTGAAGAAGGTGCTGTTCATCTCTCTCGCGTTGCTCGTCGGCGTCGGCATCCTGATCGGGTACCGTATGGCGAAGGGCGAAGGCTTCAGCTGCTTCGGCTGGGGCCAGGACAAGGTCGACCCATGGACGAGCTACACGCCGCCGGCCGACCAGCCGCCGGCCGACCAGCCACCGGCCGGCGACGCCGCGGCGGAGGCCTGAGAGCGTCTCAGTCGCCGACGCGCCTCGGGGCGCGATCGGCAAAGGATCTGTGACCACGGGGCGGGCCGCAAGGCCCGCCCCGTGGTCGTTCACCGCCGACACTGAACGTCGTCGCCTGGTGGCGCGTCCCCACGGCAGGAACGTGAGTTCGCTGCATGGGAGCTGAAGCCATGTCCAAGCTGATCGGGGTCTTCACAGTCCTGCTCTTGGTCTTCCTCGCCGCCGGCTGCGCAGGCGGGGGAGGGCCGTCCGCGTCGACGTCGCCGGAGGGCAGCGGCGGCCGGTCCGGCTACGACGACATCACGTCGTTCGTGTTTGCCTACGGCGTCCGGGCGCGCAACGTCCTCGACACGACGGCGGGGACGTTCACGAATGACATGATCGGCGACCCTCCCGTGACCGTCGACCTGACGCTGACCCCCGAGGAGTTCGCGCGCATGGTCGAGGAGATGGAGCGAATCGGCCTCCTGGCCTATCCCGCGAAGTACGCGCCGCGGGGCGGCGGCGTCATGACCCCGCACATGACGTATCGCTTCGAGCTGATGATCGACGGGTCGACCAGGACACTCGTCTGGAACGACGACCGGGATGCGTCGGACCCGTACGCGATGCGTCTTCGCGAGCTCGTCAAGTTCATCCGGGAGATCGTCGAGGCGAAGCCCGAGTACAAGCGACAACCGGAGCCGAACGGCGGTTACCTGTGAACTGGCGGAGGGGGTGGGATTCGAACCCACGAGCGAGTCGCCCCGCTGGCGGTTTTCAAGACCGCTGCCTTCGACCTCTCGGCCACCCCTCCGCAGGCAAGGAACGAGGATAGCACGGGCGCCGCGCGCGACCGCGCGCGGCGCCCGTGCATGGTGGCTCGTCATCCATCCGTATGGGATAATGACCGCTCATGGAGCACCTCATCATCGCCTGCTCCGACGGACGCTTGGCCGAGCCGCTCAAGCGCTTGCGCGCGACGCTCGGCATCGACGGCGCCGACCACCTCCTCGTTCCCGGCGGACCACTCCTGTTCGTTCGCCCCGGGATGGAGCGCCGCGTGGCCATGGGGTGCATCACCATGCAGATCGACACCGGTGGCGTGCGCAAGGTGGTCCTCGTCTCGCACCAGGACTGCCGCGCTTACGAGCGCGCTCTCGGCGGCCTGGGGTTCGACCAGCGTGAGATCCTGGCACGTGACCTGCGCCGGGTGCGCGCCCTCGTCGAGAACGCCTTCCCGGCGCTCGACGTGCACTGCTACCTGATCCCCTGGCGCGAGAACGACGGCGGCGCGGCGTTCGGCGACGCCGAGCCGGTCGACTGAAGCGCCCGCTCGCGGGCGCTTCCGGCGTCGGCGGGCTCGTCCGGAGCCGCGCGCCGTGTCCCCGGGCTCTCCCGTCCGTCAGCCGCCGATGACGTCTTTGCCCACGTACGGGCGCAGCACCTTCGGCACCTCGATCGTGCCGTCGGTGCGCTGGTAGTTCTCCATGATGGCGATGAGCGTGCGTCCCAGGGCGATGCAGGTGCCGTTGAGCGTGTGGACGAAGCGCGGGCCCTTGTCGGTGCGGTAGCGGCAGTTGAGACGTCGCGCCTGGTAGTCGGTGCAGTTCGAGCAGCTCGTGACCTCGCGGTAGCGCTGCTGGCCCGGGAGCCACGCCTCGCAGTCGTACTTCTTGGCCGCGGGGGCGCCGAGGTCGCCGGCGGCGATGTTCACCACGCGGTAGGGGACGCCGAGGAGCTGCAGGATGTCCTCCTCGGCCGAGAGGATGAGTTCGTGCTCGAACTCGGCCTGCTCGGGCAGGCAGAACGAGAACATCTCGACCTTGTCGAACTGGTGCAGGCGAAAGATGCCTCGCGTGTCCTTGCCGGCGGCGCCGGCTTCGCGGCGGAAGCAGGTTGAATAGCCTGCGTAGCGCAGGGGCAGGCGCTCGGCCTCGAGGAACTCCTCCATGTGCATGGCGGCGAGCGGGACCTCGGACGTGCCCACGAGGCAGTCGCCGTCGGTGGTGCGGTAGATCTGCTGCTCGTCAGTGGGGAAGAAGCCGGTGCCGTACATCGCCTCCTCGCGCACGAGGACGGGCGGGACGACGGGGCGGAACCCCTTCTCGGCGACGACCTCGAGGCCGAGACGCACGAGGGCGAACTGGAGCAGGACGAGGTCTCCCTTGAGGTAGGCGAAGCGCGAGCCGCTCGCCTTGGCGGCGCGCTCCATGTCGACGAGATCGAGGGCGAGGCCGAGGTCGAGGTGGTCCTTCGGCTCGAAGTCGAATGCAGGAGGCTCGCCCACGCGGCGCAGCTCGACCGAGTCCTCCTCGCCGCCGCTCGGGACGTCGTCCATGACGAGATTGGGGATGTCGAGGATCAGCACACGCATGCGCTTCTCGACCCCTTCGAGCTCCTGTTCGCGCTCCTTGATGGTGTCGCCCAGCACGCGCATGGCGGCGATCGCCTCGGCGGCGTCGCCGCCCGCCTTCTTGATCTTGGCGATCCCGTCCGAGGCGCTCTTGCGCTGGGCGCGCATGGTCTCGACCTCGGTGGTGAGGCGGCGGCGCTCGGTCTCGACGGCGAGGAACTCGTCCAGCGACTGGGTACTGCCGCGACGCTCCAGGGCGGCGCGCACCACGTCGGGGTTCGAGCGGACCAGCTTGATGTCGAGCATCGTGCACTCCTCGCGTCGGATGAGACCCGGTCATGCTACCTCAGGCCCAGAAAGCCGGCGTGCAGAAAGGGGGTCGTTCGTCCGATACTAGACAACGCATGAGCTGGAGCGACGCACACGGACACCGGTGCCGGCGCGTGGCGGCGGCCGCGCTGGTCGCGCTCGCGGCCTTGGCCGCGGCCGCGCTGGTCGCGGCCGCCCCGGCCGCTGCGGCGACGCTGACGATCGAGCTCTCGCGACCGGCCGTCGTCTTCGGCGGCACGGTGACGGTGAGCGGCATGGTCGACCCCGCGGTCGAGGGCGAGGAGGTCGTCGTCTCGCTGGACGGTGCCGACGTGGGTGCCGCGCCGACCGACGCGACCGGCGCGTTCGCCTTCGAGTTCGCGCCGCGGCACAGCGGCGACGTCCTCGTTCGCCTGACGGCGGACGGCAGCATGAGTGCCCCGCTGCCGCTCACCGTACGCCCGGCCGTGAGCGTGACGCACGGCAAGCTCATCCCCTTCCTGCGCACGCGCTTCGTGCTCAACGTGAAGCCGGGGGCGTACGACGGCGCCGTCACGGCGCGCGTCTTCCACCGCGGCCGCCGGGTGGCCACCGTCCGCGGCCGCGTCCGCGACGGGCGCGCCGTCCTGCTGGTACCGCTGCGCGGCATCGAGTGGTTCAGCCTGCGGTTCGCGCTGACGCCGACTCCCGCCTACGGGTCACGCGAGGTGAAGAAGAGCGTGAAGCTTGAGTGGCGGCGGCTTGCGATCGGCTCCACGGGTCTGCGCGTCAAGGGTCTGCTGACGCAGCTGAAGCGCTTGCGCGTCCGCACGCCCGGCACCGGCACGACGTTCACGCGCGCTGTCTCCGACGCCGTCGTCTGCTTCCAGAAGACGTATCGCCTGGCGCGCGACTACGTGATGAACGAGAACGACTGGCGCAAGCTCGACGTCGCGACCCCGGTCAAGCCGAGGTACGCGTCGCCGGCGCGCCACATCGAGATCGACGAGGGCCGTCAGATCCTGATGCTCGTCACCGACGGCGTCGTGATCGGCATCGTGCCGGTCTCGACCGGCGCGACCGGCAACACACCGGAGGGCGCCTTTCGCATCCTGCGCAAGGTCCCCGTGAGCTCGACGTACGACGGGTCGGTCGCGCTGCCGCGCTTCATGACCTTCTACGGCGAGATGGGCATCCACGGGTATCCGGTCGTGCCTCCGTACCCGGCAAGCCACGGCTGCGTGCGCGAGCCGCTCTGGGTCTGCGACTGGGTCTACGACCGGGCCTTCGTCGGCGAGCGCCTGTACCTCTACTACTGACGCGTGAACGCGCGCCGCGCCGTCGCGCTTCCCCTCGGCGCTCGATGACCTGCTGCTCTGTCCCGCGACCTATCGGTGCGCGACGACGTCAACGAGCTCGCACATGAGGTCGAGGCCCGTGGTGCGTGTGGTGCCCGCCTCGTCGTCGCGCTGGGGGTCGTAGGCGGTCACCGAGACGCCCGCCACCGGCAGCACCGCCGCGACGGCGGTCACCGCGGCTGTGACCTCGGCCGGCGCGAGGCCGCCGGGGGAGGCGAAGTCGACGCCGGGCGCGACGGCGAGGTCGAGGACGTCGATGTCGACGTGGACGTAGGCGCGGGCCGCGCGTCGGGCGACGGCGGCGAGGGCCGCCGCGAGGCCGCCGTCGCGCAGGTCGTCGCACGTCACCACGTGCACGTCCTCGGCCGCGAGACCCTCGACCTCGCCCGGGTCGAGGTCGCGCGCGCCGACGTGGACGACGGCGCGCGCGTCGACGCCGCCCATCGGTCGCGCCCAGGCGTTGCCGTGCGCCCGCCCTGTCGCCATGGCCAGGGGCATCCCGTCGAGGAAGCCGCTGGGCGTGGTCTGCGGCGTGTTGAAGTCGCCGTGGGCGTCGAACCAGACAATCGCCGTCTGGGTCGTGTCGAGGCCCGCCGTCATGCCGAGCGCGACGTTGCAGTTGCCTCCGGCGACGAGAGGGAACGAGCCCGAAGCGACCGCCCGTCGCACCTCACTGGCAAGGACGCGGTTCACGGCGGTGACCGCGCTGAGCTCGGTCGTGAAGGGGCCCGGGCGCTCGATCGTCACGACGGAGGCCTGGTGGCCGCGCTCNNGAGCGCGGCCACCAGGCCTCCGTCCAGGTAGCTCCCTGGACCCAGTGCCATCCCGGCACCCTCGCGTCCGAGGTGGTAGGGGACGCTGAAGACGGTGATCCGCACGGCGCCGCTGCCTGCCCTCAGTGCTCGGGTAGCCGCTTGTCGAGCGCGGTCATCTCGGGACGCTCCTCATCGGGGCGTGCGGTGAACTCATGACGGTGGTAGAGGTGCAGGGACGTCTCATCGGCAGCCGGGACGTACGCCGTGAGGCGCTCCCTGCCCCTGGTGATCGCCAGCCCTTCGACCCAGTCGAGGAGATGGTTGGCGACCATCTGGGCCTCGAAGGCGGGGCTCACGCAGAAGCAGCGGATCTCCACCTCGCCGCCGTCTTCGTCGAAGGCGACCCAGCCGGCGATCTCGTGCGCCTCGGATTCGGCCACGTAGACCTCGGCGCGCTCGAGCAGCGCCAGGAGCGCGCCGCGGTCGAAGCGTTCGGGGTGCCCGGCGCGCTGGGCGAGCGGCAGCAGGCTCTCCTCGCCGAGCAGCAGCAGCATGCCGCGGTCGGCGGCCGTCGCGGCGCGGATCGTGACCTTCACATGCTCCATCGTCCGTCCTCCCTCACGTGGGATACGAGCCGAGGACCTTGAGCCAGGGAAGCTTGCAGGCCAGACACTTCAGGGTCTGCGCGACCGGGCCGTCCGCGACGCGGCCCTCGAAGTCGATGAAGAAGATGTAGTGACCGAGAGCCACCTTGGACGGCCGCGACTCGACCTTGGTCAGGTTGAGGTGGCGGTAGGCGAACTCGGAGAGGATGAGAAGGAGGCTGCCGGGCTCGTCCTGGTCGATCCCGCACACGATGCTCGTCTTGTAGGTGGCGTCCAGGTCCTGGGCCGCGGGCTCGCGCGCCATGAAGACGAAGCGCGTGCGGTTCTCGACGGAGTCCTCGATGTCGTCGGCGATCACGGCACACTCGTACATGTCGGCGGCCAGCCGCGTGCCGATCGCCGCCCACGGGCGGTCGACGCGGCTCACCGTGCGCACCGCCTCGGCGGTGGAGTTGGCGGCCTCGTGTTCGACGCCGGGGAGGCGTTCGTCGAGGAACGTGCGGCACTGCCCGTAGGCGTGCGGATGGCTGATGACCTTGGTGACCCTGGCGAGCTCGAGCGGACCGCGCGCGATCAGCTGGTGGCGGATGGGGTGCGTCACCTCGCGGACGATCGCCAGGTCGCCGAAGTCGAAGGCGAGCAGGTCGAGGGTGACCGCCACCGAGCCCTCGAGCGAGTTCTCGATGGGGACGACGCCGACCGTCGCCTCGCCGTCCCTCACGGCGTGCAGCACGTCCTTGATCGTCGGGTAGGGGAACGGGTGCGGCCCGTCGCCGGGCGGGTTGGCGAGGAGCGCCTCTTCGGTGAACGTGCCTTCGGGGCCGAGAAAGGCCACCCGACGCTCGGCCGGACCGTGGTTCATCGGCAACCTCCTCTCGTCAGTCTGGCCCGCCCGGCTGGGCGACGGCGGGCGGCGTGGTCAAGGGCCTTGGGACGGCCTCCGCGACCGCGCGCTGCTCCTCGGGGGACAGCTCCCGGTCGGGCACGCCGTGGTCGAGGTGCTTCACGTAGAGGCGCGCGAAGTCGCGCGCCGCGATGGTGCTCACGACGAGGCCGGAGCGACAGTTGTCGAGCAGCGCCACCGAGGCGCTCTGCTCGCCGCCCGCGTCACGGAACGCGTCGTACCTGACGATGGCGCGGTTGGTGAGGGCCTCGTCGAGGTGGCGTCCGTGGTCCGCGAGCTCGTCAGTGAGGCGCTCGACGGCCTCGCGGAGGTTGCGGACGCCCGAGTCGAGGGTCTGCACGTGGGCGACGACGTCGCGCTCGTCGTGGCTCCCGAGGATCACGGTCTGCGCGCGGCGCAGGCGTCGCAGCGCCCGCCACTGCAGCGCGAGCACGACGGCGAGCACGACGGCCACGCCGAGCGCGGCCGCCGCGAGATAGGGCGCGATGTCCTGCAGCGTCTGCACCGGGGCTACTGCAGTTGCAGGAGGAACTGGTACGTGGCCGAGTTGTTGGTGAGCGTCTGTTCCTGGGGGACCGGCCCGACCTTGACGCGCAGGGTGCTCACGCGGCTGAGCGCCGTGTTGGGGATCACGAAGCCCTCGACCGCGATGCTGGTCTTCTTGCCGGCGGCGATCGCGGCGATGGTGGCCGTCTGCTTGATCTTGTCGTCGTTGGGAAGCACGAGCACGACCTCGACGGTCACGTCGGCCTCGGCCGAACTGCCCTGGTTCTCGACCGTCACCTCGAACGAAAGGTCGGCGGAGGCCGGGATCGGCACGCTCTTGCCGCGCACGAGCGCGGTACCGGACGGCTGCGCCGTCACACCGTCGAGTGCGACGCCGTGCGTGCCGCCAAGCTTCGCCGACGAGCCGAGGCGTTGGAGCATCGCGGTCACGTTGGTCTCGGAGAGGACGTCGTTTTTCAGGAACCAGGTCGCCGTCGGTACCTTGACGCCCGAGACGCCGTCGTCCTTCATGACCTGCCGCGCGGGCGTATAGAAGAGCGCCTGGTAGTACGCGTCGGGACCGCTGAGGTACCCGGACAGCGCGGTGACGGCGCCGGGCTTGACGCTCTTCTTCTCGTTGAGCGCCGCGGCGACGGCCTTGCGCAGCAAGTCGAGTCCCCGCGTGCGCACGCGCATGCCGGTGACCAGCACCTCGGCCTCGCCCGCCAGTGAATCCGGGTGCTCCTGGCGGCCGACCCGCGTCGCGATCTCGTCCTGGCGCGACACGAGGTCGGCGAGCGCCGTCTCGAGCGCTTCGGCGGTCGCGTACTTGCCGGGGTCGGCGACGATCTTGTCGAGCTCCTTGCCGACCTTGGCCGAGTCGTCGATCGCCGTCGCGACGGCGCTCATGTAGTCCTGGTACCCCTCGACCTTACGGTCTTGCTGGCAGCTCCGGATCCACCACGCGGCGAGGAAGATGAGGACGAAGAGGACGGCGAGGACGATGACCAGCCGCTGGATGCGGGTGCGGCGGCGGCTGGACGGGCGGCGTGAGCGCGGGGGGGAGGGAAGAACCTCGGCGTCCGCGTCGTCGTCGAAGAAGTCCACGCAGCGAACCCCCTCCGTGAGGCAGATGGTGGGCGAGGCGGGACTTGAACCCGCATGCACGTACGTGCACTAGACCCTGAACCTAGCGCGTCTGCCAATTCCGCCACTCGCCCAGCGGCCCGTACAGGGAGTGGATTGTACCATACCGAATACTCACTCGAGCCCACCCCAAGCGGCCGCACGAGAGAACGGATCGAGCCTACCGACATGCCTGCAGCAGCACAGCACGCGACCCCGCTCGACCTCGCCTGGCGCGAGCGCTACGAGGTCGTCGGGCGTCTCGGCAGCGGCGGGTTCGCTGAGGTCTTCGAGGCCCTCGACAGGCGCACGGGCAGGCGTGTCGCGCTCAAGGTGATCGCCGACGGGCGCCGGATGGCGGCGCGTGTCGTGCGCGAGATCGAGGCGGCGACGGCGTTGTCGCACCCGAACGTCGTGGCCCTCTGCGACCACTTCACCGACGGCGAGCGCAGCTACCTCGTCTGGGAGCTCGTCGTCGGGCACTCCCTGGCCGAGCTCCAGGGAAGCCTGAGCGACGCCGACGTCGCCGCCGTCGGGGTGGAGCTGCTCGACGCCCTGGGGTACGCCCACGGGGAGCGCATCGTGCACCGTGACGTCAAGCCCCAGAACGTCATGGTCGACGAGAGCGGGCACGTGAAGGTCATGGATTTCGGCATCGCGCGCATGATCGACGCCGAGACCCTGACCGACGCCGGGGACGTCGTCGGGACGCTCGCCTACATGTCGCCGGAGCAGGCGGCGGGGCGCAGGGCCGGGCCGCCGAGCGATGTGTACTCGGCCGGCATGGTGCTCTACGAGCTGCTGGCAGGTGAGAACCCGCTGCGCGGGGCCGGTGCAGCCGAGACCATGTCGAACGTGGCCGGGCACCGGCTGCCGCCGCTCGCCGAGCTGCGTCCCGACCTGGCCGAGGAGCTGACCGCCCTGATCGACGACGCCTGCCGGGAGCAGCCGTCGGAGCGGCCGTATGCCTACGAGCTCAGCGACGCCCTGCGCGAGCTCCTCGAGAGCGGCGCGCTCGGGACGAGCGGCCTGCGCCGCGTGCAGCGGCTGGTGCGCCCGCTGGGCCGCGCCGCCGCGCTCGTCGAGCGTGGCGGCGGCGCGGCGCTCGCGGGCGTCACGGCCGCCGGCGTCCTCGGCGCGCTCCCTGCGTACCCGGCGAGCTGGACCTTGCCTCTTGTGGCGGTGACGGTCGCCGCGTGGGCGGTCGCCCCGCAAGGCGGGCTCGCCTGGTTGCTCGCTCTGCTGGCCTTCCCGATGTTCAACGTCTCGTTCGACGTCGGCGTCGCCTATCTGGTCTTCGCCGTGGCGTTGTTCCTGCTGGCGAGGGGCCGGCCCGTGGTGGCCGTGTGGCCGGCGCTCGCGGTGCTGCTCACCCCTGTCCACCTGACTCTGCTGGCGCCGGCGGGCGCGGCCGCACTGGGCCGCGTGCGCGGCCCGCTCACGGCCGCCTGGGCCGGCGCCGCGACGATGTTCTACCTGTTGCTCGTGCGCGCTCCGCGGGGGCCCTTCGTCGCCTTCCAGCCCCGGGGTCGCCTCGCTCGCGACCTCGCGGCTGCCGACCATCCGCTCGAAGTCGTGTGGGACGGGCTCAGTGTCGTGTTCTCCTGGCCTGGCGTACTGCAGATGGTCGCGTGGGCGGCGCTGGCCGCGGCCGTGGGGCTCGCGCTACGGGCTCACCGGGTCGAGGCGAGGCTCTGGATCTGGGCGCTCGCCTTCGCCGCGGTCTTCGTGGTGTACCGCGCCGTTCCCATCGCCGTGTGGGCGTATCCGGCCGCCCTGACGTACCTCCTCACGAGTGTCGCCCTCGCGGCGGCCGTGGTACTCTTGCCGCTGCTGCTCTGGACGGGCCCCACCGCGGAAGGTCTCATCGATGAACGTGCTGAAGTCGGCTGAGCGCAAGCTCGAGGGTCTCGTCGAAGGCCTCTTCGGGCGGGCCTTCAAGGCGAGCGTCCAGCCGGTCGAACTGGCCCACAAGCTGGCCAAGGAGATGGGTGAGCACAAGACGCTCAGCGTGTCGAACGTCTACGTCCCCAACGAGTACGAGATCTACCTGGGATCCGGCGACTTCGAGAAGCTGTCGGCGCTCGGCGACCCGCTCAAGGTCGAGCTCGCCAACTACCTCACCGCATTCGCGCGCCGCGAGGGCTGGACGACGGTCGCGGCGCCGCGTATCGAGCTCTTAGAGGATGGCGACCTGCGCACGGGCGAGTTCGGCATCGCGACACGGACGGTCACCGGCGAGGCTGGCTTCGCCGCGCCGGGTGGCGCTGCCGGGGCGGCCGCTCCCGTGGTGCCGCCGCCCGCGGTCGCGCCGCCCGGCCCTATCGTCGCTCCGCCCCCCGGTCCCTCACCGGCTCAGACCGTGCTGTACGAGCGCCCGGCTGCCGCTTCCGTCCGGTTCGGCTTGCGCGGGCCGGGCGTCGACGTCGAGCTCACGAACACCGTCAGTCTCATCGGCCGCAGCCGGCGCTGCGACGTGGTGCTCACCGACCCGAACGTCTCGCGGCAGCACGCCGAGCTGCGCCTGGCCGGTGCGCAGGTGGTGTTGCGCGACCTCGGCTCCACGAACGGGACGCGCGTGAACCGGCGCGCCGTGACCCAGGTCGTCCTGCAGCCCGGCGACCGCATCGAGATCGGCACGACAGAGCTGCTCTTCGAGAGGCTCGCGTGAGCGACGCCGTCCGCACGCCCGGCGTGGCCGGCGAGCGGCCGCCGTCCCTGGCCTGCACGCCGGAGTAGCCGGGCAGGCGCCCCCGCGCCCAGGAGAAGTCCATGATCGACATCGTCCTGCTCGTCCTCAAGATCGCCATCCTGTTCCTGCTGTACCTGTTCATCTGGCAGGTCGTGAGGGGCGCCGTCGCCGACGTCCGCGGCTCGGCGGTTGTGCCGGCACCCGACGTCCCTCTTCCGGAAGGGACCCGTCCTGTGGTCACCCGCACGCCGGAGGAGCGGCGCCGGCTGCGCGAGGAGCGCCTTACCGAGCGCACTGAGTCGGGGCAGGTCATGGACCTGACGCGCCACATCGCCCCGCGGCTGATCGTCGAGCAGAGCCCCATCGTTCCCGTCGGCGTCGTCTTCCCGCTGGACGGCTGGATCACCGTGGGCCGCGCCCCGAACAGCGACATCGTGCTCGACGAGCCCTTCGTGTCGAGCACGCACGCGCGGCTCCGTCCTCGCGACCAGGTCTACGTGGTCGAGGACCTCGGCAGCACTAACGGCACGTTCGTCAACGAGAAGGCCGTGACTGAGGCTCCTCTCAGGCTCGACGCGCGGTTGCGCATCGGGGAGACCGTCTTCCGCTACGAGGAGTGAGCTCGCGGTGAGTCTCGTCACCCGGCACGCCGCCCTCACGGACATCGGCCTTCAGCGGCGCACGAACGAGGACAGCCTCGTCGCCGCGCCGCCCCTGTTCGCCGTGTGCGACGGCATGGGCGGGGCGGAGGCCGGCGAGGTCGCCTCGGCGCTGGCCGCCGAGACGCTTGCCGCGCGCTTCGCCGCGGGTGACGGCATCGCCGCCGCGGCGCACGCGGCGAACGCGGCCGTCTTCGCGCGCGCCAGCGAGCGCCGCGAGGAGTCGGGCATGGGCACGACCCTGACGGCGGTCGTCGTCGACGACGAGGAGGGCCGCTTCGCCCACATCGGCGACAGCCGCGCCTACCTTCTGCGCGACGGCGGCCTGGAACTCCTCACCGAGGACCATTCGCTCGTCGGCGAGATGGTGCGCGAGGGGCGCCTGAGCCGCGAGGAAGCCATGGCGCACCCACATCGCAACATCGTCAGCCGCGTGCTGGGTACCGAGGCGCAGGTCGAGATCGACGAGTTCTCCGCCGACCTGCGCGCCGGCGACGTGCTCCTCCTGTGCAGCGACGGCCTGACCGGGGAGGTCGGCGAGGACGCGGTCCGCGAGCTGCTCGCCGGGGCCGAGCCGGAGGCGGCGGCCCGGGCGCTCGTAGACGCCGCCCTGGCGGCCGGCGGGCACGACAACGTGACCGCCGTCGTGATCGGCATCGAGGCCGGCGACGACGCGGTCCCTGCGGGCCCGGAGCCCGCGACGCGCATCCTGCCCGTTGCCGCCGACGCCGGGGAGGCCCCGACGACGGTGGCGCCGGCGGTCGCCGGCTCCGCGGACGGCGGCCCGGCCTTGCCGGCCGCCGCCCCCGAGGCCGGCCGCGCGGCGACGCGGACGCGTTCGCCGCGCGGCCTGCTCGCCCTGGTGATCGTGCTCGCGCTCGTTGCCCTCCTCGGCGTCGCCGGCGTCGTCGTCGTGAACACCTGCTACTTCGTCGGCGTCGAGGACGGTCAGCTGGCCGTCTACAGCGGGCTGCCCTGGTCGGTCGGGCCCGTCGACCTGCACAGCGTGTACCTGCGGAGTGGGCAGCCCTACGCGCTCCTCGACGAGCAGCAACGGGCGCTGGTCGACGGGCGTGGGGTGCGCACGAAGGACGGCGCCATGCGACTGGCCCGCGATCTGGGGATGCTGCCGTGAGCCGGCGTACGACCGAGCTGCTCTACCTGGTGCTCGCGGGCGCGGTCAGCACCATGGCGTACGTCTCGGTCTACGCCGGGAGGTACCGCGAGATCCACCGCGCCACGATCGTGTACGGCCTGGTGTTCGTGGCGATCTTCCTCGTCCTGCACATCGTGGTGCGGGTCTTCCTCTCGCGGGCCGATCCCTACCTGCTGCCGGTGACGGCGTTGCTCGCGGCGATCGGCCTGACGGAGATCTTCCGCATCAGGCCCGCCCTGGCGCTGCTGCAGGGCCAGTGGCTGCTCGTGGGGGCCCTGCTGTTCGTTCTCACAGTCGTGATCGTCCGCGACCACACGCGCCTCGACCGGTATCGCTACCTGATCGGTGCGCTTGGCCTCGCGCTCCTGGTCGCGACCATCGTGGCCGGGACGACCGTGAACGGCGCCAAGCTCTGGATCCACGCGTTCGGCATGTCGATCCAGCCCTCCGAGTTCGCCAAGCTTGCGATCGTCGTCTTCCTGGCCGGCTACCTCGACGACAAGAAGGTGCTGCTCTCGGTGCCCACGCGGCACCTCCTCGGCGTCCCGGTGCCGGCGGCGAAGTACTTCGGCCCCCTGGTCCTCATGTGGGGCCTGACGCTCGTGATGCTGGTGTTCATGAAGGACTTCGGCATGTCGCTGCTCTTCATGGCCGTCTTCGTTGCGCTCCTGTACATGGCGACCAACAGGATCGTCTACGTCGTGGCCGGTGGGGCGCTGTTTGCCGCCGCCGCCGGGCTCGCCATCTGGCTGGTACCGCACGTGGGTGACCGCTTCAGCGTGTGGCTCGACCCGTGGTCGAAGGCCGACACGACCGGCTACCAACTCCTGCAGTCGCTGTTCACGATCGCCGACGGCGGGGTGCTCGGGTCGGGGTTCGGCCGCGGGTTCCTCCTCTACACGAGCCGCCAGCCGGTCGTCCCCGACCTGCAGACCGACTTCATCTTCGCCGCCATCGCCAACGAGATGGGCCTCCTCGGTGCGGTCGCCGTCATCCTCTGCTTCGTGCTGTTCTTCTGGCGCGGGGCGCGCATCGCGACCCAGGCGCCGGACGGGTTCTCGAAGCTGCTCGCCGCCGGGCTGGCGACGGCCTTCGCGCTGCAGACGTTCATCATTCTCGGCGGCGTGACGCGGCTCATCCCCCTCACCGGTCTCACGCTTCCCTTCGTGAGCTACGGGGGCAGCTCGATCACCGCCAACCTTGTGCTCGTCGCCCTGCTGCTGATGGTGTCGCACCGGACGAACGTCGTGCGCGCCGGCACGGACGTCGAGCGCCGGCGCCTGGCGGAGCTGGGGTGAGGCGCGCATGAACAAGGCCATCAGCCGCGTCTTCGTCGTCGGCGTCCTGCTCTTCGTCGCCCTCATCGTCAACTTGACGGTGCTGCAGGTCATCCGCGCCGACGAGCTCGCGCAGCGACCTGAGAACAAGCGCCAGCTTGCGCAGGAGCAGCGCATCAAGCGCGGCGCGATCCTCGCTTACGACGGCTCGCCGATCGCCAGGTCGGTGCGCCGCTCCGGCTTCTACCACCGGCGCTATCCGCAGGGCACCTTCGCGCCCCAGCTCGTGGGCTACGACAGCGTGCGCTACGGTCGCAGCGGCATCGAGAAGGAGATGAACGACGAGCTGCTCGGGACGGCGCCCGAGCTCGGCGTCCAGAGCTGGCTCGACCAGCTCCTGGGACGCCGTCCGACGGGAGCCGACGTCCTGACGACGCTCGTGCCCGACGTGCAGCGTGCCGCCCAGCAGGCGCTGGCGGGCAAGACGGGCGCGATCGTGGCGCTGGACCCGGCGACGGGGGCCGTGCTCGCCGGCGCATCGGCGCCGGCCTACGACCCCCGCAAGCTGGAGGAGCAGTGGGCCGACCTGAGCTCCGACGAGGGCGCCCCCCTGCTCAACCGGGGCATGCAGGGACTCTATGCGCCGGGGTCGTCGTTCAAGGTCGTCACGGCCGCCGGCGCGCTCGACGCAGGCACCGTGACGCCCGAGACGGCGTTCGTCGACACGGGGACCTTCGTGATCTACGGCGGCAAGGTGACCAACTACGGCGGCGCCGTCTACGGGCCGCACGACTTCGAGACGGCCCTCACGCAGTCGATCAACACGACCTTCGGCAAGGTGGGCGACAAGCTCGGGCGCAAGCGCCTGGTGGCGGCGATGCGGGCGTTCGGCTTCTGGGAGGTGCCGCCGCTCGGTCTGCCCTCGGGAGCGGTGGTCGCGAGCGGCCGCTACGACGGCGAGGGGTTGCTGTCGCCGGAGGCGAAGATGGACCCGCTCGCCGTCGCGTGGGCCGCCTGCGGCCAGGAACAGGTCCTCGCCACGCCGCTGCAGATGGCGCTCGTGACTTCCGCGGTGGCGAACGGGGGCGCCGTCATGACACCGTACGTCGTGCAGGAGGTGCGCGCGCCCGGCGGTCGCATCGTCGAAGCAGCCGAACCCGCCGAATGGCTCACGGCCATAAGACCCGGCACGGCGCTCACCCTCAACCAGATGATGCGCCGCGTCGTCACCACCGGCACCGGCACCGGTGCCGCCATCGAAGGGGTCGAGGTGGCGGGGAAGACCGGGACTGCCGAACGGGGCGACGGCACGAACCTCGCCTGGTTCATCGGGTTCGCGCCGGCCGGCGATCCCCGTGTGGCCGTGGCGGTCGTCGTCGAGGAGACTATGTCGACGGGCGGCGCCGCGGCCGCGCCGCTGGCCGCGGACGTGATGCGCGCCGCGCTCGCACAGGCGGCGCTCCCGTGAGCGCGGCAGGGAGTGACCGTCCGGCGTGGTACCTGACAGGAGCAGCGACGAGAAGGAGCGACGACGGTGACCGACGCGTTCCAGCCTGACCAGATCGTGAACCAGCGGTACCGGGTCCTGCGCAAGCTCGGGTCGGGCGGCATGGCCGACGTGTACCTGTGCGAGGACCTCACCCTGGCCCGCCGTGTCGCGCTCAAGGTGCTGTCGTCGCGTTTCGTGCACGACGCCCAGTTCGTCGAGCGCTTCCGCCGCGAGGCGAAGGCCGCGGCGGGTCTCAACCATCCGAACCTGGTCGCGATCTACGACTGGGGCGAGATCGGCGGCACCTACTTCATCGTGATGGAGTACGTCGAAGGCGAGACGCTCAAGCAGTTCCTCCGCCGCCGTGGTCGCCTCCACGGCAGCGAGGCGGTGGAGATCGCGCTCGGTCTGCTGGCGGCCGTCGGGTATGCGCACCGCAACGGAGTCGTGCATCGCGACATCAAGTCGCAGAACATCCTGCTGGACGCGTCGGGCGCCGTGAAGGTCACGGATTTCGGCATCGCGCGAGCGGGCGACGCCAGCATGACGGAAGCGGGCTCCGTTCTCGGCACGGCGCAGTACCTCGCCCCCGAACAGGCCCGCGGCGAGATCGTCGACGAGCGTTCCGACCTGTACTCGGTCGGCGTCGTGCTCTACGAGATGCTCACGGGGACGGTCCCCTTCTCTGGCGACACCGCCGTCACGGTGGCGATGAAGCACGTGAACGAACGACCTCCGGAGCCCGCCGAAGTCGTGCCCGGCATGCCCTACGCGCTCAACCAGATCGTCCTCAAGGCGCTGGCCAAGGACCCGATGCTGCGCTATCAGTCTGCCGACGAGTTCGCCCGCGACCTGCGTGCCGCGCAAGACGGCGGGCCCATCGCGGCAGCGGTATACGACCCGTCCGCAGAGCGGACCCAGGTCGTCGCGACGGCCGCCGGCGAGACGCAGGTCATGACCCGGCAGGCCGAGGCGCCGTTGCCGCCGCGGAAGCGTTCGCGGCGCACGCTGTGGATCGTCCTCCTCTTGCTCGCGATCATCGCTGCCGCCGTGGCCGCGCTCGTTTGGACGATGGGCGGCGAGCGCCTCGACGTCCCCAACGTCGTCGGGCGCAGCGAGGCGCAGGCGGTGAACGCGCTCAAGGACGTCGGCTTCAAGGTCAGCGTGCAGGACACGTACTCCGACGACTACGCCGATGGTCTCGTCGCGCGCCAGTCGCCCGAGGAGGGCGCCGAGCTCAAGGAGGGCGCGACCGTCACCATCTGGGTGAGCCGCGGCCCGGAGAACATCGACCTCGTCGACTTCCGCGGTTGGGAGGCGGCCGACGTCGCGGCTTGGCTCGACGACCACGGTCTCGAGGCCGAGCAGAAGAAGGGGCGCTCCGACACCGTCGCCCAAGGGCGCGTCTACAAGCAGGACCCCCCGCCCGGGACGTCCCTGGCGCGCGGCGAGACGGTCACGTACTGGGTGAGCAGCGGGTCGCCGATGGTCACGGTCCCCGACCTCACCGGGTCGTCGCTCTCGGAGGCCACCGCCGAGCTCGTGGCGCTCGGCTTGAAGGTCGGCGCCATCGCGCGCGAGCCCAGCACGACGTACGATGTCGACCAGGTCATCCGCCAAGATCCCCCCGAGGGGGAGAAGGTCGAGAAGGGAACGGCGGTCGATCTCGTGGTGTCGGGCGGTGCGCCGTCGCCGAGCCCCACCGTCTCGGCGACGCCCCTCGAGGTCCCGGAGGTCGTCACGATGGACGCGGCGACCGCGGAGGACACGCTGAAGGCGATGGGGTTCGTGGTCGACGTGAAGGAGAAGACGAGCCCCGAGCCGCCGGGCACCGTGATCGAGCAGTCGCCGGAGGCGGGGGTCACGGCGCCGTTCGGCTCCGTCGTCACGATCTGGATCGCGAAGTAGCCGGGTGACACGCGCGATCCGCGGGCGCCGCCGGCGTCACCCGCGCGCGGGTTGCGGCGGCGCCCGCGCCTGAGAGAATCACTGGGCCATGACCGTTCCCGAAGCCCTGCTCATCATCGGGTCCCTGATCTTGCTCGAGGGGCTCCTCTCGGCCGACAACGCGATGGTCCTGGCCGTCCTGGTGCGGCCGCTCCCGGGCAAGTACCGCCAACGCGCCCTCCTGTACGGCCTCATCGGCGGCTACGTCATGCGCGGCCTCATGCTCGCGTCGGTCGCCTATCTGACCGAGCTCTGGTGGGCGCAGGTGGCCGGCGGCGGCTACCTCGTCTTTCTGGCCGCACGGCACGTCATGAAGGCGCGCGAGGGCGAGACCGAGGCCGAGGCGGCGGCCAGGGAGGGCGGTCTCGACGACGACGCGATGCCGGCGACGCTGGTCGTGAGCCCGCGCAAGTTCTGGCGCACGGTGGCGACCGTCGAGTTCATGGACCTCGCGTTCGCCGTCGATTCGGCATTGGTGGCCGTGGCCATGACGAAGAACCTGTGGGTCATCTACACCGGCGTGTTCATCGGCATTCTCATGCTGCGGCTCGCCGCCGGGTGGTTCGTGAGCGTCATGGAGCGCCACCCGCGTTTCGAGCACGTCGCGTACGCTCTGGTCGCCTGGGCCGGCCTCAAGCTTCTCATCGAAGGCGCGGCGGCGTGCGCCGAGTGGGCCTCGCGGCCAGACCTCGCGTTTCACCTGCCCAAGATGGTGTTCTGGATCGTCACCATCCTCATCCTGGTCGCCGGCAGCCTCTGGGCGCTGCGCGCGGGGAAGGGGCAGGCCACCGTCCTCGAGGCGAACGACTCCGACCTCGGCGGGTGAGCCCTCCGGGCTGAGTCCCTGCGGGGTGAGCCGTCCGGCTCAGACCCAGCCCTTGGCGCTGAAGTACGGCCAGACGAAGTAGACGACGAAGGCGATCGCCGCGACCCACAGCAGCCAGTTGACCTGCCGAGCCTTGCCCTGGACGACGCGGATGAGGACATAGGCGATGAACCCGAAGCCGATGCCGTTGGTGATGCTGTACGTGAGCGGCATGATGGTCATGATCAGCACCGCCGGCAGGCCGAAGGCGATGTTGCTGAAGTTGATCGACGCGGCGCACTCCTCGCCTTCCTTGTCGGCCAGCGCCTCGCCCTTCGTCAGCGTGGCCATCATGTAGTAGCCGACGACGATCAGCGCCGCCGCCGTGGCCTGGGCGGGGACGACGCCCGCGATGGGCGAGAAGAACATGGCGAGCAGAAAAAGGACACCCACCGTGACCGCGACCCATCCCGTGCGGCCCCCGACGCCGACCCCGGCGCCCGATTCGATGTAGGTCGTGGCCGAGGACGAACTGCAGGCGCCGCCGGCGACCGCGGCCAGCGAGTCGACGAGCAGCGGTCGGTTGACCTGCGGCAGGTCGCCCTTCTCGTCAAGATAGCCCGCCTGTCCACCGACCCCGACGAGGGTGCCCATCGTGTCGAAGAAGTCGCTCAGCATCAGGCTGAAGATCCAGAGGACCGCGGCCGCGATGCCCAGCTTGTCGAAGGCGCCGAAGTCGAACGCGCCGACGAGGCTGAAGTCGGGGGCGGCGATGACATCGCTGGGAATCACCGCGGTGCCGGTCGGGAAGCCCACGTCCTTGCCCATGGCGTAGTTCAGGATGATGGCGAAGATGGTCGAGAAGACGATGCCGAGCAGGATGGCGGGCTTCCACTTGAGGGCCATCATGGCGATCGTCACGCCCAGGCCGAAGAGCGTCACGGCGAGGGGAGCCATGGGGACGGTGCCGAACTCCACGAGGCTCACCGCCGTGCCGCCGTCGGCGTTGATCAGGCCGCCGTCGACGAGCCCTATGAAGAGGATGAAGAAGCCGATACCGACGACGATCGCCTTCTTGAGCTCGAGTGGGATCGCCTTGAAGATCGCCTCGCGGAAGCCGGTGATCACGAGGACGGTGATGGCCACGCCCTCGAGGAAGATGATCCCCATGGCGTTCTCCATCGTGAGCCCTTGGCCGAGCACCAGGCTGAAGGCCACGACCGCGTTCAGGCCCATGCCGGGGGCGATGGCGTAGGCGCGGTTCGTGAACAGTCCCATGATGATGGTCATCACGCCGGCGACGAGGCACGTCGTCGTGAGCGCGGCCGCGAACGGCAGGCCCTCGGGCGCCCCACCGAGCCCCAGGATGTTCGGGTTCACGAAGATGATGTAGGCCATCACCATGAACGTGGTGAGGCCGGCCAGCGTGTCGCGCTGGATGCTGGTGTTCCAGCGCGAGAACTTGAAGAACCTGTCGAGCGCGCTGCCTCCAGCCGGGGCCGCTGACTCCATCGCTTCCCTCCTTGAGCGGTGGCCTTGGGGACGCGCCGAGTCTATCCCACGGCGGGCCTGCGCCGCATCGCGCCGGCGGCGTGCGGGGCGGGGTCGGCGACGGTGCGCGTGGCGCGAGGCAGCTCGTGATTGACACCGTCGCACCGCACGGATATCGTCGCCGCGCCCTCGTGCGAAAGGATGTGAGTCGCCCAGTGGACGCCGAGCAAGGCTCCCTCGCGCTCTCCGAACTCGAGTCCCTCACCGTCGTCGACGCGGCAGGCGCGGAGGTCGGCGACCTCATCGACGTCGTCGCCCGCTTCTCCACCGAAGTGCCCGTCGTGACGGCGTTCTTCATCGCTCGTGAGGACGAACAGCTGTGCGCCTCGTGGAACCAGGTGGCCGAGATCGACGTCGACGGCGAGCGGCTGCTGCTCAAGTGCGCGGCGGGAGCGCTCGGACCGGCGTCCCTGCGCGGCGGCGAGATCGCGCTCGTCGACGCGGTGCTCGACAACCGGGTCGTCGACCTGCGTGACCGCTCCTTCGTGCGCGTGCAGGATGTGCTCCTGGAGGTCCGCGAGGGCGAGCTCGTGGTCGCGGGCGTCGACGCGAGCCGCGGCGCCCTGGCGCGCCGCTTCGGGCTGGGCTTCCTGGCGCGCCGGCTGCCGCGGCGCACCGGCGACTTCATCCCGTGGGAAGAGGTGAACACGATCTCCCTGCGCCTCTCGCGCCTGAACTTCGTGGAGGCGTTCGCCGAGCTCGCGGAGCTGCACCCCGCCGACATCGCCGACGTCGTCGCCCAGGTGGGCGCGCGGGAGCGCGCCGCCGTGCTCGCCGCCCTCAACGCCCCCCTTGCCGCCGACACGCTGCAGGAGATGGACGAGGACCTGCGCGCGGCGGTCCTCGTCGAGATGCCGGTCGACAGGGCCGCCAAGGTCGTCGAGCAGCTCGACGCCGACGTCGCCGCCGACCTGCTCGCCGACCTGCCGGAGGACCTCGCGGAGGATCTGCTGGCGCGGCAGTCTGACGAGCGCGAGCGCGACCTGCGCGGCCTCGCCAGTCACGCCGACGACACGGCCGGCGGGCTGATGACGCTCGAATACGTGACGCTGTGGGCCGGTACGGCGGCCGGCGACGCCATCGCCTTCCTTCGGCGAGAACGACCCGCGCAGCACGCCATGTCGTACGTGTACGTGCTCGACGGCGACGGCCTCCTGGCCGGCGTGCTGAGCCTTCGTGACCTGGTGCTGGCCGACCCCGCCCGTCAGGTGGAGACGATCATGGAAGACGACCTCGTCACGGTGAGGGCGGACACCGACGAGGAGGAGGTCGGGCGCGTGATGACCAGGTACAACCTTCTCGCCGTCCCGGTGGTCGACGAGGAGCGCCGCCTGCTGGGTATCGTCACCCTGGACGACGCCCTCGACGCCATCCTGCCCGAGGACTGGAAGCGCCGGCTTCCGCGCCTCTTCCGCTGACCGGCGCTCGGGCGGCGGCGCGTCGCGAGTGTCGCGCCGGCCGCGGCGGGCGTGCGGTCCCGGCCCTGCTCAGACGGGCTGCACCGCGGCGCCCGGCTCGACGCTCTCCAGCACCCTGCTGTACCGAGGCACGGCCACGACGGTCGCGAGGTCGAGGCGGTAGCGTGCGACCTCGCCGCTGACGCACACGGCGCGGAAGCCGGCCCCCTCGAGCACCTCGGGGTGGAAGAGGTTCTGGTCGCGAAGGTAGCCGCGCAGCGCCCCTTCGGCGCGCGTGCGCCGGCGCGCGAACGCCTCGAGCGCGCCGACGCGGCGGTTCTTGAGCGCGGCGGCTATGTCGAGGAGCAGGTGCTGGAAGCCGCCGAGGTACTCCTCGTCGTAGAGGTACGCACAGGTCAGGAGCCACGCGTCGGCGGAGGGTGGCCCGGCGGGGAGGCGGCGCGCGCGAGGCACCAGCCACGCCGGCGCCCCCTGAAGCCACCCGATCACGGCATCGCCGTCGAGGAGGGCCTTGCCGAAGAATCCCGCCTCATCCTCGACGGCGCGCTCCCACCAGAGCCGGGCGTCGCCGGGGCCGCAGGGAACGCCGGTCTGCCACCAGGTACAACTCCGGCAGACCGGGGCGAGCAGGTCGCGGGTCGCGCTGCTCAGGTCTAGCGCCCTCACGCCGGACCGCGCGCTCTCACTCCTCGTCGGACGCCAGCGCGACGTCGTCGACGCAGACCTTGACGCGCTCGATTGGGGTCCCGGCCATGCGCGCCAGATACGTGAGACTGGCGCGGCCGACGGCGTCGGCGAGCGTGGGCAAATGAGCGTCGGGGGTGGCGACGAGGTGGATCTCGAGGAGGCAGCCCTCGTCGTCTTCCTCCATGCGCACGGGGCCGTAACGCTCGATGTGCACGCGCTCGCCGATCGTCTGCAACGGGTTTCTATAGAGCTCGTGCACGCCGGGGATGTCTTTGACGGCGTCCCACACGGAACGCGTCAGCACCTCGGGAGAGAAACTCGGCTTGGGCGTGTCGGCCACGGTCACCTCGTGGGTTGCTTGCCCGCGAGTATAGCGCGGCGGCCGGCGGCCGAGTACCTCCTCCGCCGGCCGCCGCGCTCGTTTGCTTGCCCTGAGGGGCTCTCCTATACTCAACGCTCGCGCGGGCCACCGGAGGCCGGCCCGCCCGACCGCCCATGACCGACACCGCCACCGCGAACCGCCGCGTCACCCTGTACCGCGCCGACTGGGTCCTGCCCGTCACGGCGCCGGTGCTGGTCAACGCCGCCGTCGCGGTGGCCGGCGAGCGCATCGTCGCCGTCGGCCCCGTCTCCAAGCTCGCCTCCTCGTACGCCGAGGCCGAGGTCGTCGACCTGGGCCGCGCGATCGTGATGCCGGGCTTCGTCAACTGTCACAGCCACCTCGAGTACACGACGTTCCGCGGCATCCTCGACGACTCCGAGTTCGGTGACTGGATCCTGCAGTTGGTCGACGTCAAGGCCTCGCTCACCCCGGAGGAGTACCTCCACAGCGCGCGTCTCGGCGCCGCGGAGACGGTCTCGTCGGGCATCACCACCGTGGCCGACACGACCTACACCGGCGCGTCCATCAAGGCCGCCGGCGAGGCCGGTCTGCGCGGGCGCGTCTATCTCGAGGTCTTCGGCATCGACGACGCGCGCATCCACGACACGATGGACGCCCTCGACGCCCGCCTCGACGCCGCGCGCGTCGCGGCGCCGGCCGGCATGAGCGTCGGCGTCATGGCGCACGCCCCCTACACCGTCTCGGCGCGGCTCTTCCAGGCCATCGGCGAGCGGAGCCGGAGCGAGGGTCTCGAGGTGGCGAGCCATGTGGCCGAGAGCCGGCACGAGCTCACCTACGTCCGGGCCGGCTCGGGCAAGTTCGCGCACGACTTCCGCGAGAAGCTCGGCTGGGAGCGCATGCTCGTCCAGCCCTACGGCGTCAGCCCCATCAAGTACCTGCAGCAGTGGGACGCCTTCAACGAGCACTTCCTGGCCGTCCACTGCACGCAGGCGACGCTCGCCGACATCCGCATCCTGCGCGCCAAAGACGCCGCCGTCGCCCACTGCCCCAAGAGCAACGCCAAGCTCGGGTGCGGCGTCGCCCCGCTCGCCGACATGCTGCGTCTGGGCGTGCGCGTGGGCCTGGGCACCGACAGCCCGGCGGCGAGCAACATCATGGACATGTTCGACGAGATGCGCACCATGCTTCTGCTCCACCGCGCGACCGAACGCGACGTTACCGTCCTCGACGCCGAGCGCTGTGTGCGCCTCGCAACGCTCGGCGGGGCCGAGGCGCTCGGGCTCGCCGCCGATGTGGGCAGTCTCGAGCCCGGCAAGTTCGCCGACCTCATCGCCGTCGACGTCTCGCGCTCGCACTTCGAGCCCATCGACAACCCCTACTCGGCGCTCGTCTACGGGGCCAACCAGGACGACGTGTTCCTCACCATGGTCGGCGGTCGCGTCCTCTACCGCGACGGAGCCTTCTCGACCATCGACGAGGCCGCCGTGCGAAGCGCCGCGCATGCCGTCCGGGAGAGGCTTCAGGATCGCGTCCGCGTCGGCGTCAAGGTCGGCGCCGCCGAGTCTGGCTGGTGGCATCCGGGCCTGGCGACGCCGGGTGACGAAAGGTAGGCAGCGTGCTCCTCGACCGTAGAAAGGTCAAGTTCTGGCAGAAGATCGTCTTCTCGTTCATGGCGCTGCTCATGGTCGTCTTCCTGGTGGGGTACGCGGGCGCGAGCTGGATCGGGTGTGGTGATTCGGGCGAGACGGCCTCCACGCTCGACGACCGCATCGCCGCCCTCGAGCGGCAGATCGCGGCGTCGCCGGGAGCCGTCGAGGCGCGGCTGGCGCTCGCCGAGACGCTGCGCCGCAGGGCGAACCAGCAGATGGAGGGCTCGCAGGGACGGACCGCCGATCTCGAGGCGTCCGCCGCCGCGTACGAGGCGTACGTCGACGAGCTCGCCGGGGCGAAGGGCACCAAGGCGGAGAAGAGGGAGGCCGAGCGGCGCCAGGTGGCGGCGCTCGAGGACCTGGTCAAGGTGTACCTGAGCATGGGCGACTTCGAGCGGGTGACGCGGGTCTACGGACGCCTGACTGAGCTGCGGCCGAACAAGGCCGAGTACTTCTACGACATGGGCCGAGTGGCGATCAACGCCGGCGACACGAACATGGCGCTGCTCGCCTTCACGCGCTTCCTCGAGCTTGAACCAGACGCGGACGAGGCGTCGCAGGTCAGGGAGTGGGTGGAGCAGAACGCCTCCAAGGGGAGTGGGGAATGACTGTCGAGTTCGCCATCACGAGCGAGACGTTCGACGGCGACCGCGGGCTGGTCAGCATGAGCGGCGAGGTCGACATCTACACGGCGCCACGGCTCAAGGAACGGCTGGCGCTGCTGCTCGACGCCGGCGTCACTCGCGTGGTCGTCGACCTCTCCGGCGTGAGCTTCATCGACTCGACCGCACTCGGCGTGCTCATCGGCGCCGTCCGCAGGCTGCGCGAGGCCGGCGGCGTCATGGCGCTCGTCGTCGCCACACGGCCCGTGGAACGGGTGCTCATGCTCACCGGCCTGGACCGGGTCTTCACGATCCACGCGACCCGTGACGCGGCCGTCTCCGCGCTCGGCTGAGGCGCCGACGCAGCCGGCGCCCGGCGCACCGAACGTCGACCGGCCGGGACGCAACGTCATCTCGACCGTTTCGGCGCGGCGTGGTATCACCAGGGGGTGCCGTCTCCCGGCGCATCGAAGCGAGGCGTTCCGGGCATCAAGCCGACGACCGAGGACCACGTGAAGCTCATCGTCACAGAAAAGGACTCCGCCGCGCGCAAGATCGCCGAGATCCTCGGCGGCCACGTCGCCGTGCGCGAACACGGCCGCGGCAAGCAGAAGGTGCGCTCGTACGGCTTCGAGTGGGATGGCGAGCCTGCCACCGCGATCGGCCTGCGCGGCCACGTCATGCAGAGCGTGTTTCCGAACACCTACAAACGATGGAGCCTCAAGTACCTGGAGCGCATGATCCGCGAGCCGGACCTCGCCTGGGTCATCGACGGCGGCGCGGCGACCACGCTGGGTGCCCTGCGCGCCGCGGCCAAGGGGGCCGACGAGCTCTACATCGCCACCGACTACGACCGGGAGGGCGAGCTCATCGGCCACGAAGCCCTCACGATCCTGCGCGGCGACGCGCTGAAGCGCCACCCGCACGACCGCCCGGAGAAGGGGAAGAAGGCGCCACGCGAGGCCGCCCCCGCCGACCCGGTGGCAGGGGGCGACGAGGGCACGGGCGGCCGCGTCAAGTCCATGCTTCCCGCCAAGGTCGTCGACCGCCACCGCCGGGCCCGCTACTCCGCGCTCACGCCGGCGGAGGTGCAGGCGGCGTTCGGCAAGCCGGTCACGGTGGACTTCGGACTCGCCGAGGCCGCCCATTCGCGACAGGACATCGACCTCATCTGGGGTGCCGTCCTGACGCGTTTCATGTCACTGGCCTCGTATCGTTACGGCGCCGAGTACCTCTCGGTTGGCCGCGTCCAAACGCCGACGCTCCGCCTCGTCGTCGACCGCGAGCTCGAGCGACGCGCCTTCGTCCCGGTACCGTACTGGGAGGTCAAGGCGCGTCTGCGCGCGAACGGCGACGAGCTCGAAGTGGCGCACGCCCACGGCCGCTTCGACACGCTGGCCGCGGCTGAGGCTGCGCTGGCGGGCTCGTCCTCGGACACGGCGGCGGTCACGGCGTACAAGGCGCAGCCACGGACGCTGGCGCCGCCGCCGCCGTTCAACACCACGGCCCTGATGAGCGCGGCGTCTGGCGTCGGCGTGGCGCCGGCACGCGCCATGCGCGCGGCCGAATCGCTCTATCTCGAGGGCCTCATCAGCTACCCTCGCACCGACAACACGGTGTACCCGCCCTCTCTCGATCTGCGCGCGGCTCTCCGCGCGCTGAGTGGCTACGCACCCGTGGCAGCGGTCGCCGGGCGGCTCGCGGCCGCCGGCAAGCTCACGCCGACGCGGGGCAAGCGGCGCACGACCGACCACCCGCCGATCTACCCCGTAGGCGCACCCAAGCGCGAACTCAGCGGCGACCAGGCGAAGGTCTACGACCTGGTCGCCCGCCGCTTCCTCGCGACGCTGCTGCCCGGCGCGGTGGTCGAAGGCCAGCGCCTCGACGTGCGCATCGGCAGCGAACCCTATCTCGCTCGCGGCAGCCGCGTCGCCAAGCCCGGGTTCCTCGAGGTCTACGAGCGCTACGCCGCGAAGCGCGACAGGCCGCTGCCGCCGGTGTCTCCCGGCGACGAGCTCGAGGTCCTGCGCGTCGCAAGCGAGGCCAAGGAGACGCAGCCGCCGGCGCGCTTCGGGCAGGGCCCGCTGATCGAGAAGATGGAGGAGCTCGGACTCGGCACCAAGGCGACCCGCGCCGACATCATCCAGCACCTCTACGACCGCAACTACGTGCGCGGCAATCCCGTCGAACCGACGGAACTCGGCGTGGCCCTGATCACGGCGTTCGACGTGGCCATGACGGAGGCCCCGCTCGACATCTCGTCGAGCGACATGACGGCAGGGCTCGAAGCCGAGATGGATCGCATCAGCGAGGGCGAGCTGCGGCGTGACGATGTCGTCGCCGACAGCCAGCGCATGCTCGAGCAGGCGTGGAAGCTCCTGGACGGGCACGTCGAGGAGATACGCGAGCGGATCAGGGCGGGCGCGCGCGAAGACCTCACGCTGGGCGTCTGCAAGAACTGCGGCGGGCAGATGCGCGTCCTGCGCGGGAAGACGGGCAAGCGCTTCGCCGCCTGCGTGGGGAACGACGAGCCTGCCGCGGCCGACGAGGCGCCGGTGGGCGCGGCAGCGGCCGCGCGCCCGCGTCGCGGTTGCGGGCAGACGTTCCCGCTGCCGCAGCGTGGTACCATCGTGCCGACCGGAAAGACCTGCACAGAGTGCGGGTGGCCCGAGATCAAGGTGACGGGCGCGAGTGGTCGCGGGCGACCGTGGGTGCTCTGTATCGACATCGACTGCCCCAGCAAAGAGAAGTATCGCGCGCGGGCGCGCAAGCGCTCCTGACCGCACTGCCGCCGCGTCGCGCGCGGTCCCGGGAGGCCGCCTGACGATGGGCGACGGCATCCTCATCAGCATCGAAGGGATCGACGGCTGCGGTAAGTCGACGCAAGCCGCCCTCCTCTGCCGGCATCTCGCCGCCCGCGGCTTCGCCGTGGGGCCGGCGGAGGCGCCGGGCACGGTCGTGCGCGAGCCAGGCGGAACGCCGGCCGGCGAGGCCGTCCGCCGGCTCCTTCTGCACGGCCCCGACGACCTCGCTCCCTGGACCGAGGCGCTGCTGTACGCGGCGGCACGCGCAGAGCTCGTCGAGCGTGTGCTCCGTCCGGGCCTGCGTGCCGGACGCGTGCTCGTGCTCGACCGCTACATCGACTCGTCGCTCGCCTATCAGGGCCACGCGCGGGCGCTGGGTGTCGACGAGGTCCTCGCCGTGAACGCCCCCGGTCTCGGGGGCCTCATACCGGACGTCACCGTGGTGCTGTGTGTCGATCCGGAGGTCGCCTTGGCGCGCGCCGTCGGCGAGGCCGACCGCATCGAACGCGAGGGACTCGCGCTGCAACGGCGCGTCGCCGACGGCTTCGCCGAGCTGGCGCGCCGCTTCCCCGGCCGTGTACGGACCGTCGACGGCGAGAGGCCCGTCGCCGAGGTCGCCGAGGCCATCGCCGCCGCCGTCGCACCGCTGCTGGAGGCCCCCCGTGTTTGAGGCGCTTCCCGGGCAGGACGAGGCCAAGGACCTGTTCCGGCGGGCCCTCGCCGCCGACGATCTGAGCCACGCGTACCTGCTCGCCGGACCGGAGGGCCTCGGCAAGGTCGAGTACGCGCGCGAGCTCGGCGTCGCCATGGTGGCGCCCTGCGGCGGGTGTGGCGCGTGCGACGACTGCGCGCGCGCACGGCGCGGGGCGCACCCGGACCTGCGCGTGATCGAGCGCGAGGGCGACATGATCCGGCTCGGCCAGGTCGCGCCGATCGTCGCCGAGCTCGTCCTCAAGCCGTTCGTCGCCGCGCGCCGGGTGTGGGTCCTGCCGGAGGCAGAACAGCTCACGCCCGCGGCCGCCAACAAGCTGCTGAAGAGCATCGAGGAGCCGCCCGCCCACGTCCACTTCGTCCTCGTGACCGACCGCATCGAGCGCATGCTGCCGACGATCGTCTCGCGCTGTCAGGTCATCGACTTCCAGCCGCTCTCGGACGCGGAGGTCGAGGCATACCTGAGCGACGCTCATGACCTGGAAGGCGACGAGGGACGTGCCCTCGCTCGGTTGGCACGTGGCTCCGTGGAACGCGCCGCGCGTTTCGCGGCCGACGCCCGCGGTGTACGCCTGCGCGACGAGTACCTTCGCCACGTGGCCGCGCTGACGGGGGGTACGCAGCCCGGCGCGGCGACGGCGAAGAGCCCGGCGGCGGCGTTCCTCGGCGTTCTCGACCGCCGGGTGGAGCTGGTCGCCGCGGAAGTCGCCGCCGACGCCGAGCGCCGCGCCGCCGACGTCACGGCGCTGTTCGCGGATCCGGACGACAGGGAGTGCGCCAGGGCGCTCAAGGCCGTCGGGGAACGCGCGAAGCGCGAGAAGACGCGGCACGCGCGGCAGGCGGCGGCCGACGCCCTCGACCTCGTGATCGCCTGGTTGCGTGACCTGTGGGCGACCGCAGCGGGTGCGCCCGACGCCGTGCTCAACTGCGACCGCGCAGCCGAGCTTGCGGCCGCCGCGGTCGCCCGTCCCGAGCATTACGCCCGGCTGCTCGCCGCCGCCGCGGTCGCGCGCAAGGACCTCTACCTGAACGTCGACCAGAAGCTCGCGCTGCAGGCCATGTTCGCGCGCTTCGAGGAGGTGGCACGCAGTGCCTGACATCGTCAACGTGGTCTTCCGCGGGGGCGGCAAGGTGTATCAGTTCAGAAGCGACGGGCTGACCTTGCTCGCCGGGGACCAGGTCGTGGTGGAGACTGTTCGCGGGGTGGACTTCGGTACGGTCGCCGGACCCGTTCGGGAGGGGCAGGAGGCCGGCCAGGGTGAACTCAAGCGGGTCCGGCGCAAGGCGAACGCCGACGACCTCGAGCGGCTGGCGGCCAACCGCGCCGCGGAGGACGAGGCGAAGCAGGCCTGTCGCGAGCTCGTCGGGGAGCTGGGCCTCGACATGAAGGTGGTCGCCGCCGAACAGTCGTTCGAAGGCGGCAAGCTGACGGTGACGTTCTTCGCCGAAGAGCGTGTCGACTTCCGGGGACTCCTGGGCAAGCTCAGCGACCGCCTGGGGCGACGCGTTGAGCTCAGGCAGATCGGCGCTCGCGACGAGGCGCGCGCCGTCGGCGGCTACGGCCCCTGTGGGCGCAGCCTCTGCTGCGCCAGCTTCGCCGGCGACCAACAGCCGGTGTCCATCCGCATGGCCAAAGACCAGAACCTGCCGCTGAACCCGACCAAGATCTCCGGCTGCTGCGGCCGGCTCATGTGCTGCCTCAAGTACGAGCACGGCGTCTACGTGTCGTTCCGCCAGCGCGCCCCACGGCGAGGGGCGCTTGTGAAGACGCCGGCCGGGGAAGGAAAGGTCATCGACCTCCTCGCGCCGGCCGAGAGCGTCACGGTCGACCTGGGGGAGGGCAGAACGGCGACGTTCAGGCTCTCGGAGCTCGCTCCGCAGGGCCAGGCGAAGAAGGAGTGACGATGGCCGATGAGGCGCGTGTCGTGTTCGACGTCCCGGGCGTGAGCTGCCGGCACTGCAAGGCGGCGATCGAGGCCGCCGTCGGCGGGCTCGACGGCGTGAGCTCGGCGCTCGTCGACGTCGAGGCGAAGCGGGTCGACGTCGTGTTCGACGGCACACGGGTCGACGGCGAGCGCATCGCGGCAGCCATCGAGGGCGAAGGCTATGCCGTGGCGGGGGTGCATGCCGGCGACGGGTGAGGACCAGGTCCAGGCGTACGCGAGCCAGTTGGCAGGCAGCCGCGAGGCTGGTAAAATGCCGCAGCTTGACCCGGGCCGTTAGCTTAGTTGGTAGAGCAGGGGACTCTTAATCCCAAGGTCGAAGGTTCGAATCCTTCACGGCCCACCACTGCCTTTCCTGCCGCTGCCTCTGTTGTGCCTCGCCGCGGACCTCTGGTATCGTTCCGAAAAACTGGGGCGCACGCAGTCGCCCCACGTCCTCCTGACGGGAATCTGGGTGCAACGATGAGACGTGTGTGGGCCGGTGCGCGACATCTGTCGCGCGAGTTCGTCGCCGTCGCCGCGCCGCGTGGCGGGCGCGACGTCCTCGTCCAGTTCGCCATCATGTTCAGCCTGTACTACCTGTACAGGATCACGCGCGCCGTCGCGCAGGGCCAGGAGGCCATCGCGTTCGCCAACGCCGACGCGGTCATCGCTGCCGAACGCGCCCTCCGGTTCTACTGGGAGCCCTGGCTGCAGGCGCGCTTCAGCACGTTCCAGCCGCTCATGGAGACGATGATCTGGTTCTACCGCGAGGCGCACCTCCCGGTCATCGTCGTGACCCTCGCCTGGGTCTTCATGCGGCGGCGCGACGTGTGGCCGCTGTTCCGCAACTGGTTCCTCTCGCTGAACCTCATCGGCCTTATCGGCTACACGCTGGTACCGACGGCGCCGCCGCGCATGCTCCCCTGGTCGGGGGTCGTCGACATGGCTTACCTGTACCGCGACGACGTCGCCTTCGCGAGCGCACCCAGCATCTTCGCCAACCCGTACGCGGCCATGCCCAGCCTGCACTTCGCGTACGCGCTCTTCGCCGCCCTCTGCATCTTCGTGCTGGCGCGGCGGACGTGGGTGCGGCGCGCGGCGTTCGTCTACCCGACGCTCTGCTTCATCGCCATCGTGGTGACCGGCAACCACTTCATCCTCGACGCGATCATGGGCGGCGTGGCCGTCTTCGTCGCTTGGCTGGTCGCGGTCCGCGTGCCGGCCACGCAGATGCAGCGCGAGCGGGTGCCCACCCTCCGTGATTACGAGTAGCAGCCGGCGGCGCCGGGCCACCGCGCCGCGCGCCGCCGGGTGACCCGTCGTGGCGAGCCTCAAGACGCGGTACACGAACGGAGCTCGGCGCGGGTTCTACAGACTCGGCGTCATCCTCGCCGAGCTGCACGTGACCGCCGACCTGCTCACCTACGCGGGGTTGGCACTCAACGTCGTCGCTGCCGCGCTCATCGTGGCCGGTCACTTCTGGTCGGCTGCCCTCGTCTTCGGGGTCGCCGCCGTCTGCGACGCCCTCGATGGCGCTGTGGCGCGCGCGGGACGCGGGCCGACGCGCTCGGGTGCCTTCCTCGACTCGACGCTCGACCGCGTCTCCGAGATCCTGACCTTCGGGGCGCTCGCCGTGTACATGGCGCGCGCCGACCGTCTCTGGGAGCTCGTGGCCGTCCTCGTCGCCCTCGGCTCGAGCCTCATGGTCTCGTATGCCCGGGCGCGGGCGGAGGCGCTCGGGACCGACTGCACGGTGGGTTTCATGTCGCGACCCGAGCGCCTCGTCGGCCTCATCATCGGCTTCGTCTTCGAGCCGTGGGGGCTGCTCACCGTCATGGTGTACCTGCTCGCCGTCCTCACGTCGTTCACCGCGGTCCACCGTCTGGTGCACGTCCACCGCAAGCTGCGCGCCGAGGAGCGCGCGGCGGCGACGGGTCCCTGACCGCCACCCTCTTGCCGGCGACCGGGGCGCCTACGACGCCTGTGATATACTCCCGCGCGTCCATCCTGAGCCTGTCCGCTCCTGCCTCGCCGAGGCTCGGGCGGCGGCGTCAAGCTGACCGGCCGCGACACGGCCGATCCCCGTGGAGGTAGACCGACCTTGGCCAATCCAGTGCGCGTCGCGATCATCGGCGTGGGCAACTGCGCTTCGTCGTTCGTCCAGGGCGTCCAGTTCTATAAGAACGCGAAGAAGACCGACTTCGTGCCGGGTCTCATGCACCCGGTCGTCGGCGGCTACCACGTCAAGGACATCGAGTTCGTCGCCGCGATCGACATCGACAAGAACAAGGTCGGCAAGGACCTCTCGGAGGCCGTCTTCACGAAGCCGAACTGCACGACGCGCTTCTGCGACGTGCCTGAGGCCGGTGTCACCGTCGCCCGCGGTATGACGCACGACGGGCTCGGAAAATACCTCTCGCAGATCATCGAGAAGGCGCCGGGCAAGACCGACGACATCGTCGGCATCCTCAAGGACACCCAGGCCGACGTCGTGGTGAACTACCTGCCGGTGGGCAGTGAGGAGGCGACCAAGTGGTACGCCGAGCAGATCCTCACCGCCGGATGCGCCATGGTGAACTGCATCCCCGTGTTCCTCGCTCGCGAGCCGTACTGGCAGAAGCGCTTCGCGGAGGCGGGCGTGCCGATCATCGGCGACGACATCAAGAGTCAGGTAGGGGCGACGATCGTGCACCGCGTGCTCACGCGCCTCATGCGCGAGCGCGGCGTGCGACTCGAGCGCACCAGTCAGCTCAACGTCGGCGGTAACACCGACTTCCTCAACATGCTCGAGCGCGAGCGTCTCGAGTCCAAGAAGGTCTCGAAGACGAACGCCGTCACCAGCCAGCTCGACTACGACATGGGGGCCAAGAACGTGCACATCGGCCCGAGCGACTACGTCGAGTGGCTCGAGGACCGCAAGTGGGCGTACATCCGTCTCGAAGGCCGCACCTTCGGCGACGTCCCGCTCAACATCGAGCTCAAGCTCGAGGTCGTCGACTCGCCGAACTCCGCCGGCATCGTCATCGACGCGGTGCGCTGCGCCAAGATCGCCCTCGACCGCGGCATGAGCGGCTCTCTCGAGGGTCCAAGCTCGTACTTCATGAAGTCGCCGCCGGTCCAGCACCCGGACGACGAGTGCCGCCGCCTCACCGAGGAGTTCATCTCCGGCGAGGGCCGCGGCGCGGGCGCCGTGTGCCAGGGCTGACGGCCTGCAGCCGGGCCGGGCGAGGAGCGGCGCACGCGCCGCCCGGTGCCCGCCGCGACCAGAGCGCGTAGGACGCGCCGGGCCGGGGCCCGCGGGCCCCGGCCCGGCGCGTCGTCGTATGGCACGGCCCTGCGGGCCGCCGCGCTCCCGACGCGGGCGGACGGCTCGTGATCCCTCGCCGCTGCGGTACCATTGGTGACGTGAGCCATAGCATCGGACTCCTCACCCCCTACGCATGGACGACCCCGAGCGGGATCAACGATCAGGTGGCCGCGCTCGCCGACCGGCTCGCCTCCCGCGGCCACCGCGTCACGGTGATCGCGCCGAGTGCCGACAGGGAGGCGGTGCACGAGGCGCGTGCGAAGGTGCAGGGTGTCCTGCTCGGCGAACGCGAGGCGGTGTTCGCCGCAGACGAACCGTCACCACGGCACTTCTTCGCCGGGCGGACGTATGCCGCCCGGCGACCCCGCTCCGTGATCGCCGCGCCCGTCGACCTGCTCGCCAACGTCGACGTGCTCCTCGAGGCCGACGATCTCGACGTCCTCCATCTCTACGAACCCTTCGCCCCGGCGCTCGGGTGGGCCTCGCTGCGCCACGCCGCCTGCCCGCTCATCGCCACCTTCCACCGCGACGGGGAGCGCGCCGTCCAGGAGCTGAGGCCGCGGGCGCGCCAGCACCTCCTGTTCGACGCGCTCGACGTGGCGGTCGCGAGCTCCGAGGCGGCACGCGATGCGGCCGCCCGCCTGTTCCCAGGCGCGTACCGCATCGTCCCGCCCGGGGTCGACGTCCCTCGCTTTCGGTCGGCGGGGGCCAGGCGACCCGGCGCGGTGCGTGTCGTCTTCGCGGCGGCGGAGTCGCGGCGCCAGGGGCTGGGCGTCCTGCTTCGTGCGCTGCGCCGCCTCGACGACCTCGCGGGGCGGCTCGAAGTACATGTCTGCGGGCACGACGCCCAGGAGGGCCGGTTCGGCTACTTGGTGCCCTCGGCCTTCGCGAGCCACGTCGTCTTCCACGGGCGGCTGACGCGCGACCAGATGCCCGGGCTGCTGCGCGACGCGGACGTGGTGTGCGCGCCGGCCCTGGGACCCGAGTCCGCCGGCATCGTGCTGCTCGAAGCGATGGCGGCAGGGACGGCGGTCGTCGCCAGCGACGTCGCCGGCCATCGCGAGCGCGTCACGGACGGCCGCGAGGGTCTGCTGGTCCCGGCGCGGGACGTCCGCGCCCTGGCGGCGGCCCTGCGCACGCTCGTCGACGACGGGAGCGCGCGGCAGCGCCTCGCGGCGGCCGCCGCGCGCACGGCCGACGGCTACGACTGGGAGGTGGTGGCCGACGCCCACGAGGCGCTGTACGACGAGGTCGTGCGCCGGCGGCGTCACCCCGTGGCCCGCCGCCGCCGCCAGCAGCGCGAGCTCTTCGCCGACTTCCACGTGCACTCGCGTCACAGCAAGGACTGCGTCTCGGCCGTGGCCGACATCCTCGAGCGCGCCCGCGACGTCGGCCTGGACGTGGTGGCGATCACCGACCACGACTCTGTCGCGGGAGGGCTCGAGGGCCGAGAGTTGGCCGACCGTTACGGCGTGCGCGTGATCGTCGGCGAGGAGGTCAAGACCTGCGAGGGCGAAGTCGTCGGGTTGTTCCTGGAGGAGACCGTGCCGCCCGGCATGACCTTCGCGGAGACGATCGCGGCCATCAAGGCGCAGGGCGGCATCGTGTACGTCCCTCACCCCTTCGACCGCCTGCACACCGTCCCCAGCGCCGCGCTGCTGCGCGCCAACGTGGCCGACATCGACGTGCTCGAGGTGTTCAACTCGCGGCTCGCATTCCCGGGCTTCAACGAGCAGGCGGAGCGCTTCGCGCGGCGCTATCGCATCCCGGCGGCCGCCGGGAGCGATGCCCACGTCCTGGCGAGCTTGGGGACCGCCCTGACCGGGATCGACGACTTCAGGGGACCGGCGGACTTCGTCGAGGCCCTCACCGAGAGTCGCATCGTGCGTCGTCCGAAGAGCTACCTCTACCTGCAGTCGCTGAAGCTCGTGCAGACGAGTCTCGATGGGCAGGGCGGGAGGGCCGGCAAGGGCGGCCGTTAGCGCGGCGCGCGGCGCGTCGCCGGAGAACGCCGCGGGCGACGCGGGGGCAGGCCGCTCAGCCTGCGCCCCGCGGTGCGGGTCCACGCAGGCACGGAGGAGGCGAGGAATGCGCCCGGCCTCGGCGAACTCCTGAGACATCCCCTTCGAACCGAGGTCGCGGGTGGCTCAGGCGAACGAGATCTACGACAAATACCTCACGCGGGCGATCTCCGAGATCAACGAGCTGACGGGCGAGGTGCTGCGCTGCCGGAAGTGCACGCACGCGCGAACGATGCCGGTCATCGGGTCGGGTCATCCTCTCGCCGACATCTTCATGCTCAAGTACCAGGCGCGGCCCAGCGAGTGCCACGAGGGCGTGGCCTTCTTCGGCCGCGCCGGGACGGCGCTGATGAAGAGCTGCCAGCGCCTCAAGATCGACCCGCTGCAGCTCTACGGCACCAACGTGGTCAAGTGCGGCGACGTGCGCGAGGCCGAGGCCGAAGGCCGCTGTCTCGACCACCTGCGCCGTGAGCTCGCCATCGTCGAGCCCAAGATCATCGTCGTGATGGGCGAGGCGACGGTCGCCGCTCTCAACGCGGCGCAGATCCCCCTCGCTCGCGAGCTCGCGTACGCCCCCGGGGAGATGGCCGAGTTCACGCCTGCCACTGAGGCGCTGATCACGCCCGACATCGACGCCTCGCTCGACGAGGAGCGCCTCAAGGCGGGGTTCTGGCGCGCGTTCCGCCGCCTCGGCGAGTGGTACGACACGATCCCACCGTACTGACCCGATGCCCCGCCTGACGTCGGCCGCCGCGGCTGCCGCCGTGCTCGTGGCGCTGGGCGCGTCGAGCGTCGTCCTGCCCGCCTTCGCCTTGCGCGCCGACATCGTCGTCTCGGCGGCCGTCAGCCTCGCCGTCGTCGCGTGGCTCGTCGCGGCGCTCTCACCGCTGCGGGACCTCGGCCACCGTGTCCTGCTTGTCGCAGCAGTCGCGCTCCCGGCCGGTGCGTTGCTGACGTGGCTCGACTTCCTGCCGCTGGCCAACGTCGCCAAGGTCGTCGGAGCAGCGGCCATCGGGCTCTGGGTGGCCGAGAACCTGGAGCGTGCGAGTTGGGTCGTGCTTGTCGCGGTGGTCTCGGCGGTCGTGGACATCGCGAGTGTGTACGGGGGACCGACGCGAGAGCTCCTCGAAGAGGGGCCGCAGATCGTCGGCTACTTCACCGTGGCCCTCACGTGGAGCGGCTACGCGCCCGCCGACGGCTACACCGCGCTGGGCATCAGCGACGTGGTCTTCTTCAGCCTCTACCTGGCCGCCGCGCGGCGCTTCGAGCTGCGCGCGACGGCCAGCGCCGCGGCGATGGCGGCGTCGTTCGTCGTCACCATCGTCGCCGCCATCTGGTGGGAGGCGCTTCCCGCGCTGCCGCTGCTGTCGCTGGCCTTCCTTGCGGTGAACGCCGACAGGCTCTGGCGCCTGCGGAAGGCGGGTGTGCCGGCGAGCTGACGCGGATGTTCTGCCCCCGACGCGCGCACGACCACATACCCGGCTGACGTTCAGCCCTCGCGCACGAAGAGGGCCACAGTCTCGACGTGGTGTGTCTGCGGGAACATGTCGACCGGCGCCACGCGCGCGAGGCGGTACCCCAGGTCGCGCAGCTCGGCGCCGTTGCCGGCGAGCGTTGTGGGGTTGCACGAGACGTAGACCAGGCGGTCGGCCGCGAGAGCGGCCGCCCGCGCAAGTGCCTTGCGCGCCATGCCGGCGCGCGGCGGGTCGACGAGGACCACGGCCGGCGGGGGCGAGCCCTCGCGGTCGACCAGCGTCTCCTTGAGCACCCGCCGGACGTCGCCGGCGCGGAAGTCCGCGTTGGCGATCGCGTTGCGGCGCGCGTTGTCGCGCGCCGCGGCGATCGCCTCTTCCTGGATCTCGATGCCGTGCACGTGCGCGGCCTCGCGGGCCATCGGGAGGGAGAGCGATCCGATCCCGCAGTACAGGTCGAACGCGTCGCGCTGCGGGTCGGGCGCCGCGAAGTCCAAAGCCAGGCGGTAGAGCGCGTCGCACATCTCGGCGTTCGTCTGGAGGAAAGCGGTGAGCGGCACGGCAAGGTCGACGCCGGCGAGCCGCTCGCCGAAAAACGGCGGCCCGAAGAGCAGGTGGGGCTCGTCGCCGGCCGCCGCGTCGGCACGCGAGGCGTTGACCGTGACGGCGAACGTGGTGGCCGCGCAGGCGTCGGCGACGCCCGCCGCGAGCTCGCCCTCTTCGGCGAAGCGGGCGCTCACGAACAGGTTGAGCACGAGGTCGCCCGCGCGCCCTTCGCGGACGACCAGGTGCCGAAGGAGGCCGGAGGGCGTCTCGTGCCTGCCGGCGGCACGGTCGTACGCGCGCAGACCGAGCGCCCGGCACGCGTCCGCGACTGCCTGCCGGGCGCCGTTGATGCGCGTCGATGCGAGCCTGCAATCGGTGGTCTCGACGATCTTGCGCCACGAACCGCGGCGGTGGAGACCCAGCACGAGACGCCCGTCGCTCTCGGCGAACGAGAACTCCATCTTGTTGCGGTAGCGCCAAGGGTGTTCCATGCCCGCGATCGACACCAGTTCGTAGTCGCGCAAGCCGCCGATGTGCTCGAGAGACTCGACCACCTGGCGCTGCTTGAACTCGAGTTGCGCGGCGTAGGCGAGCGTCTGCCACTCGCACCCGCCGCAGTCGCCGGCGTGGCCACACGGCGCCGGCACGCGGACGGGCGAGGGCTCCACGATCTCGAGGAGCCTCGCCTCGGCGTGTCGCTGCTTCCGCCTGCCGATCTGCGCGCGCACGCGGTCGCCGGGCACGGCGCCGCGGACGAACACGACGAAGTCGTCGACGCGGCCGATGCCCTGACCGCCGTACGCGAGCGTGTCGATGGTGAGCTCGAGAGTGTCGCCGTTCCTGGGAGGCACCGGGGCAGTGTAGCCCGGTCGGGACGCAGTGGCGAACCGCGTCCACCGGCCGCTCGCGATTGTCCACCCTGTGAGCGGCGCGGCGGGGGTCCGACGCGCGGTGGCATCTGCTACAGTGCCTCTGCGCCGCCAACGGCGGCGACGAGGACCGCGACCAAGGAGACGCCGTCGATGCCCCTCGACCTTCAGCAGTACCGTCACGACGCCGAGCAGTTCCTCGAAGCGCTAGAGCGCGAGATGTACCAGCACTTCTCGGGCCTCAAGCCCGTCTGCGAGACGGCCCCCATCTACGAGCGGTCTCCCGACCTGTTCACCGAGGCGTCGGTCACCGCGCTCGACGGCTTGTACGCCGACGCGCGCGACGACGAGAGGCGCCGCATCGCCTACCTGCTCGCCTTCGCGGTGGACGGCTACATGGGCGCCGAGACGCGACATCTCAGCGATGACATCGCCAACACCGAGAGCCAGATGACCATCACCGTCGACGGCGAGGAGATCGGCTTCCGCGCCGCGCCCGTGGTCCTCGCCAACGAGGCCGACCGGGCGCGCCGCGAGCGCATCGACGCGGCGCGTCTCGCGGCCACCGTCGAGCACCTCAACCCGCTGCTCGACCGGCAGTGGCGCACCTGCCACGACCTCGCCCGCGGACTCGGGCGCGCGCACTACCTCGACCTCTTCGGTGAGGTCAAGGGCATCGACTACCTCGCGCTGCGCGCCCGGGTCGAGGCCTTCCTGCACGACACCGCCGGCCTCTACGAGCGCTCGATGGACCGTCTGTCGCGCGAACGGCTCGGTATCCCGCTCGCCGAGCTTCGCTACGCCGACCTGCCGTACCTGTGGCGGGCACCTTCGTACGACGAGGTCTTCTCGGCGAAGGCCCTGGTGCCGACGCTTGAGCGTACGCTCGCCGACATGGGCATCGACCTCAGCGCACAGACGAACATCTCTCTCGACACCGAGGTACGCGAGACGAAGTCGCCGCGCGCCTTCTGCTCGCCGGTCCGCGTGCCTGACGAGATCTACCTCGTGGTCTTGCCGCGAGGAGGGCAGGACGACTACGGCGCCCTGTTGCATGAGGCCGGCCACACCGAGCACTTCGCGCACGTCGCCGCCGACCACCCGTTCGAGTACCGCCACCTGGGCGACAACGCGGTGACCGAGGCCTTCGCCTTCCTCTTCGACCACCTCGTCCTCAACCGGGCGTGGCTCGCGCGCCACCTCGCGTTCACGGAGTGTGACGATTACCTCCGCTTCGCCACGGTCTCGGACCTCTTCTACCTGCGCCGGTACGCCGCCAAGCTCGCCTACGAGACGGAGTTCCACGTGCAGCCGGGAGCTCTCGACTCCATGGCCGGCGTCTACCAGCGGAGGCTCAGCGATGCCCTCATGATCCAGGTGCCGTCCGAGAGCTACCTGGCCGACCTCGACGCCGGGCTCTACGTCGCGAGCTACCTGCGCGCCTGGATGCTCGAAGGGGCGCTGCGCATGATGCTGCAAGACCGCTTCGGCTGGGACTGGTTCACCGATCCCGAGGCCGGAGGGTGGATCAAGCGCCTGTGGTCGCTGGGGCAGAAGTTCACCGCCGAGCAACTGCTGCTCAAGAACGATGGCGGCATCCTCGGCACCGACCAGATCCGGCACCACATCGAGCGCACGCTGGGCCGCTGACCGGACTCAAGGGCGAGCGCTCTCGGGGCCGCGCCGGCGGCGCCGGCGGCCGCGTCAGTCCGTGCGCGCGGGCAGGGCGACCACGACGACTTGTCGCCGACGCGGCCCGTCGAACTCCGCGAAGTACACGCCCTGCCAGGTGCCGAGGAGCAGTCTGCCGCCCGCCACCGGGACCGTCACGCTCGCGCCCATCAGGCTCGCCTTGACGTGCGCGTCGGCGTTGCCCTCGCGATGGGTGTACGGGAGGTCGCCGGGCACCATGCGGTCGAGCGTCATCTCGATGTCGGCCCGCACCGAGGGGTCCGCGTTCTCATTGATGGTCACTCCGGCGGTCGTGTGCGGGACGTAGACCAGCAGCGCGCCCTCGGCGAGCGGAAGCTCGCGGCGGGCGCGCTCGACCTCGGTCGTGATGTCGACGAAGGCGACCCGGCGGGGCGTCTGCAACGCGATGGTCAGCAGGGCCGGCACGCTTCGTCCTCAGAAGAGCCCGAAGCGCCGCCGGCGCGACGTCGTCTTCGTGCGCCACGGGATCGTCGTGCGCGCCTTGAGGCCCTCGACGACGTCGGCGGTGGAACGCACGGCTCCCGGGAACTCCGTATAGCAGGCCATGAGGTCGTCCGGCGCGTGGGCGTCGCTCCCGCCGGTGCGGGCGAGGCCGAGCTGGTCGGCGATCTGTTCGGCGGCCCGCACGCACCGCGCGTCGAGCCACGAGCCGTTGAAGACCTCCACACCGTCGACGATGGGCGCGGCGAGGCGCTCGAGCCCGGGGTAGTACGGTGAGCCGCTGCGACCCCCGCCGGCCCCGGGATGCACCCAGACGACGGCGGCGTCCGCCGGGACCGAGCCCGGCTGTGGCGCCTCCTGGATGTCGCGGAACCCGGAGAGGTAGTCGAGGTCGGGCGAGAACACCACGAGATCGCCGATCATCGTGGAGACCTCGACGCCGTGGATGAGCACGACGCCCTCGGCGGCGAGGGCGGCCTCGAGGTGGCGATTGTCCGAGACGTCGCCGTGATTGGTGAGGGCGATGGCCTCGACCTCGTGGGTGACGCACCAGGCGATGTAGTCGCGGTACGAGATCTGGGAGCACGTCGACGAGGGGTACGTGTGCGTGTGCAGGTCGACGTTCATGCGGGGCGAGTATACACTTCGGCCACTCATGCAGGGCACGCTTGACACCTTCAGCGTCGTCGAGATCCTGCAGATGCTGGGCAACGCGAAGCGCTCGGGAACGTTGCACATCGAGTGCCCCAACCGCCAGATAGACGTCCACTTCGTCGCCGGCCGCATCGCCGAGACCCGAGACTCCACGCGCGTGTTCACCGGCACCGTCCTCGGCAGCCAGCTGCTCAAGAGGTCGCTCGTCAGCGAGGCGCAGCTGAACGAGGTGCTCGAGGTCCAGGAGCGCAGGCCGCGGCCCCTCGGGACCCTGCTCGTGGAGGCCGGGTATCTCGACGAGGGCCACCTGCGCGACGTGGTGTCGCGGCAGGTGGCGAACACGCTCGTCGCCGCCAAGGTCGAGGCGTCGGGCACGTTCGTGTTCGTCGTCGACCGGTCGGCGAAGCCCGTGGACTTCATCACCATCGACACGCACGCCGTCCTCGTCGACATCTCCTCGCTCGGCGGCGACTACTGCTCGGCCATCGAGGTGCTGGGCCAGGCACACACCGTCCTCGTTCGGAACCGCGACTACGAGAGCCTGCCCCGCCACTCCATGATCATGGGGCGCGACGAGTTCTACGTGCTCGCGCAGGTCGACGACCACCGGACCGTGCGCGAGATCGCCGTCGACGCGGCGCTCGACGAGATCACCGTGGTGAGCATCCTCGGCATGCTCGCCGAGGCCGGCGTGGTGCTCGTCCAGGCCGAGAAGCAGACCAGGGCCGAGGCCGACGAGGAGCTCCGCGCGCATCGTGACAGCGTGTGGGCGGAGGTGAGCGCGCTGCTCGACGGGCTCGCCGGTCAGGCGTAGGAGGAGGCGGGCGGCGGCGCTCGAGGCGGTATCGCCAAACGGCGAAGGCGTCGCCCCGCCATGGAGACGCGGCCGGCAGGATCAGAACGACGAGGGGCGGCCCTTGCGGGCCGCCCCTCGTCGTTCTCGCGCGCCGCAGGCGCTCGCGCGCCCCGGCGTGTCGTGTCACTCTGCGTCAGGCGGTCACGTCGCGCACGAGGTCCTCGAACGCCGAGATGTAGAGGTCGATGTCGGCGTCGGTGTGGGCGATGGACAGCGTCCACTCCTCCTCGCGGCCGGGGGCGATGATGATGCCGCGGTTGAAGTTGTAGAGCCATGCCAGGGCGACGAGCTCGTGGTCCTGGGTCTTGATGAACGACTCGTAGTCGGTGATCTTGTCGAGGGCGAAGTTGACGCAGCCCTTGGACGAGATGCCGACGGTGTAGCCGGGGAAGTCGTATTTCGCGCAGACAGCGTCGCATCCGGCGATGAGCCTGTCGTTCAGATGGTTGAGGTGCGCGTAGGCGTCGTCGGTCATGACCTTCTCGAAGCTGGCGCGCGCCGCCGCCATGCCCAGCGGGTTGCCGCTATAGGTGCCGACCTGGAAGACGGTGCCGTCGTTGACGACCGCCATGACCTCGTCGGACCCGCCGATGGCGCCGGCCGGCGTGCCGCCGGCGAGGGCCTTGCCCAGGGTGACCATGTCGGGGATGACGCCGAAGCGCTCGACCGAACCGCCGCGGGCGGTGCAGATGCCGACCTTGACGTCGTCGAAGATCAGGACGATGCCGTGCTTCTTGGTGAGCTCGCGGACGCCTTCGAGGAAGCCCGGCTCGGGCAGCACGACGCCGAGGTTCATCATGGCGGCTTCCATGATCACGCAGGCCGGCGGATTGCCCTCTTCGACCATGCGCTCGATGCGCTTGGTCATGTTCTCGAGGTCGTTGAACGGTACCGGGATAGTGAGGTCGATCGAGCTCTGCGGGATGCCGGCGCCGTAGCTGAGCGACGCGTAGTTGTCGCGCGGGCCGATCTTGCCGTAGTCGAGGGCGCCGATGCTGACCATGACGTAGTCGTGATGGCCGTGGTACGAGCCGAACATCTTGACGATGGGCTCGCGGCCGGTGAAGGCGCGGGCCACGCGGATGGCGTCCATCGTGGCCTCGGAGCCCGAATTGACGAAGCGCCACTTGGGCAGCTTGAACGCGCCCCTGAGGTTCTCGGCCATGGCGATGGAGTCTTCGGTCGGCAGGGCGAACTGCGTGCCGAGCGGGGCGCGCTTCGTGATGGCCTCGACGATGATCGGGTTGCCGTGGCCCTGTACCATGCAGCCGAACCCGTTGTGGAAGTCGACGAGCTCCTGTCCGTCGACCGTCCAGATGTGCGGACCGTGGCCTTCGGTGAAGTACACGGGGTACGGGTCGCGGGCCTGATACGAAGAGGCCACGCCCATCGGCATCGACTTGATGGCGCGCTGGTAGAGCGCGTGGGACTTCGGCGTCGAGTCTTGGAGCCTCTTCTCTTCCTTCACCATGAGTTCCGCGATGCGCTTGCGGTTAGGTACGCACTCTGCCATTTTCAGTCCACTCCTTGTCGGGCCGTGGCGGGGCCGTCGTGCAGGTGGCCGCCGTCCAGGGACTTCACTTTCGGACACTCCCGCTCCACGTCGAGACGGCTTGAGCACGTGAGAGGGGTACTGCGCTGCGCGTCACTGGCGCTGGGTCGTCGGGATATCACCTTCCTCCACTGTCCAGTGTCGAGCGCCGACGCGTCCCGGCCAGCGAGGGCGGGCGCGAGTCGGCGATATCCATGGCCGCGCGCGTCGCGCGCGCGAGTAGTCTACAGGTCGCACCACGGAGTGTGTAGGGTTCGGCAACATATTGGCCGTTTCGGCAGCCGATTCGGCAAAGGCTGACGCCTTCAAAGCATCGCGCGAATCCGTCGGGCCAAGCCTATCAACTGGTGCATCCGTGCGCGACACCACGGGCACGTCGCCGAGTCGTCCAAGCCATCCGCGGCTTTGGGCACCCTGCGCGAGGGGCGGCCCCGCACGTGGCCGCCCCTCGCGCTCGCCGGTCCTCGCTACAGGAGCGGCATGTCGTGGTCGCGCCGCCGCTACCGTCGGACGACGATGCGGACCGTGTTGCTCGTTCCCTTGAGGTTGTCGGTGTCGGCTCTGAAGGTCACGCGGAACCGGTAGGTGCCGGTCGCCGTCATCTTGCGGGTGAGCGAGAACTGGCCGTTCGCACCGACCCCGACCTTGGTCCAGTTCCTCCAGGCACCGCTGCCCTTCTTGCGCTGGACCTGGGCCTTGGTGCCGGGGGCGAAATCGACCGGGCCGACCGAGCCGCGGAACTTCACTCTGCTGTTCAGCGCGACGTAGGTCTTCGCCCGCTGCAGCTTGACGCGGTACGCCACGTCGAGGCCGATATAGCCGCCCGAGAGCTCCGAGTCCCAGGTGGAGTTGCCCACGAACTGGGCCATGTAGAGCCCGCTGCGCGCCGGGGTGACCTTGAACGAGTAAGCGTCGTACGAGAGACCGCTCAAGAACACCTGCTGGATGGGCTGATAGGTTGTCTCGCCGGTCGCCTGGAACCAGAGCTTCACCTGGCCCCCGATGAGCGACGACGTGTCGGCGCCGTCGGGCAGGACGATCGTGCCCGAGATGGTCGTCGACTGGCCGAAGACAAGCCGGCCGACCGCGTACGGCACCGTCGCCTTCGGCGACGTGATGGTCACCTCGTCGACGGACGCCTTGACCGACGTGGCCTGCTCCATCGCCTTGTTCACGATGGCGTTCGAGTACGCCCAGTTGTGGATGCCGAAGCTGCCTTCCTGCTCGACGATCTCCACGTTCGTGAAGGCACTCATGAAGGCCAGCTCGCTGTCGCTCCACGTGGCCTGGCCCTTGTCGGCGAGGTCGCCGTGCGCCTCGTCGACGTCCGCGTAGCCCATGCGTGCGGCGGCGGCGTCGAGCTCGGCCCAGATGGCCTCGATCTGCTCCCCGATGTACGTCTGACGATTCTCGATCGTACCCTGGAGATACGTTGCCAGCGGGTCGCCACTCCTGCCGTGGCAGGTGCTGCACGAGGAGTACGGCATGTTCTGCACACCCAGCGCGGTGCTCGTCGTCTGGGAGGCCGCCTCCTCGGGGGAGATGATGGCGAAGCGGTGGTTCGCGGAGGTGCCCGCCGCACCGTCGTGCTCGTAGCCGGTGGGGACCATGTGGCACTCGACGCAGGAGTCCTTGTGCACGCTGGGCGTGCGCGGGACGCCGATCGCGCCGTAGCCTTCCATGACCTCGTTCATCGGGTGATGGACCTCGTCACCCGGGGTGAACCTGGTCTGGCCCTCGGGAAGCTCCGCGTTGTGGCAACTGCTGCAGAGCTCGTCCTGTGGCATGCGCAGCTGTGCGTTGCGCTCCTCGTTCCAGGTGGCTGGGGTCTCGTCGCCGCCGTGCGGCGTGTGGCAGCCGACGCACGTGATGCCGTACTGCGCCTCGGACTGCAGCGGCACGTCCTCGCCCGCCTCCTCCAGGATGCGGTAGTCGGTGGAGTGGCACTCCATGCAGCTCGCCGCGACGAAGTCCGGGAGTCCCAATGCCCTCAGGCCGACGAGCGCCTCACTGTGGCCACCCTGGACCCACTCCGCATACTGGAGCGCCCCCTCGCCATGCGCCTTGCTGCTCTGCCCCCCGGACCACCAGCCGCCGCCCAGAGGCGTCGTGGGAGACGACGTCTGGATCACGTCGGCCAAGGCCGTGGTGAACGGGTTGTAGCCGACCGGGTAGCTCGGGTTGAGGGCGGCGGGAACGATGCCGCTCGGCACGGACGCCGGCGACTGATAGCTGGTGTCGTTGCTCGAGTAGCGATTGTGACACTGCCCGCAGATCTCGGCGTCGGCCAGCTCGCCGAACGGCCCCGCGTGCGCGGTGGTCGTGTTGTAGTGGCACGCCGAGCAGCCGATGTACGGCTCCGAGAAGGCGTCGTCACCCGCCGTCGAAACGAAGGGGTAGTGCGTGATGGCGACCCCGTCGTCCTGCGGAACGGCCTTGGTCGGGTCGTAGTTGCTCGAGTGGCAACCGGCGCAACTGGGCCCCCGACGGATCGGGTACTGGTTGGCCTCGAAGGCCGTGTAGTCGCCGATGTGCGCGTGCGCCGTCTCTGCCCACTCGGGAAGGACCATCGGCGTGCCGGGCAGGGGAGTGTCGACGTCGTGACAGATACCGCACTGCGTGACCAGCTGGTAGCCGTCGCGGGCGCCGTCGAAGGCGAACGCGGCGGCCGTTGCGAGCATCGACACGGCAACGAGGACGACGACGAAGAGCGTGACTTTGCTGGCGCGTGCGCCTCTCGTGTGTGTCGGTGCAGAAGTCTCATCCGCTCTCACTGAATCACCTCCCCTCCAGAAGCGGATCGCTGAACGAACGTCGCCTGCGCGCACCGGGGTGCGGGCAGGCGCGGTTCGACTGGAGGTGATGACGAACGTGGGCGGACGGGGCTGCCGGCGACAGAGTCGCCGACTGCGGACTCCAGGTGCCCGCCACGACCGACGCGCCGTGTGGCGCTCGTTCGCGGCGCCGGGTCGCCGGCGGCGTGTGATCCGGTCCCTGGTCCCATGGTCTCATGCCAGTCGCGACGACCCTCACGGGTGCCGTCTCGGCGTGCGAGATATACAGGATTGCGAGTGGCAAGGCAAACTTTTCGTGCGCCTGCGGTGTGCTGCGCTGCCCATGGGCTCATCCTGTCACCGCCGGCGCGCCGGCGGAAGACCGCCGGCCGTTTGCGGGCACACCCCTTGCCGCCGGCAGCCCGTCGGCAGCCGGCGCCGGGGCAAGCTCGACAGGGCCGGCTGCGTCAGCCGCCCGGGCCGGCGGCCCCTGCCGGCGCCTCGGGCGCGGCGGCGCGCGGCGTGCCTTCGAGCGCCTCGTCGACCACGCCGCGCGTCGAGAGGCACCAGCGCTCGAACCTGAGGCGTGGCCGCAGAAAGACGATCGTCTCCTTGACGAGGGGGATGAGCGGTATGGCGAGCAGCATGCCGGTGAGGCCGTGGATCTCCCCTCCGGCCAGGATGGCGAAGATCACGATCAGAGGGTGGACGCGGAAGCGGCTTCCCATGATCACCGGCACGAGGATGTGGCCCTCGATCTCCTGGATGAGCACGAACACGAGGATCACCCAGAGCGCGGCGGCCGGTGACTCGAAGAGCGCGATGAAGGTCGGCGGGAGCGCCGCGAGGACGGGCCCGAGGTAGGGAAGGGCTTCCATGACACCGGCCCAGACTGCAAAGAACAGGGCGTACTTGCCGCCGTTGGGAAAGACGCCGACGACGCTCAGCAGCCACATGCCGAGGCCGACGCTCGCGCCCAGCGCCGCGGAAAGCAGCAGCTGCGCCTTGATGTAGTTGACGACGGCGCCTTGGGCGCGACTCACGTACGCCTCGCCGTCCTTTCTGCTGCGCGTCGGGAAGTGCCCCGCGACGAAGCCCCCGAGCCGGCGCGCGTCGAGCAGCATGTAGATCGACACCACGATGACGATGATCGCCATCGTCACTTGACGGACGATCTCGGCGCCCACGCCGAGGAGGTCCCTGCTCGCGGCGGGGATGCGCTCCGAGATCGTGGCAGCGAAATCGGCGAGCTCCTGCTCGACGTCGACGCCGAGCCCGTACCGGTCGGAGAGCTCCTGCAGGCGTTCGATCCCGCTGCGCGCCTGCTCGGCGCTGCCCGGGACGGCGTCGACGAGGTCGTTCATCTGCTCGATCAGCGGCGGCCACACCAGGACGACGACGAGGGCGACGACGGCGACGAACGCCGCGTAGACGAGGAAGACGCCCACCAGTCGCGGCACGTGGCTTCGCTCGAGCAGACGCACGAGCGGGTTCAGGACCATGGCGATGAAGGCTGCGACGAGGAAGATGAAGAGGACCTGCTCGAGGGCGCCGATCGCGAACCACAGGATCAGCGCAAGGGCGGGCAGCAGGGCCAGTTGGACCCACCGCGGCACGTAGATGCGCCCCGGACCACAGTCGGATTGTGACGTCGCCATGCTCACCTCGTCGCTCGGCTCAGGCTTTCGACGGCGGGCGGCGGGCGCCTGCCCCCGCCCGTGTTTAGCGACGTTGCGGAGTGGTCATACATCTGCTACATTCACGCTTAGATTTCTTGAACCGCGATGTGTGGACCCTGGTTCTGCACGGGCAAGGAGGAACGTTCATGGGCAAGGTACTCGGCATCGACCTGGGGACGACCAACAGCTGCATGGCCGTCCTCGAGGGCGGCGAGCCGACCGTCATCCCCAACTCCGAGGGTGGTCGCACCACACCGTCGGTCGTGGCCTTCTCGAAGAGCAACGAGCGGCTGGTCGGCAGCGTCGCCCGCCGTCAGGCCGTGACCAACCCAGAGAACACGGTCTTCTCGATAAAGCGCTTCATGGGGCGCAAGTACGGCGACGTCTCCGAAGAGATGACCATCGTCCCTTACCACGTGCAGGCCACCGGCAACGGCGACGCATCGGTCGAGATCGGCGGCAAGACGTACACGCCGCCGGAGATCTCGGCGATGATCCTGCAGAAGCTCAAGCGCGACGCCGAGGACTACTTGGGCGAGAAGGTCACCGAGGCGGTGGTCACCGTCCCGGCGTACTTCAACGACTCGCAGCGCCAGGCGACCAAGGACGCCGGCAAGATCGCCGGGTTCGAGGTCAAGCGCATCATCAACGAGCCCACCGCCGCGGCGCTCGCGTACGGTCTCGACAAGGAGCACGACCAGACGATCCTCGTGTTCGATCTCGGCGGCGGCACGTTCGACGTGTCGATCCTCGACATCGGCGACGGCGTGTTCGAGGTCAAGTCGACCAACGGCGACACCCACCTCGGCGGCGACAACTTCGACAAGGCGGTCGTCGACTGGATGGTCGCCGAGTTCAAGCAGAGCCAGGGCATCGACCTCAGCAAAGACAAGATGGCCCTGCAGCGCCTGTACGAGGCCGCCGAGAAGGCGAAGATCGAGCTCTCGACGACGACCAGCACCAACATCAACCTGCCGTTCATCACCGCCGACGAGAACGGCCCCAAGCACCTCGACCTTACCCTCACGCGGGCCAAGTTCGACGAGCTCACGCACGACCTGCTCGAGCGTATCGTCGGCCCGGTCGAGCGGGCGATGAAGGACGCGAACCTGCGTGCCGACCAGATCGACCACATCATCCTGGTCGGCGGCATGACCCGCGTCCCCGCCGTTCAAGAACGCGTGAAGCAGCTCGTCGGCAAGGACCCGCACAAGGGCGTCAACCCGGACGAGGTCGTCGCCGTCGGCGCCGCCATTCAGGGCGGCGTGCTCGCCGGCGAAGTCAAGGACGTGCTACTCCTCGACGTGACGCCGCTGAGTCTCGGCATCGAGACCAAGGGCGGCGTGTTCACCAAGCTCATCGAGCGTAACACGACCATCCCCACCAAGAAGAGCGAGATCTTCTCGACCGCCGAAGACAACCAGACGAGCGTCGAGATCCACGTGCTCCAGGGCGAACGCGAGATGGCACGCTTCAACAAGACGCTGGGCAAGTTCCAGCTGGTCGGTATCCCGCCGGCGCCGCGCGGCATCCCGCAGATCGAGGTCACCTTCGACATCGACGCCAACGGTATCGTGCACGTGCGCGCCAAGGACCTCGGCACCGGCAACGAGCAGAAGATCACCATCACCGCGTCCAGCGGCCTCAGCGAGCAGGACATCGAGCGCATGATGAAGGACGCCGAGTCGCACGCCGAAGAGGACCGCACGGCGCGCGAGGTGGCCGACGTCAAGAACAGTGCCGAGAACCTGGTGTACTCCACCGAGAAGTCGCTGCGCGACATGGGCGACAAGGTCGACGCCTCGACGAAGCAGGAGATCGAGGCCGCCGCGAGCGAGCTCAAGAAGGCGCTCGACGGCGACAGCGTCGACGACATCAAGGCCAAGACCGACGCCCTCATGCAGGCCTCGCACAAGCTCGCCGAGGCCGTCTACCAGCAGGCCCAGCAGCAGCAGCAAGCCGCGGGCGGTGGTGACGGCTCCGGGTCGGCCTCGGGCGACGAGAACGTCGAGGAGGGCGATTACGAGGTCATCGACGAGGACGAGGGCAAGTAAGAGAACGGGCATCACGGGCCGGCCCGGTCGCCAGGCGGGCCGGCTCACGACACGAACACCGGAGGAGGTGTCAACCATGGCGATCATCAGATGGGACCCGTTCCGCGAGATGACCCAGGTCCAGAACCAGCTCAACAGGCTGGTCGACCAGGTGTGGGGCGGGCGCCAGGAGAGCTGGCTGCCGGCGGTCGACGTCTTTGACACGAAGGACGCGGTCGTCCTCAAGGCCGAGCTCGCGGGCATGGACCCCGACGACATCCAGATAGAGGTCGAGGACAACGTCCTCACGATCAAGGGCGAGCGCCGGTTCGAAGAGAAGGTCGACGAAGAGCGCTACTACCGTGTCGAGCGTCGCTTCGGGTCGTTCCAGCGCAGCCTCGCCCTGCCCCAGGGCGTGAAGGCCGACGAGATCGGCGCCGCCTACGACGACGGCATCCTCACCGTCAGCGTGCCGAAGGTGGAAGAGGAGAAGCCGAAGCGCATCGAGGTCAAGGCCAAGAAGACCGTCGAGGCCAAGAAGGCGCCAGAGGCGGAGAAGGCCGGCGAGACCGGCAAGTGACCCCCGCGGGGCGGCGGGGCCGGCGTGGCCGGCCCCGCCGCCCTTCACCCTGACAGCGAGAGAGACGCGACGACATGACCGAGAAGAAGCACAGGGACGACGAGCACCGGCGGCGCCACGCCGCCCGCACCGAAGGCGATGGCGGCGAGGCGCCGCCGGCCGGCGCGGCCGAGACCGAGAAGGTCGACGACCGCACCGCGGCCCCGAGGGCGCGCTCGCGCGGGCGCGGCGCGACCGCGGCCGCCGAGGAGGAGATGGCGCGCCTGACGGCCGAGCGGGACGACTACCTCGACCACCTGCGGCGTCTGCAGGCGGAGTTCGAGAACTACCGCAAGCGTGTGCGCCGCGAGGGCGAGGAGCTGCGCCTGCGCGCCGGCGAAGACGTCGTCGAGTCCCTGCTCCCGGTCGTCGACAACATGGGTCGTGCGCTCGACGCTGCGGCCAGTCACGAGGAGGGGCAGCTCGTCGCCGGCCTGCAGCTCGTGGCCGGCCAGCTGAACGACGCGCTCGCCGCGCACGGGCTGGCCGAGGTCCCGACGGCGCCTGGCGACCCGTTCGACCCTACCGTCCACGAGGCGGTCATGACCCAGCCCTCCGACGACCACGACGAGGGCGTGGTGTTGCAGGTGCTCGAGCGCGGCTACCTGCTGCACGGGCGTCTGCTGCGCCCCGCCAAGGTGGTCGTCGCGAGGTAGCGGTATGGGCGACTTCTACCAGACACTCGGTGTCGCCAAGACGGCTTCGCAAGACGAGATCAAGAAGGCCTTCCGGAAGCTGGCGCGGCAGTGCCACCCCGACAAGAACCCAGGCGACAAGGCGGCTGAAGAGAAGTTCAAGGAGGTCAACCAGGCCTACGAGACGCTCTGCGACCCGACCAAGCGCAAGCAGTACGACGAACTGAGCCGTCTGGGCGCGTTCGGCGCCGGGTCGGGCGGTGGTGGCTTCCGACCCGGTCAGGGCGGCTTCCAAGGCTTCGACCCGCGTATGTTCCAGCAGGGTGGCGCGAACTTCGAGATGGGCGACCTCGGCGACCTGCTCTCGGGCCTGTTCGGGGGCGCCGCCGGCAGCCGGCGAGCCGGCGCCCGCGGGCGCCGGGCGGCTGCCGAGCGCGGCGCCGATCTGCAGGCCGAGGTGAGGGTCTCTTTCGAGGACTCCCTGCGCGGCGCCACGGTGCGCGTCCCGGTGGAGAAGCCCGACACGTGCGAAGCCTGTCACGGGACGGGCGCCGAAGCCGGGACCACGGCGAAGATCTGCCCCGACTGCGAGGGCCGCGGCGTTGTCGCCCAGAACCAGGGGTTCTTCGCGCTCTCGCAGCCGTGCCCGCGCTGTCTGGGCAACGGCACGGTCATCGAGCACCCGTGCCCGTCGTGTGGCGGCAGCGGCTTGGTCCAGAAGACGCGGCGGTACTCGGTCAAGGTGCCGCCCGGCGTGAAGGACGGCACGCGCATCCGCATCAAGGGCAAGGGCGAGGCCGGCCAACGTGGCGGGCCGGCCGGCGACCTCTTCGTGGTGGTGCGCGTCGCGGCCGACGACCTCTTCCAGCGGCGCGGTGACGACCTCGTCCTGGAGGCGCCGATCACCATGAGCGAGGCCGCCCTGGGCGCCAAGGTCAAGGTCCCGACGCCGGGCGGCGGGCACGTGTCGCTCAAGGTGCCCGCCGGCAGCCGGGACGGGCGCACGCTGCGCGTGCGCGGGAAGGGCGCGCCCAAGATCAAGGGCGGGCAGGGCGATCTGCTCGTCCGTGTGCGCATCGCCGTGCCCGACAAGCTCACCAAGGAGCAGAAGGACCTGCTCGAGAAGCTCGGCAAGACGCTGGTCGACCCGCGCGCGAACGCGTTCGGGCGTGCCTGACGAGGGCGAGGAAAGCGACGAGCCAGCCCGCGAGGACGGCGATGAGGTTCGAAGACGACATCGACAGCCCGCTCTTCATGATCTCGGTGGCCGCCGAGCTGGCCGGCATGCACCCGCAGACCCTGCGCGTCTACGAGCGCAGGGGCCTGGTCCGCCCGCAGCGTTCGGCCAAGAACACGCGTCGGTACTCGCGCCGCGACGTCGAACGTCTGCGCCGCATCCAGGAGCTGACGGGGATGGGCCTCAACCTCGCAGGCATCGAGCGTGTGCTCGAGATGGAAGAACGGCTCCGGGAGATGGCGCGCGAGATCGAGCAGCTGCACGCGAGCCTCTCGCGGGCGGCGCAGGACGCGCGCCGCGCCGTGGCCGAGGCCGAGCGCGGGCGCCGGTTCGAGCTCGTGCCCCTGCGCCCGGCCGCGCTGGTGCCGCTGCCGCGCCGACGGCGGGGCCGCCCCGAATGACGACGACACGAAAGTAGCAGAGATGGACGTGAACAAGTTCTCAGAGACGGCGCGTGAGGCGCTCGAGACCGCCCAGGGCGTCGTGCGCCGCAGCGGCGGCAGCCAGGTGGGGACCGAGCACCTCCTGCTCGGCGTCCTCAGCCTGCCGGGCGGCATCATCGACCAGCTCTTCGGTCTGATGAGCATCGACAAGGGCGGCGTCATGGCGCGCGCTGGCACGCTCGTCGAGACGACGGGCGGCCACGGCGGCGCCGGCGACCAGCTCTCGCTGACGCCGCGCGCCAAGGCCGCCCTCGACATCGCCGTGCAGCGCGCGCAGCAGATGGGCGACCCGTTCGTCGGCACCGAGCACCTGCTGCTCGGCGTGCTGCTCGAAGGCGAGGGCCGTGGCAGCGCGATCCTCCGTGACGCCGGCGTCACCGAAGCGATGCTCGTGCGGGCGCTCGGGCAGGTCCGTTCTTCGGGCGTCGACTACGAGGAGCAGGCGACCGGCCAGAGCATGCTCAAGCTGTACACGCGCGACCTTACCGCACTCGCGCGCGACGACCGGCTCGACCCGGTCATCGGCCGCGACGACGAGATCAAGCGCGTCATCCAGGTGCTCAGCCGGCGCACCAAGAACAACCCCGTGCTCATCGGCGAGCCCGGCGTGGGCAAGACGGCCATCGCCGAGGGGCTCGCCCAGAAGATCGTCGCCGCCGACGTGCCCGAGAGCCTGCGCGGCAAGCGCGTCCTGGCGCTCGATCTCGGCGGCATGATCGCCGGCGCCAAGTACCGCGGTGAGTTCGAGGAGCGCCTCAAGGGCGTGCTCGACGAGATCCAGCGCTCGCGCGACGTCGTCCTCTTCATCGACGAGTTGCACACGGTGGTGGGTGCCGGCGCCGCCGAGGGCGCGGTCGACGCGTCGAACATGATGAAGCCCCTGCTGGCGCGCGGCGAGCTGCAGGCCGTGGGTGCCACGACGCTCGACGAGTACCGCGAGCACATCGAGAAGGACGCCGCGCTCGAGCGCCGTTTCCAGCCGATCCTCGTCGGCGAACCGAGCGTCGAAGACACGATCGCCATCCTCCAGGGACTGCGCGACAAGTACGAGGCGCACCACAAGGTCAAGATCACTGACGAGGCGCTCGCCGCCGCGGCGACCCTGTCGGACCGCTACATCAGCGGACGCTTCCTGCCCGACAAGGCGATCGACCTTCTCGACGAGGCGGCGAGCAAGATGCGCATCGAGGCGACGATGCTCCCCGCCGACCTGCGCGAGATGGAGATCAGCCTCAACGACCTTGCCCGCGAGGGGGCGGCCGCCGTCCAGGCGCAGGACTACGAGCGCGCCGCCCGGTTGCGCGACCAGGCCGACAAGATCCAGCGCACCTTCGTGCAGGCCAAGGACGCCTGGCTGGCCGACAAGGGCATCGCCGACGCCGCCGTCGACGCCGACGACATCGCCGGCATCGTCAGCAAGTGGACCGGCATCCCGGTGCAGCGCATGCAGCAGGCCGAGGCCGAGAAGCTCCTCGACATGGAGACGAAGCTGCACGCGCGGGTCGTCGGCCAGCACCGCGCGGTCACGGCCGTGGCCGAAGCGGTGCGCCGCGCGCGTGCCGGGCTGAAAGACCCGAAGCGGCCGATCGGCTCGTTCATCTTCCTGGGCCCGACCGGTGTGGGCAAGACCGAGCTCGCCCGCGCCCTGGCCGAGTTCCTCTTCGACGACGAAGAGGCCATGGTGCGGCTGGACATGAGCGAGTACATGGAACGGCACAGCGTCTCGCGTCTCGTCGGCGCGCCGCCCGGCTACGTCGGCTACGAGGAGGGCGGCCAGCTCACCGAGGCCGTGCGACGCCGCCCGTACAGCGTCGTCCTGCTCGACGAGATCGAGAAGGCGCACCCCGACGTGTTCAACATGCTCCTCCAGATCCTCGACGAGGGCCGGCTCACCGACAACAAGGGTCGCACCGTCGACTTCAAGAACACGGTCATCATCATGACGAGCAACGTGGGCGCCGGGCTGATCCCGGCCGGAGACGAGATGGAGCGCCGGTACGACCAGGTCGAGACCCAGCTCCTGGACGCGCTGAAGCAGGTGTTCCGGCCGGAGTTCCTCAACCGGGTGGACGAGATCATCGTGTTCCACGCGCTGACCCGCGAGCAGCTCCGCCGGATCGTCGAGCTGCTCGTCGAGAAGGTGCGCCGCCAGGTGGCCGCCCAAGGCATGACGCTCGAGGTGAGCCCCGAAGCGGAGGACCTCATCGCGGCGCAGGGCTACGACACCGAGTTCGGCGCCAGGCCCTTGAAGCGCGCGCTCCAGCGGCTGCTCGAGAACCCGCTGTCGCGTGAACTGCTCAGGGGCGCCTTCGGCGAGGGCGACACGGTCCACGTCACGACCGTCGACGGAGCGCTGAGCTTCAGCACCTAGGGCCACGGGCGGGACGCGCTGGTCCCTGTGCTACAGTGAGGAGCGATGCGTAAGGGTCGGACGCTGTTCCTCGGAGGGCTCGTGAGCGCCGTGGTCGGCCTCGTCGCCGCGCCGCGGTCGGGCGAGTCCCGGCGCGAGGCGTTCGCCCGTCTGCGGGCGAGCGTCGAACGCCGGGGCGGGCCCGCGGCGTTCGCGGGCACGCCGTGCTCGGGCGAGGTCCGGGAGCTCGCGGCGCGACCGCCGGAAGGGACGTCGAGCGGAGAGGCGGAGGGAGCCGAGTCCCGTGAGTGACACAAGCGGTGAGAGGGGCGAGGGCGTGCGTCTCGAGGGCGGTTTCAAGGAACTCGAGATCGTCGCCTACGTCGACCGGTTCAAGGTGGTCGGGGCAGCCTCCTTCGGTGTCGGTCAGCGCGCAACGTCACGGCGCGCCTCCGACTTCATCCGCTCGTTCAACGACACGCGCCTCACGCTCGCCGGCGCGCGGATCTACGAAGCCCAGTCTGGCGCTCTCGTCGAGACGTCGCCTTTCGTCGTCCTCAACCTCGACAAGGTCGACTTCCTGTACGCGCGGGAAGAGGAACGGCTCGACGCGGACGGCCGCGAGGCCGTCGCGCACTCCGATGGCGTCACCGCGGCGCCGCACGCGGAGGGCGCGTCGCCCACGCGCGCTGAGGACGACACTCGACCCCCGCGAACGGAGAGCGGCGCCCGACCCGTCTGACCGGCTCTTGGGGACGATCGCTCGCGAAGGAGGTGGCCGCGATGTATGCGGTGGACATCCTGATCCCGACGGCGCGCTTCGCCTTCAGCGTCGAAAATGCCGAGGTACGCGTCCTGGCAGAGCACCGGTCGCCCGAGGCGTACGCCGCCTACCGCCGGCTGCGCGACGAACGCCCGGTGGTGGGAATGACCACCTTCCCGAACACGGTCCTGCTGCGCGGTGACCGCTCGCGCGGCGAGCCGACGGTCGTCGTCGACCCGGGCCTCCAGTTGCAGAACGAGCCCGTGCTCAAGGCGCTGGCGGCACGGGGCCTCGGTCTTGACGACGTCGACTTCGTTGCCCTCACGCACGCGCACGACGACCACGCATGCGCGTGTGTCGACCTGCCCCTGCCCGTCGTCCTGCACGAGGCCGAGATCGGCGCGGCCCACTGGCCGGTGGTAGAGGGCATCCTCAAGGCGCGGGAGTTGCGCGTCCTCGAAGGGGAAGAGGGCGAGCTCGCGCCTGGCCTGCGGTGGGCGCTGACCCCGGGGCACACGCCCGGGGGGGTGACCTTCGCGGCCTGCGACGAAGCGGGGGTGACGGTGCTGTGCGGCGACATCGTCGGACCGTCGCGAGACGCCTTCGAGGCCATGGTGCCAGAGCCGGGTCCGGACGCCGACGACCTGCTCGTCTCGTGGCGCCGGGTGCGCGCGTTCGCGCCGCACCGCGTGATCGCCGGCCACCTGCCGTCGTTCGAGCCCTGAGGCGTCGCCCCGGCGCGGCCACCGCGCCTGGGCGCCGGGCCGGGGGCGCCGCCTCAGGTCGTGTCATCGCCTGTGCTAGACTCAATCGCCCTACGTAGCTCACGGAGAGTCCGCCAGTGCCCATCTATGAATACCGTTGCGACGACTGCGAAGCGCTCTTCGAGGTCATGCAGAAGATGTCCGACGAGCCGCTTCGAGTCTGCGAGCACTGCGGGGGGTCGTTGCACAAGGTCTTGCACCCGGTGGCGATCCACTTCAAGGGATCCGGGTTCTACACGACCGACTACGGACGCTCGTCGAAGGGCCGCCCGGCGAAGGAAGGCACCGAGTCGGACGGAGACGGTGCGGCGACGCCTGTCTCCGACGCCAAGCCGGCCGCCGAGAAGGCGGGCGCGGCCGGGGAGACGACGGCGGGCAAGGCCGCCAAGGCCGGCTCCACGGCCTCGACCTGAGGCTCACTGGGGGCAGCGTGAGTCCCGACATCCCGAGCGACGAGACGCTCCGCCGCGCGCAGACGACGATGCGCAGCCTGGTGAGTGACGGCGCGTCGTCGTTGCCGGCGCTCAGCGTCGTCGCCGACGCGATCCGCCTCGAGCTCGAACGTCGCGGCAGCGTCGCCATCCTGTACGTCAAGCTCGACCGGTACGGGCGTCTCGAGCCCATCTTCGGCTGGCGCATCGTGCGCGACATCCTCGACGCCGTGGCGAACAACCTCGGCGGCATGGTGGGGAGCACGCTTCGGCGGCTCGACGTGGTCGCCGACTTCACGCTCACCGACGACGCCTTCATCGTCCTCCTCTCCCCGCCGCGCTCGAGCGACGTCGTCTCTGCCGACGACCTGGCGCTCGTCACCCGTCGCGTCTACGAGCGCCTGCAGTCGCTGCTGCTCAACGACCTCGCCCCCGGCGTGTACGACCGCGTCCACCCGTCCGTCGGGGCGGCGATCCTCCAAGGCGACGACGCGCTCACGTTCGAGCAGAACCTGCAGCGCGGCGTCGCCCTCGCCATGCAGGCCGCCGAGGAGCAGGCCGTCCTGTATGGTCAGGAGCTTGAGAAGACGCTCGCCAACTGTGTGGAAGAGGCGGAGCTCGAGCCGCTCTTCGAGCCGGTCGTCGATCTGGGCGGCCGGACCGTGGTCGGGTACCGAAGCAGCCTGCGCGGGCCGTTCTACTCGCCGCTGCGGCTGCCGGACGTGCTGCTCGACGTCGCGCGGCGCTCGAGCCTCCTGCCGGCGTACGGGGTCGCGGCACGGGCGGCGACGGTCGCGGCGGCCGCCGGCCTTGCCGCGGACGACCTGCTGTTCGTCTGGTGCGCCGCGACCGAACTGCCCAACGCTGCCGTCGTCGCGCTCAGCGAGTTCTACTCGCTCAACCAGACGCTCGTCCCCCAGCACGTCGTGTTCGAGGTCGACGCCGACGAGCTGCGCAGCAACACGGCGTCCACGCTTCGCACGCTGGCGAACGTCCGCGACATGGGCTTCCAGCTGTGCCTCGCCGGCCTCGGCGCACAGTTCACGACCCTCGAGCTCATCGCCGAGGCCGCGCCCGACTTCATCTGTCTGGACCCGGTCCTCGTCGCAGGGGTGACGGGCGAGCTCACCCCGGTCGAGGTCGTGCAGCTGCTGGTGCGGTTCGCCGGGCGGATCAAGGCGCAGCTCGTGGCCACGGGGGTGCGTACCGATGAGCAGGAGCGCGTGCTGCGCCGCAACGGCGTCGAGCTGTACTGCGGCGACCTCTACGCGCGTCCCGACACACGCCTGCCGCACGTGACCTTCGCGAGCTGAGCGGCGCGGCGCCGCGGCGCCGACGCGCTCGGGGCCAGCCTCACACTCAGGCGCTGAGTTCGACGGCCGCGCCGGAGATAGCGACGGTCGCGATCGTCACCCGGTCGCGGCCGCGGTGCTTCGAGGCGTAGAGCGCCGCGTCGGCGCGGTCGATGAGCTCCGTCTCGTCGCGCGTGGCGCCCGGATAGCTCGCGACACCGACGGAGACCGTGGCCGCGGCGGTGTGGCCGCCGCGCACCACGACCGACAGGTCGGCCACGGCACGGCGGAGCCGTTCGGCGAGCTCGAAGCCTTGGCGTTCGTCGCCGCGGATGAGCACGGCGAACTCCTCGCCGCCGTAACGCGCCGCCAGGTCGGCCTCGCGGACGAGGCCGCGCAAGGCGGCGCCCACGCTTCTGAGCAGTTCGTTGCCGGCCTCGTGGCCATGGACGTCGTTGAACCTCTTGAAGTGGTCGAGGTCGAGCATGAGCAGCGTGAGCGTGCCGCCGTAGCGGTCGACCTTCGTCACCTCGTTGTGGAGGTAGTCGACGAAGGTCCCGTAGTTGTACAGGCCGGTCAGGCGGTCGCAGAGCGAGGAGGCGGCGAGTGATGCCTGGACGCGGGCGTGCTCGCGCTGCGCGCGTCCGAGCAGTGCGCCGGCGACGCCGAAGAGCGCCGTCCCGATGACGGCCAGACGCACGGCCGACGGAGTCACCGGGGCGACGAACGCGAACAGATTGACGTGCAGCAGACCGAGCCAGCCTGTGACGAGGAGGCTGCCGAGCTCGAAGAAGAAGAGCGCTGCGAGGACGAGCGGCAGCACGAAGAGCGGCCAGACGTAGGCCGGCCCGGCGACCAGCGCGAGCCCCGTCACGGCGGCCAGGGCGGCGCCGAGGGCGACGCCTCGGCGCAGCGGGACCCGCCAGGTGACGAGGCGCCCGGCGGCTTGGCTTGGCTCGGACATGGGGCTCCTTGTCGGCCTTCTCGCCTCGTCTTACGACGCGCGTCGTCGCTTCTCCTGCGCGCTGCGCGAGGCACCCGGCCGACGGGGCGCACCCGGCCGGTGAAGTACAATGCGCGAGTGACCCAGCTCCTGCTCACCAACGACGACGGGATCGCCTCGCCCGGCATCGCCGCCTTGCGCTCGGCCCTCGAGGGGCTCGGCGACGTCACGACCATCGCCCCGGCCGCGAACAGCAGCGCCGTGGCGCGCAGCATCACCATCGACCGCGCGCTCAGACTCGAGCGCACGAGGTTCGGCGGGGACTTCGAGGGCTTTGCCCTCGACGGCACCCCGTCGGACTGCGTGCGCGTGGCCTTGCTCGGCGTAGTCGCGCCGGTGCCCGATCTCGTGGTCTCGGGCGTCAACCTGGGGGGCAACCTGGGCGCCGACGTGACGTACTCCGGCACCGTGGGCGCTGCGCTCGAGACGGCGCTGCGCGGCGGCGCCGGCCTCGCCTTCTCCGTCGAGAGCCGCGAGCCGCGTTGGCTCGACGAGGCCGTCCCGCTGCTGCGAGCCATCCTTCGCCGGGCAGTCGACGAGGGCGTCCCGCCGCGGACGGTCCTCAACGTGAACCTCCCGGACCTTCCGGCCGCCGAGATCCGCGGCCTGCGCCCTGCGCGCCTCGGCGGCGCGAGCTGCCACGACCGTGTGACGCTCGCCGGGGAGCACGCCGGCGAGTACTTCGTGCCCTGTGACGGACCGCCCGCCGTCGCGGGTTTCGACACCGACTTCGCGGTCGTCGCGGCGGGCTTCGTGGCCGTCACGCCGCTGCGCTACGACCTGCTCGACGCAGGCCTGCTCGCCGACCTCGCCGCGTGGGAGCCAGACACGCAGGCGGTCCACGGGTAACGGGGGCGTGGTGCGCGGGTTCGACCCTGTCCTCTTCGACCTCGACGGGACCGTCGTGGACACCGTCGAGCTCATCGTTCTGTCGTTCCGCCACGCGGTGCGCACCGTCCTCGGGGTCGACCTGCCCGACGAGCACATCACCGCAGGCGTCGGGCAACCGCTCATGGCCCAGATGGAGCGCCTCTCCCGCGACAAGGCGCGCGAGCTATACGACGTCTACCGCGAGTACAACCACCGACGCCACGACGAGCTGATCCGCTCGTACGACGGCATCGCTGAGGCGCTCACCGCGCTGAAGGACGCGGGCCGTCGTCTCGGCATCGTCACGTCCAAGAGCCGCGACACGACGGCCATGGCGTTCGCCGCGGTCGGCATGCGCACAATGTTCGACGTCGTCGTCACGGCCAGCGACACCGACGCGCACAAGCCGGCGCCGGAGCCTGTCCTTCTCTGCCTCGAGCGCCTCGAGGCCGGCGCCGGCAGGGGCGCAGGCGAGGCCGGCGCCGGGACCGGCGTCCCTGGCACCCCGGCAGCCGCGCCGGCGCCCATCTACATCGGCGACAGCCCCGTCGACGTGCACGCCGGCAGGGCGGCCGGGATCGCGACGGCGGCCGTCGCGTGGGGCGTCTTCGGTCGCGACGCCCTTCTCGAGGCGGCGCCCGACTTCTGGCTCGAACGACCGGAAGAGCTCGTCGACCTGTGCCTGCGCGGTCGCGGCCGCACGCTGCGCGAGGTCGCCGCGTCCCCGCCGGCGCGCGACTGAGGGGAGAAGCGGTGGGTGCCGACGACGCAGCCAGGCGTGCGGCCGAACTGCGTGCGCTCATCGAGCACCACGCGCGCCTGTACTACGACCTCGACCAGCCCGAGATCTCGGACGCCGAGTACGACGGCCTCTTTCGCGAGTTGCAGACGCTCGAGGAGGAACACCCTGAGCTTCGCGCGCCCGATTCGCCGACGCAGCGTGTCGGCGGGCGGCCGCTCGAGAGGTTCGAGCAGGTGCGCCACCTCGAGCCGATGCTCTCGCTGGCCAACGCGCGCAGCGCCGAGGAGCTTCGCGCGTGGGATGCCCGCAATCGCCGCCTGCTCGAGGCGAGGGGGCTCGACGACGTGCCGGTGCGCTACGTCGTGGAACCGAAGATCGACGGGCTCGCCATCTCGCTGACGTACCGCGACGGCGTGTTCGCCGTCGGTGCCACCCGGGGGAACGGCACGGTGGGAGAGGACGTCACCGCGAACCTCAAGACCGTCCGCGCGGTGCCGCTGCGCCTGCGCGAGGACCCGCCGCCCCCCGTCGTCGAGGTCCGCGGCGAGGTCTACCTTCCCCTGGCCGCCTTCGCGCGCCTCAACGAGGCGCGCGCCGCCGACGGCCTGCCCGCGTTCGCCAACCCCCGCAACGCCGCCGCCGGGTCGATCCGTCAGCTCGACCCGGCCGTCGCGGCCTCGCGGCCCTTGTCGCTCTTCTGTTATGGCATCGGAGCAAGCGAGGGCCTCGCGCTCGGCGATCACCGCGGCGCGCTCGAGTGGCTGCGCGCGCAGGGATTTCGCGTCAACCCCGACATCGCAGTGGCCGAGTCGATCGACGAGGTCGCGACCCTGTGCGCGCGCTGGGAGAGCAAGCGCGACGACCTGGACTACGACATCGACGGCGCCGTCGTGAAGGTCGACGCGTACGCCCTGCAGCGCGCCCTCGGCGCGGTCGCTCACGACCCTCGCTGGGCGATCGCGTTCAAGTTCGCGCCGACGACGGCGACGACGCGCCTGCGCGAGATCGCCGTGAACGTCGGCCGGACGGGCGTGCTGACGCCCTTCGCCGTCCTCGAGCCCGTCGGCGTCGGCGGCGTGATCGTCGAGCGCGCCACCCTGCACAACGAGGACGACATCCGGCGCAAGGACCTCCGCCCCGGCGATGACGTCGTCGTGCAGCGCGCCGGCGACGTGATCCCGCAGGTCGTGGGGCCGGTCCTGACCGGCGACGTCGAGGAGGAAGGGCGCCGCGTGCCGCGCGCGGCGCGGCACGCGGCGCTGCTCGAGTGGCGCATGCCCGCCTTCTGCCCGGCCTGCGGGTCGCAGACCGTGCGCGAGAGTGGCGAGGTGGCCGTGCGTTGCCCGAACCGCTCGTGCCCGGCGCAGATCGTGGAGAGCATCAAGCACTTCGTCAGCAAGGGGGCCATGGACATCGACGGGCTCGGCGAAGAGGCGGTGGCCGCTCTCCACGAGGCGGGCCTCATCGAGAACGTCGCCGACCTGTACGACCTCACTCTCAGCAAGCTGGTCGACGTGCCGCTCTTCACGCGCAAGGAGAAAGACCCGGAGGGGAACGACATCGTCGTGCCCGGCAAGCTGGCCGAGAACGTGCTCGCGGCGCTGGAGGCGTCGAAGCAGCAGCCCTTCGCCCGGGTCCTGCTGGCGCTGGGCATGCGCCACGTCGGAGGCGTCACGGCGCGAGCGCTCACCGAGAGCTTCGCCACGATGGACGACCTCCTGGGGGCGTCGCTCGATGAGCTCGCGGCCGTGCCCGGTGTCGGGGGCGTCGTGGCGGAAGCCGTGCGCCAGTACCTCGACGACCCCAGGAACCAGGAGACCGTCGCGAGGCTGCGCGCCCACGGACTGTGCTTCATAGCGGAGACCACGCCGGCCGGCCCGGGCCCTCTGGCCGGACGGGCGTTCGTCCTCACGGGGCGGCTCGACACGTTGACGCGCGCCCAGGCCCAGGAGCGCATCGAGGCGCGCGGCGGGCGCGTGAGCGCCACGGTGGGCAAGAGCGTCGACTACGTCGTTGCTGGGGAAGCCCCGGGCTCGAAGCTCGTCAAGGCCCGCAGCCTGGGCGTGACGGTCCTCGACGAAGCTGGGCTCTTGGCGCTGCTCGACGACGACCCCTCGAGGCTCGACGCACTCCCCTTGGCCGAGGCGGACGACAGTCCGGAGGCGCCCAAACCAAGGTAGAATCTCATCAAAACAGCACCATGAGGCAGGCGGCAGGCACTGCTCGCTTCATATCGCTTCATATTCGGTTAATGTTCGCTTCGAAGGACCCCTCTAGAGTCAGATGTGCGGCGCTTCCTTCTCCAGGAAGCACGCTGCCAGCGTCTTGTGCTGGTACCTCCTATCTTCAGGTCCGCCCCGGCCCCGGGCGGACCGCGGCTCGGGGCCGGGGCAGACTGTTTGACACGGTCTCTCTGGCCCCGAGCGCCCCCTCACCAGCCAACGTCGCTCGCCGATGCGCCGCGCGCCCGCCTCGTCTGGGGAGGCTCGCGTTCGACACGCGCTGGCGCGCGGTAGACTGTGCACCTGCACGTCCGGGCCGGCGTAGCTCAGTCGGTAGAGCAGCCGCCTTGTAAGCGGCAGGTCGACGGTTCGAATCCGCCCGCCGGCTCCAGCGTCGTCCGCCGCCTCGCGTTCGCGTCGTCTCTCCTCACGCTCCCCGTCAACGGTGTCTGCCGTTAGCTGCTTCGCGCCTCGGGTAGACCAGCCGTGTGCGCCGCCGCGGGGCGACGCCGTCAAAGGAGTCCGAAGGGGGGTCCACGATGTCCGCGTTCGTCATGCTCATGAAGCTGACCGCCCAGGGCGCTGCCGACATCAAGGCGGCACCGGAGCGCATCGCCGAGGGGGTGAAGGCGTTCGAAGCGATGGGCGGCAAGATGTACAGCTTCCACATCACCATGGGGCCGTACGACTACGTCGCGATCGGAGAGGCGCCGAGCGACGAGGCCGCCGCCGCGTTCTCACTCGGATTGACTGCTCTGGGGAACGTGACCACGACGACGATGCGGGCCTTCACGCGCGACCAGTTCAAGGGGATCGTGGGCTCGCTGCCGTGACGCCTGGACCGTCCAAGTGCCGGTGGCGGTCCGCGCGAGCCGTGCGGTAGGCTTCGGCCGCACTCGCTCCCCGACGACGAGATGGAGGTGATGCGCTTGGAGCCCAGGATCCCCACCCGCATGGGTGACGGCTCGCTGGTCGAGATGACGCGGTCCGAGATGCGGGCCGACCTCGAGGCCGGCACCCAGCTCGCGGCCAAGAAGGCCAAGGTCCCCGAGCTCAGCCCCGACGAGCTCGACCACCTGCTCGACATCTACGCCTCGCCAGCCCGCTTCACCGCCGTCGACATCGGCGACGAGGTGATCCTCTCCAACGACGGGACCGGGACCAAGCACATCGGCAACCGGGTCCAGGACCTGCAGTCCTTCGAGGCCCTGCTCGGCGTCGACATGGTCGAGCTCTGGCAGATCGACTACTCCTACAAGGCGGTCAAGACCAACGTCGCCCACGAAGGCCAGTCGATGAAGATCGCCCAGGCGCTGCTCACCAACCCGGTGCAGTACGGCGGCATGCCTGACCTGGGTCGCTATTCGAAGCCGGACGGCCCCATCCCGAACTGGTCCGAGCTGCTGCCCATGGGCAAGATCGACGAGGCCCGCGCGGCGCAGGAAGAGGCGGCGCAGATGCTCGTCGAGGACATCGCCTTCGTCGCCGACAACATGGTCGCGGCGGGCACCGACGGCATCGACTTCGACACCACCGGGGCGGCCGGCGACGCCGACTTCCTCGCCGGCCTGCGGGCCTGCCGCATGCTGCGCGCGAAGTACCCTTGGCTCGGCATCGAGATCGGCATGGCGAGCGAGTTCGTGCTCGGCATGCACGGCCAGCTGACCTTCGACGGCGAGCGGCTCGCCGGCATGTGGCCACGTGACCAGGTGCGCATGGTCCAGCAGGCCGGCGCTTCCATCTACGGGCCGGCCGTCAACATCAACACCGGCAAGTCGACGGCCTGGAACATCGCCCGCGCCATCACGTTGGTCAAGCCCGCCATGGAGGTCGCCGAGATCCCCGTGCACGTCAACGTGGGCATGGGCGTCGGCGGCGTGCCGACCTGCGTCTACCCGCCGGCCGACGCGACCTCGCGCGCCAGCAAGGCCTTCGTCGAGATCCTCAAGATCGACGGCTACTAGGTGGGCACCGGCGATCCCCTCGGCATGGAGGGGGCCCACTCGCAGGCGTCGGGCATGGGCGGGATGCGGGCGGCCGGAGACCTGGTCGCCCGGATGCAGATGACCCGGCGGATGCGACTCAAGGAAGCCAAGCAGTACGTGGCCGACAAGCTCGGCTGCACGCCGCGTGACCTCTCGGACCCCATCGCGATGGAGCAGATCCGTCTCGACAAGGGCCTCGGCACGCTGGCCTTCACCTCGTCGGTCCACCCGGACGAGCCCGGGATGATGGAGGCCAAGTTCAACATC